>JBFKMV010000146.1:0-13402 GCA_041629655.1 Candidatus Polarisedimenticolaceae bacterium
CGAGCTGATGGAGCGCGTGCTCGACCGGATGGTCTCCGCGGCCGGTTCCGACGACGACGCGGGCCCGCCGCCGGCCGCGGACCCGCCCGGGGGGTGGGACATCCACGGCGAGCTGACGGTGCTGCCGGAAACGCTGGCCTGGCTCGCGGAGCTGGGAATGGCCCTCGACCCCGCCGGGCCGGGCGGCACGGCACGGGAGCTGCGCCGGATGAGCCTCGAGGTCGACGTACGGTCCGACGACGCGCTGGAGGGCTTCGTCTCGCTCGAGTGCGCGTCCGCGGACCCCGTCGAGCGGTGGAGCGACACGCTGACCGTGTGGCTCGAGGACCTGCGCGCCCGCAGCGCCGCCTACGGGGTCGAGCTGAGCTTCGAGATCGTCCCCGACGGCTCCGGCGTGCGGGCCGGCGTGCGGGCCACGGGGCTGCGAGACGCGATCGCGGCCTACAGCGACCGATTGGGCGAGGAGATCGCCGCGGAGTCCGGCGGATGAGCCGGGTCTGGGCTCCGTTGCTGGCGCTGGCGCTGTTGCTGGCGCTCGGCGGTTGTCGTCCCGCGGCGCGTCCCGGACCGCCGGACCTGCTGCTCGAGGGAACGCGGATCTGGACCGGCCTCGACGAGCGGCCCCGGGCCGGCTGGGTGGCGATCCGCGGCGACCGGATCGAGTCGGTCGGCCACGACGAGTCGCCACCGCAGGCGGTGCGGACGATCGACCTGGGCGATCGCCTGCTGCTGCCCGGTTTCAACGACTCGCACGTCCACTTCGCCCGGGCCGGCGCGTTGTTGCTCGGCGTGAACCTGCTCGACGCCGCCGACGACGAGCGCTTCCGGCAACGGATCCTCGAGGCGGTCGAGCGGCTTCCGGCCGGTTCTTGGATCACCGGCGGCGACTGGGGCGCCTACGAGGCCTGGGCGGCGGGCTCCGACGGGAGCCGCCGCGGCGAGGTGCGCTACGTTCCGTCGCGCGGGCTGATCGACGCGCTGACCCCGCAGCACCCGGTGCTGGTGACCCGTTTCGACCGCAACGTGGGGCTGGCCAACGCGACGGCGTTGCGCGCGCTGGGGATCGAATCCCCGAGCGGGGTGCTGCGGGGGGAGCAGCTCGAGCGGGCCCTCGCCGCGGTCCCGGAGCCGTCCCTGGAGCGGCGGATGGCGGAGTCGCGGCGCGCGCTGGAGGAGTGCCGCCGCTGGGGCGTGACGTCGGTCCAGGACATGTCGCCGCCGGAGCAGCTCGAAATCTACGAGGCGCTCCGCGAGAACGGCGAGCTGACCGTGCGCGTGCACTACAGCCCGGCCCGCCTCGATGCCGTCGAGGGGATGGTCGACCGGGGCTGGGTCGTCGGCGCGGGCGACGAATGGATCCGCTTCGGCACGATCAAGACACACATCGACGGCATCATGGGCAACCGCACGGCGCGGTTCTTCGAGCCGTACGCCGACAACCCGGACGACCGCGCGGACTGGCGCGGCGGATGGCGCGAGTTCTCGGACGACCTGGCGGCGTTCGAGCTACGGCTCAAGCTCGCCGACGAGGCCGGCATCCAGCTGCGGGTGCATGCGATCGGCGACGAGGCGAATGCGTTGATACTGGACATGCTCGAGCGCATCGAGGCCGAGAACGGCAAGCGCGACCGGCGGCTGCGTCTCGTCCACGCCCAGGTGATCCACCCCCGGGACCTCGATCGGCTGGCGGAGCACCGGTTGGTCGCCGAGGTGCAGCCCTACCACTGCGCCGACGACATGCGCTGGATGGAGGAGCGGATCGGGCGCGAGCGGTGCCGGGGCGCCTACGCGTTCCGGTCGCTGGCCGACGCGGGCGCCGTCCTGGCGTTCGGCTCCGACTGGCCGGGCACCAACGCGTCGTACTACCCGGTCAATCCGCTGTACGGGATCTACGCCGCCGTGACGCGCCAGACGCTGGAGGGCACGCCGTCCGGCGGCTGGTTCCCCGAGCAGCGCGTGAGCCTGACCGAGGCGCTCCGGGCCTACACCGCGGGTTCGGCCCACGCGGCGTTCGAGGAGCGGATCAAGGGCACGCTCGAGCCCGGCAAGCTGGCGGATCTCGTCGTGCTCGGGACCGATCCGTTCGAGACCGAGCCGGCACGCTGGCTCGAGACGCAGGTGGACCTGACCTTCGTGGGCGGGAAGCTCGTCTACGCCCGGGGCGCGGTCGACTGAGGTCCGGGCGCCGGGCTCAGCCGATGTTGGCGGGCAGCGCCGTCCGGCAGTGCGGGCAGACCACGATGCAACCCCGTCGCGGAAGCGACGAGGTGAAGTTGACCTTGGTGCGCAGCAGCCGCACGACCTGGACCGAGTCCACCGCCTTCCCGCACGAGGAGCACTTGACCGTGGCCTCCAGGGCGTACTCGGCCTCCGGGGCGGTCCTCGGATCTTCCTCGATCAGTGGAGCTTGCATCGGGCGACCCCTCTGTACGGCCGGGTTCCGGAGGTAATGAATAGGTCCCGGGGGCCGGAGAGGCAAGCCTCGATCCGAGGCCGCGGAGATTACGGAATCGCAATTTTCGGGGGATCGGGAGCTAGAGGAAATCCACCCCGCCGAATTCCGCTCAGGTACTTGGCCGGCAGATCTCCACGGCGACTCCTCGCGCCAGACGCGCCACCCGGGCCAGCGCGTCGGGGTCGAGGTGGTCGGCGACGTCGTGCCGCGAGTGCACCGCGATCGTGGCACGTCCGAGCGAGCCGCTGGACAGGGTCGGGCACTCCACACCGCGGTGGGCGAACGGGATGCCGTCCACGCCGATCGCCGGCGGCATCCAGATCCGGCGCAGCGGGATGCCCAGCTTCCGGGCGCACCCGGCAGTCGCCGCGGACACGGTCTTGCCGAACGAACGGCCGAATCCGTATCGGGCGATCAGAACCGCGGTGCCCGGCGAGCCGGCGCCGTCGAGATTCAGCGCGAACAGCGGACGGTCGCGCAGCCCGTCGAGGTGCGCGTCCAGCCAGCGCATCGCGCCGACCATGTGGTCCTCCTCGGCGCCGGTCGACAGGAAGATCAGCTCCACGTCGTCCGGCACCTCGGCCGGCAGCACCCGGGCCAGCTCGAGCAGGATCGCCAGCGAGCCCCCGTTGTCCACGCCCCCCGGCGAGCGGTTCTCGCTGCGCAACGTCGCCAGGCCCGACAGCGCCAGCGCCGCGACCGCCGCCACCGCCGGAGCGAGCCAGGCCGGCCCGGGCACGGCGCCGCCCGCCAGACCGAGCAGCACCAGCAGCGCCAGCCCCGCGGTCCCGCCGATCGCCGCCAGCGTGAGCCCCATGCGCACCGGGAAGGTCAGGTTCTGCGACTTGCTGTCGTGGTGGGCTACCAGCACCAGCCGGAGCCGTGGCGGCCCCGCGCTCCGGGAAGGCCTCCGGCCGACGACGTTCGCGGTCACGGTCGGGCCCGCTGCGCGGTACAGGCGCTCCGCGCCCGGGGACCACGCCAGCAGCAGCCCGCCGACGGCCAGGCCGGCGAGCAGCAGCACGGCGGCGCCGGCAGGAGTGGCCGCGGCGAGCCACCCCGCGGCCAGCAACGCCAGGGCCGTGGCGACGAGCGCCGCCCGCAGCAACAGCATCACCGGCGCCAGGTCGTAGGAGAACTCCTCGGTTCGGACCTCGAGCCCCGCCGCCCGCAGCTCGCGCCCGACGATCTCGATCGCCCGCCGGTCGCCCTGCGTCCCCGGATAGCGGGGGAACGCGACCCCGCGAGCGGTCTCGAGAATGCGCGCGCCGTCGAGCGGGGCGTCCACTAGCGCTCCAACACGATCGTGCGGCCGACCGGCACCAGGTGCAGCTCGCGGCCGCCGTCCGGCGCGTGCTCGCTCCACCATTGCCGCATCCGCTCGGCGGGCTCGCGCAGCGGCTCGTCGGTCAGCTTGAAGGTCCCCCAGTGCATCGGCACCAGGTGGCGCGCCCCGAGCTCCTGGAACGCGCGGCCCGCCTGCTCGGGGTTCATGTGGTTGTACTCCATGAACCAGGCCGGATCGTAGGCCCCGATCGGCAGCATCGCCGCGAGCAGTCCCGGAAATCGCGCCCCGATCTCGCGGAATCCCTCCCACCACGCGCTGTCCCCGGCGTGGTACACGGCGGCCCCGTCCCCCTCGACGACGAACCCGCCCCACAACGTGCGGTTGGTGTCGGCGATCCGCCGCCGCGACCAGTGACGCGACGGAACGAGGGTCACCGTCAGCGGGCCGGCGGGTGCCGGCTCCCACCAGTCCAGCTCGCGGACCCGGGTGAAGCCGCGCCGGCCGAACCAGCGGCCGAGGCCCAGCGGCACGAACACCGGGACGTCCCGGGGCAACGAGAGCACCGAGGCCGCATCGAGGTGGTCGTAGTGGCAGTGCGTGACCAGCAGCGCGTCGAGCGGGGGCAGCTCGTGGGGCCGCAGCCCGGGCGGGACGTGGCGCCGCACCACCCAGCCCACGCGATCGCTGAACACCGGGTCGATCAGGAACCGGCCGCCGCCCAGCGTGCCCAGGAACGAGGCGTGACCGATCCAGGTCAGGCGCGGCGGACCGGCGGGCTCGAGCAGCCGTTCCAGGTCGGGGCGCTCGCAAGGCGCGGGCCGGCCGGCGGGGCGGATTTCGCGGCGCCCCAGCAGCCGATCGGCGACGCCCCAGCGGAACACGTTGCGCATCGGGTGGGGCCCGTGGGCCGGGTCGTGGTCCTCGGAGAAGCGTCGTCGCCGCGCCATGCGGTATCGTACCGCCTCGCGGTTGTCGTTCACGCCCGAGCGCTGGGAGTCCCGCCCGATGACCGAAGAGCACGGCTGCCACTCCAGCCACCACGATCACGACCCCGACCACGGCCCGTCCGCCGGCGCCGAACCGGACTCAGGCGCGGCCTGGATCTGCCCGATGTGCCCCGGCGAGGGGAGCGATACGCCCGGAACCTGCCCGTCGTGCGGGATGGCGCTGGAGCCCGCCGTTCCCGGCGCGCCCGCCACCCGCACCGAGTACGTCTGCCCGATGCATCCCGAGGTGGTGCGGGACGCCCCGGGGTCGTGCCCGATCTGCGGGATGGCGCTGGAACCGCGCACGATCACCGTCGACGAGCCGGACAACCCGGAGCTGCGGGACATGACACGGCGGTTCTGGATCGGTCTGGTCTTCACCGTGCCGGTGTTCCTGCTGTCGATGTCCGAGATGATCCCGGGCCAGCCGGTGCAGCGCGCGGTGCCCGGACACTGGCTGAACGGGATCCAGCTCGCGCTGGCGACGCCCGTCGTACTGTGGTGCGGCTGGCCGTTCTTCCAGCGCGCCTGGACTTCGGTCGTCAGCTGGCGCCTCAACATGTTCACCCTGATCGGGATCGGGACGGGCACGGCGTGGCTGTACAGCCTCGTCGCTACGCTGGCGCCGGGGCTGTTCCCGGCATCGTTCCGCCGCGAGGACGGGACGCTGCCGATCTACTTCGAGGCCGCCGCGGTGATCACCTTGCTGGTGCTGCTGGGACAGGTGCTGGAGCTGCGCGCCCGGGCCCGGACCGGCGGCGCGATCCGCGCGCTGCTCGGGCTGGCCCCGAAGACCGCGCGCCGCATTGCCGACGACGGAAGCGAGCAGGACGTCTCGCTGGACCAGGTCCGGCCCGGCGACCGGCTGCGGGTGCGGCCGGGGGAGAAGGTCCCCGTCGACGGCGTGGTGCTCGAGGGCACCAGCAGCGTCGACGAGTCGATGATCACCGGCGAGCCGGTTCCCGTGGAGAAGGTCCCCGACGACGAGCTGACCGGAGCGACGATCAACGGATCCGGGAGCCTGGTGATGCGTGCCGAGCGCGTCGGCAGCGACACGCTGCTGGCGCAGATCGTCCGCATGGTCGGCGAGGCGCAGCGGAGCCGTGCGCCGATCCAGCGCGTCGCGGATCGTGTGAGCGCGTGGTTCGTGCCCACGGTGGTGATCGCCGCGGTGGCGACCTTCGCGGTCTGGGCCTCGATCGGCCCGTCGCCGGCGCTGGCCTACGCGCTGGTCAACGCGGTGGCCGTGCTGATCATCGCCTGCCCCTGCGCGCTGGGGCTGGCGACTCCGATGTCGATCATGGTCGGCACCGGCCGCGGCGCGGGCGCGGGAGTGCTGATCAAGGACGCCGAGGCGCTCGAGATCTTCGAACGGGTGGACACGTTGCTGGTGGACAAGACCGGCACGCTGACCGAGGGCCGGCCACGCTTGCAGCAGGTCGTGCCGCTGGCGGGCGTCGATGAGGACGATTTGCTGCGAGCGGCCGCGAGCCTCGAGCGGGGCAGCGAGCATCCCCTGGCCGCCGCGATCGTCCAGGGAGCGGAGCAGCGCGGGCTCGAGCTGTCCGGGGCGCAGGACTTCGAGTCGCGGACCGGCAAGGGCGTCACCGGTCGCGTGGACGGCCGCGTGGTGGCGCTCGGCAACCGCCGCCTGTTCGAGGAGCTGCGCCTCGACGCGGCCCCGCTGACGGCCCGGGCCGCCGAGCTGGGTCGCGAGGGGCGGACCGTGATGCTGGTTGCGCTGGACGGGGCGCCCGCGGGACTGATCGCGGTGGCCGACCCGATCAAGGACTCCACGCCCGCCGCGGTGCGGATGCTGCAGCGCGACGGGGTGCGCCTGGTGATGGTGACCGGCGACGGCGAGACCGCGGCGCGCGCCGTGGCCCGGGAGCTGGGTATCGAGGACGTGCGCGCCGAGGTGCTGCCCGAGGACAAGGCGCGGGCCGTGGACGAGCTCCGGCGCCAGGGTCGCACCGTCGCGATGGCCGGCGACGGCATCAACGACGCGCCGGCACTGGCGCGGGCCCACGTCGGGATCGCCATGGGCACCGGCACCGACGTCGCCGTGGAGAGCGCCGGGATGACGCTGGTGCGCGGCGACCTGCGAGCGCTGGCCGCGGCGCGACGGCTCAGTCGCGCCACGATGCGCAACATCCGGCAGAACCTGTTCTTTGCATTCTTCTATAACGCCCTGGGCGTGCCGCTGGCCGCCGGGGTGCTGTACCCGTGGACCGGCCTGCTGCTGAACCCGATGATCGCCAGCGCGGCGATGAGCCTCAGCTCGGTCTCGGTGATCGGCAACGCGCTGCGTCTGCGCCGGGCCTCACTCTGAGCGTCGAACGGCCGGGCAACCGTTGTAGACTCGGCTTCGGGAGGTGCGCGTGAGCGCCCCGTATGCCGAGCTTCAGCAACGACTCCGCGACGCAGAGACGCTTCGCTCGCTGGCCGCCCTGGCGATGTGGGACCAGGAGACGATGATGCCGCGCAAGGCGGTCGCGTTCCGCGCCGAGGAGGTGGCCTTGGTCTCGCGATTGGCCCACGAGCGGGCGACCGACCCGCGCGTCGGCGAGCTGATCGCGGAATGCGAGACCGACGCGACGCTGTGCGAAGATCCGCTCGAGTCGGCCAACCTGCGCGAGATACGCCGCGCCTACGATCGGGCGATCAAGTTGCCGCCGGAGCTCGTGGCGGAGCTGGGCCAGACCGGCTCGCTGGCGATGGAAGCCTGGAAGGACGCGCGCGCGCGCGACGACTTTCGGGCGTTCCGGCCGTGGCTGGAGAAACAGTTCGCCCTGGCCCGCCGCAAGGCCGAGTGTTACGGCGCGCCCGAGGGTGGCGAGCTGTACGACGCCCTGCTGGACGATTTCGAGCCGGGCATGACGGCGGCGCAGCTCGAACGGGTCTTCGAGCCGCTCCGCGAGGCGCTCGTGCCGCTGATCGAGGATGCACGGAGCACCGATCCATCGCTCGGGCTCGCGGTGCCGGTGGCGGCCCAGCGCGAGTTCAACCACTGGCTGTGCGGGCGGCTCGGCTTCGATCTCGAGGCCGGGCGGCTCGACGAGTCGACGCACCCGTTCACGACCGGTCTCGCCCCCGGCGACACCCGGCTGACCACGCGCTACCGCGACGACGGGTTCTTCGACGCGGTCGGCAGCACGCTGCATGAGCTGGGGCACGCGCTGTACGAGCAGGGGCTGCCCAAGAGCGAGCGTCACGGCCAGCCGCTGGCGCAGACGGCGGGGCTGGGGATGCACGAGAGCCAGTCCCGGACCTGGGAAAACCAGGTCGGCCGTTCGCGCCCGTTCTGGAGCTGGGCGCTGCCCGAGGCGCGTCGCTTCTGCGGCGCGTCGCTCGACGGCCTCGACCTGGGCGCGGTGGTGCGGGAGGTCAATGCGGTACGGGCCGGGCTGATCCGCGTCGAGGCCGACGAGACGACCTACAACCTGCACGTGATGATCCGCTTCGATCTCGAGCGCGCGCTGTTGCGCGGCGACCTGCCGGTCGACGACCTTCCGGCGGCCTGGAACCGCAGGATCCGCGACGACCTCGGTCTCGAGGTGCCGGACGATCGACGCGGGTGCCTGCAGGACGTGCACTGGTCGATGGGCTCGATCGGGTACTTTCCCACCTACACACTGGGCAACCTGTACGCGGCGCAGCTCTGGGAGGTGGTCCTGCGCGAGGTCGCCGACGTCGAGCGGCAGCTCGCGCGGGGGGAGTTCGGCGCGCTGCTCGACTGGCTGCGCGAGCGGATCCACCGCCACGGACGCCGCTTTCCGGGCGTCGAGCCCTGCGAACGGATCAGCGGGCGTCCGCTCGACTGGCGGCCGCTGGTCGAGTATCTGGCGAGCAAGCCCCGCGGCGCCTGACCAGCCCGGCTGCAAGTTCCTGACAGGCAACGGCTTGCATTCCAATGCAGAAAAGCTTAATTTCCGTAAGGTGCTGCCGATACGGGTTCCGACGGCCGCGTGCCGCCGGAGGAACAGCATGTCCGAGCCCCAGATGCGCCGACCGGTTCTCGACCTCAACAAGGCCCTGACCCACCTGGGCGGCGACCGGACGCTGCTGGTCGAGAGCGCGCAGCTGTTCCTCGAGGACACGCCGCGGCTGATGACCGCCGTCCGGGAGGCCGTGACCCGCCGTGACGCGCGGGATATCGAAAAGTGCGCGCACCGCGTCAAGGGCTCGCTGCTGGTGATGGCGGCGGGCCCGGCGGCCGATGCCGCGCTCGAGCTGGAGCTACTGGGACGCCAGGGCAAGCTGACCGGCACGGCCGGAGTGCTGGCGCTGCTCGAGCAGGAGATCGAGCGCCTGATGCCGGAGATGGAGAGCCTGGCCGACGGGAACCAGCTCGCGCCCTACGGACAGCGCTGAACCCGTCCCGTTCCGTTCCCCCGTCCCGCACCCCCCGTATAATCGCCGCCGTGCTGGAGAGGCTGTTCCACGTCCGCGCGAGCGGCTCGACGCCCGGACGCGAGCTGCTCGGCGGTCTCACCACGTTCCTGACGATGGTCTACATCATCGTCGTCAATCCCGCGTTCCTGGCCGAGACGGGGATGCCGCTGGAAGGCGCGATCCTCGCCACCTGCGTCGCCGCCGGGCTGGCCACGCTGCTGATGGCCGTCCTGGCGAACTACCCGATCGCCCTGGCTCCCGGAATGGGGCTCAACGCCTTCTTCGCCTACAGCGTCTGCCTCGGGGCGGGCGTGCCGTGGCCGACGGCGCTGGGTCTGGTGTTCTGGGCCGGCATCGCGTTCCTGGCGCTGACCGTGACCGGGGCGCGCCGGGTGATCGTGGAGGCGGTGCCGCCGGTGATCAAGCTCAGCGGTGCCGTGGGCATCGGCCTGTTCATCGCGTTCATCGGCCTGCAGCAGGGCGGCCTGGTGCGCGCCGACCCGAAGACGCTGCTGGCGCTGGGCGACCCCAGGACGCCGGTGGCCCTGTTGACGGTGGCCGGCCTGGGGCTGACGCTGGTGCTCGCGGCGGCGCGCGTGCGGACCGCGATCTTCTGGGGCCTGCTGGCCACGCTGCTGACGGCGCTCGCCACGGGTCTGGTGGCGCGCCCCGAAGCGGTGTTCGAGCTGCCGTCGGCCGGCTTCCCCGGCTTCCGCATCGACCTGCTCGGCGCGCTGCGGCTCGAGTACGTCCCGCTGATGCTGGTGATCCTGTTCTTCGACCTGTTCGACACGATGGGAACGTTGCTCGGCATCGCCCACGAGGGGGGCTTCCTCCGCGAGGGGCGCATGCCGCGGATGGAGCGGGCGATGACGGCGGACGCCCTGGGGACGGTCGGGGGATCGCTGCTGGGCACCTCCACCGTCACGTCCTACGTCGAGAGCACGACCGGCGTGGCGGTCGGCGCGCGCACCGGCCTGGCCAGCGTCGTGACCGGGGTGCTGCTGCTGGGCGCGACGTTCTTCACGCCGCTGGTGGCGGTGGTCGGCCGCGGCGCGGGCGAGGGGTTGAATCCGGTCACCGCGCCGGCGTTGATCATGGTCGGCACGCTGATGGTCCGGGCGGTCCGCGGCATCGACTGGAACGACATGACCGAGGCCGCCCCGGCGTTCTTCACCGCGCTGACGATGCCGCTGACGTTCAACATCTCCCACGGACTGGCCGCCGGCATCATGGTCTACGCGCTGGTCAAGACCGCCGCCCGCCGCCCGCGCGACGTGCACTGGCTGATCTACGCGCTGGCGGGAGTCTTCGCGCTAAGGTACGCATTTCTGCCGGTTTAGCGCCGGAGCCGGCGGGCGCTGGACACGCTTCCGAGCGCGCCGCATGCTAACATTCGGTGCGATACCGGACCTCGAATCCGGGCCCCCAAGAGAACATCGGAGCAGCAACGTTGCGAGAATCGAAGGCGAGCCGCGTCGGTACCGATATCACGAAGGACAGCATCCTCCGCGATTACCGGATCTGCGTCCAGAGCCGCCAGGCCAGCGTGATCGGCCGCCGCGAGGTGTTCTCCGGCAAGGCCAAGTTCGGCATCTTCGGCGACGGCAAGGAGGTCGCCCAGGTCGCGATGGCCCGCGCGTTCCGCAAGGGCGACTTCCGTTCGGGTTACTACCGCGACCAGACGTTCATGCTGGCGCTCGACCTGTTGACCATCGAGGGGTTCTTCGCGCAGCTCTACGCGCACGCCGACCTCGCGGCCGACCCGGCCTCGGGCGGGCGCCAGATGACGGCGCACTTCGCGACGCGGAACCTGGAGCCGGACGGAAGCTGGAAGAACCTGACCGAGCAGTACAACGCGTCGGCGGACCTCTCGCCGACGGGCTCGCAGATGCCCCGGCTGGTCGGCCTGGCCTACGCGTCCCGGCTGTACCGGGAGCTTCCGGAGCTTACGGGCTTCGAGCGGTTCTCGCGCAACGGCGACGAGGTCGCCTTCGGCACGATCGGCAACGCCAGCTGCGCCGAGGGGATGTTCTGGGAGTCGGTCAACGCCATTGGCGTGCTCGGGGCGCCGGCGGTGCTGTCGATCTGGGACGACGGCTTCGGCATCTCGGTGCCGAACGAGTACCAGATCACCAAGAGCAATATCTCGGCGCTGTTGCGGGGCTTCCAGCGCGACCCCGGCAAGCGCGGCGGCTTCGACATCCACGTCGTCAAGGGTTGGGACTACCCCGCGCTGTGCGAGACGTACCTCGGCGCCGCCGAGACGGCGCGGCGCGAGCACGTTCCGTCGATCATCCACGTCACCGAGATGACCCAGCCGCAGGGCCACTCGACCTCCGGCAGCCACGAACGGTACAAGACCGAGCAGCGGCTGGCCTGGGAGGAGGAGTTCGACCCGATCCACAAGATGCGCGAGTGGATGGTCGACCAGGGGATCGCCACCGCCGAGCAGCTGGACGAGCTGGAGCAGCAGGACCGCGAGCAGGTGATCGACGCTCGCGACCGCGCCTGGGGGGCGTTCCGCGACGAGATCCGGGGCGAGCTGGACACCGTGGCCGGCATGATCGACGCGCTGGCCGGCGGCGCCCACGGCGAGGAGCTGGCGCGGGTTCGCAACGGTCTGATGCGCCAGCCGAACCCGCAGCGTCGCGACGTGCTGCGCGCCGTCACCGACGCGCTGGTCGTCTCGCGCGACGAGCCGTCGGCGGCGCGGCAGCGGCTCGCCGCGTGGAAGGCCGAGCAGGCGGCGCACAACGAGCGGCGCTACAGCTCGCACCTCGCCAGCGAATCGGGCGAGTCGGCGCTGCGCGTCGAGGTCGTGCCGCCGCGCTACGACGGCGACGGCGAGGCGCTGCGCGGCTTCGAGATCCTGAACCGCTGCTTCGACGCCAACCTGGCGCGGTATCCCAACCTGATCGCGTTCGGCGAGGACGTCGGCCAGCTCGGCGACGTCAACCAGGGGTTCGCGGGGCTCCAGCAGAAATACGGCGAGCTGCGCGTTTCCGACACCGGGATTCGCGAGACCACGATCATCGGCCAGGCGATCGGCATGGCGATGCGCGGGCTGCGCCCGATCGCCGAGATCCAGTACCTGGACTACGTGCTGTACTGCCTGCAGATCCTGTCCGACGACCTGGCCTCGCTGCACTACCGCACCGTCGGCGGCCAGAAGGCCCCGGTGATCGTGCGCACCCGCGGCCACCGGCTGGAGGGGATCTGGCACGCCGGATCGCCGATGGCGGGCATCATCAACCTGGTTCGCGGGATCTGGGTCTGCGTGCCGCGCGACATGACGCGCGCTGCCGGGTTCTACAACACGCTGCTGCGCTCGGACGATGCGGGGCTGGTGGTCGAGGTGCTGAACGCCTACCGCCTGAAGGAGGAGCTGCCGGCCAACATCGACGAGTTCACGCTGCCGCTCGGCGTGCCCGAGGTGCTGCGTGAGGGCGCGGACGTCACGCTGGTGACCTACGGCGCCTGCTGCAGGATCGCGCTGGACGCGGCGGAGCTGTTACGGGAGGTCGGGATCGACGCCGAGGTGATCGACGTGCAGACGCTGCTGCCGTTCGACCGCGAAGCGCGGATCGTCCGCTCGCTGGAAAAGACCGGCCGGATCGTGTTCGTCGACGAGGACGTGCCGGGCGGGACCACCGCGTACATGATGCGCCAGGTGCTGGACGAACAGGGCGGCTACCGCTGGCTCGACTCGCCGCCGCGCGCGGTCAGCGCCAAGGCGCACCGCCCGGCCTACGGTTCCGACGGGGACTACTTCTCCAAGCCGAACCGCGAGGACGTGTTCGCCGCGGTCCACGAGCTGATGCACGAGGCCGATCCGGCCCGTTACCCGCGTCTCGACTAGCGCGCTGCCCGGCCGGCGCGGGCGGCGGCGGCGGGAGCCGCCGCGGGGCCGGGTCGCTCGTCCCACACCTCGTCCGGAACGAGCCGCAGCCCCTCCCGCAGCAGCTCGGGGCCCGCTCCGGGCCGGCCGGCCCGCTCGCTCAGGTGGCGGCGCCACGCCCGCGCTCCCGGACGCGCGTTGACCAGCCCCAGCATGTGGCGCGTGAGCGTGCCCAGCGCCACGTCACGCGCGCGCCACTGCTCGATGTACGGAAGCATCGCCTCCACCACCGCTCGGCGGGTGGGAGCCGGGGCGTTCTCGCCGAACACCTCGCGGTCCGCCGTCGCCAGCATGAACGGGTCGTCGTAGGCGGCTCGTCCGATCATCACCCCGTCGACTCGCTGGAGCTGCTCCCGCACCTGGGCCAACGACGTGAA
>JBFKMV010000147.1:0-13305 GCA_041629655.1 Candidatus Polarisedimenticolaceae bacterium
CCCGCCGGACTCGACACGGGCGCGTGTAGCTCAGCTGGATAGAGCACCAGTCTCCGGAACTGGGTGTCGCAGGTTCGAATCCTGCCACGCGTACCAACCTTTTGCGACCTTCCCGGTCGCGCGTATATTTTCCCCACGTCCGGGGCTCTGCTACCTTCCGGAAACCTGGTGTTTCGGAAGGGGAGTGCGATGCGAGTCACGATTCGATTGCTGATCCTGTGCCTGCTGCTGTCCACGCCGCTGCTGGCGGGCAGCCAGACCGTGCTGCACCTGTCCGTCGGCGACCCCGAGCGCCGCGACCGCGAGGCCGACGTGGTGCTCGACGGCATCACCGACACCCGCACGGGCGACGTGCTGACCCCGGACGAGCTGGCCCGGCGGCTTCTCGGGGTGCGCCTGCTGCTGGTGGGCGAGAGCCACACCAGCATGGACTTCCACCGCGTGCAGCTGCGCGTGATCCGCGCGCTGCACGAGGCGGGCCGCAACGTCCGGGTCGGTCTCGAGATGTACCCGGCCGAGGACCAGGCCTCGCTGGACCGCTGGGTGCGCGGGTTGTTGACCGAGACCGGGTTCCTCGAGCTGTCGCGCTGGTACGACCGCTGGGGCTACCACTGGGACTACTATCGCGAGATCTTCGACTACGCCCGCGTCAACGGCATCGGCCTCCACGGGCTGAACGTCGACCGCGACGTGATCTCCTCCGTCGGCCGCAAGGGGCTCGACGGGCTGGACGAAGAGGAGCGGGCGCAGCTTCCCGAGCGCATTGACACCGCCAGCGACGAGCACCTGACGCTGTTCAAGTCGTTCTTCGAGGAGGGCGAGATCCACGGCGCGATGAGCGACGAGCAGTGGACGCGGATGCTCGAGGCCCAGTGCGCCTGGGACGCGGTGATGGGCCACAACGCGCTGTCCGTGCTGGAGCGGCACGGAAGCGGGGACGGGTCGATCCTGGTCGTGCTGGTCGGGTCGGGGCACCTCGCCTACGACCTGGGCATCCAGCGCCAGATCGCCGGCCAGGTCGGGGGCAAGCTGGCGACGCTGATCCCGGTGCCGGTGCGGGACGAGGACGACGACCCGGTGCCGACGGTGCGCGCCTCGTTCGCCGACTTCCTGTGGGGGTTGCCGCGCCAGGGCCCCCCGATCTACCCGTCGCTGGGGTTCTCGACGCGCAAGATGGACGACGAGCAGCGGCTGAAGGTGATCTGGGTCGAGGAGAAGACCCCGGCGGGCGCCGCCGGGGTGCAGATGGGTGACGTGCTGCTGACGGTCGACGGCGTCGACATCCCGGACAAGGAAACGCTCAACCGCCACATGTCGGGCAAGCGCTGGGGCGACACCGCCACCGTGACCGTCCGCCGCGGCGAGGGCACCGAGCGCATGCTGCTCCAACTGCGGCGGTGGCCGCCGGAGCCCGAGGATTGAGCCGAGACCCCGGGACCCGCAACCGGCGCCGCCGCGCGGCGGTCGTGCTCGCCGCGCTGGGTCTCGGGGCGCTGGTCGTGGTCTGGGGCGCGCTGCGTTACGACGCGATCCGCCCCGCACCGCGCGAGACCGTGGTGATCGAGCAGGGCAAGCTGCGCCTGCACGGCGACCTCTACGACCGCGGCGATCCCGGGCGGGCCGAGGCCGCGATCCTGCTGCTCCACTCCTCCAACCCGCTGGCGCGGCGGATGCCGTTCAACCGCGTGCTGGCCGAGCTGCTCAGCGATCGGGTGCCGGTGCTGAGCGCCGACCTCCGCGGCTACGGGGACTCGCACTTCCCGGGCGACGTCACCTCGGCCGAGGACCTGGACTTCGCCGCCGACATCCAGCGCTGGGTCGGATTGCTGGCCGAGCGTTACCGGTTGCCCGAGCGGCGCGTGCTGCTGGCCGGGCGCGGCACCGGCGCCGCCGCGGTCCTGCAGTACATGCACCGCTACCCCGACGCGCCCCAGTCGTTCGTGCTGATCGTGCCGCCGCGCGCGGAGCGGATCGGCGACGAGCTGTGGAGCGACGACGATCCGCCGCTGGTGCGGCGCTGGGAGCGCGACATGGTCGGACCCGGGCGCGTCTCGGTGGAGGCGGTGCGCGAGCTGTCGGGAGAGCTGCGGCTGGAGGGGCTGCCCGCCGCCCAGCGCGGCCGGGCCGTCACGCTGGTCGACACGCCGGCGACGATGGAGACGGCGCTGCTGCGGCAGGTCTTCGTCACGCTGACCGAGCCGAAGACGCTCTACGCCGTGGGCGACGGCGTGAACCACTACTTCGGCACCCGCGTCCCGCTGCGCGCCAACGAGCTGGCGACCCGGTTCGCCGGCCCGCGCTCCTGGCAGCTCTACCACCCGCCCGCGCTCGAGACGCTGCGGGCCGCGATGCTCTCCGCGGCGGGGGTGGAGCCTGGGGAGGCCCGCGCTTGCGGCCCGGATCGGCTTCGGACTAGAGTCGCCGCCCGGGCGCCTGTAGCTCAGGTGGACAGAGCAGCGGCCTTCTAAGCCGCGGGTCGGGGGTTCGAGTCCCTCCAGGCGCGCCAGCGCCGGCTCCCCGCTGGTTGCGCTGTTCCGGGCACGTTATAATCGCGCGGCGCCGAGGCCCGGAAGCGCCAGGGAAGGGGCGTTTCTCGAGGGAGCGGGCCCGTTCCGTGGTGAGTGTAGCTCAGTCGGTAGAGCGCCAGACTGTGGATCTGGTGGTCGGGGGTTCGAATCCCCTCACTCACCCCAATCGAAACACGGCCGACAACCGCGCCCGGGCCGCGAAAGTGACGGCCGACTCTTACAAAGAATTAACTTCCGGGTAAAGGAAAACGGTTCCGTTTCTCGGCGACTACCGGTACAATTACGAACAGGTAAGGGGAAGCCCCAAGTCGCCTCGCCCTTTCCGGCACTTTCGGGTCCTGTCTGTCACAGGGGGTGGAATCGGTGCACGGCCAGCGCGGTGCAACACTCGTGGAACTCTTGGCCATGACCGTGGTCATGGCGATGGCGTTCACCGTCTCGGCGGTGATCACCCACCGCTGGACCGAGCGGGAGTCCGTGCGCAGCGCCGTCCACCAGGTGCAATCGCATCTCCGGCTGGGCCGGATCCAGGCCATCGCCCGCAACCAGACCTGCCGGTTCGTCATCGACGAGGGCGCCCGGCGCATCCAGGTCTTCGACGTCAACGACCCCGGCGATCCCGCCGACGACCTCACGCTGGCCGACCTGACGCTGTCGCGGTTCGTGGTCTTCGAGCGGCCGGATCCCGGAGCGCCGATCACGCTGACGCCGATCGGGGGCGGGCGCTACCAGGCCACGTTCACCCCGCGGGGCAGCGTCTCCGCCGGCTCGGGCCAGGTCGCCGTGAAAGGCGGCGACGGGTTCTACTACAGGGTACGACTGCTGGCGGCCGGGGGTGTGACTCTCGAGCGCTGGAACGGGTCCTCCTGGATGCCGGACATTTGAGGAGCATGATGAGGCCGAGCTCGCCAGGCTACACGCTCGTCGAGGTGCTGCTGGCCCTGCTGCTGGTCGCGGTGGGGGTGCTGGCGGCCGCCCCGATGTTCATGTACGTGGCGCAGGGCAACGCCTCGGGCGCCGACCTGTCCCAGGGCGGCTCCGTGGTGCTCGAGCAGCTGGAGACGCTGCGCAAGGAGCCGTTCGGCTCGCTGACCGACGGCGGGAGCCTGGGCGCCGACGTGGCCGGCTACTTCGACGACGCCCATCCGACGTTCACGATCCGCTGGCGCATCTCGTCCGGCGTCGGACCGCCCGGGGCCAAGACGATCGAGGTGCGCGCGGTGCCCAAGGGCGCCGCGGGCGGCTCCGGCCGCCAGGTGACGCTGGCCACGGTGAGGTGCCGCTGATGCGGCGGCTCGGTTCCATCCCGCGCGGCTTCAGCCTGGTCGAGCTGTTGATCAGCATGGCGGTGTTCGCGCTGGCCACGGCGTCGCTGGCCGGGCTGATGATCCAGAGCTCGCAGATGAACAAGGCGCAGCAGATGCGCGCCGACGTGCAGTCCAACGCCACGACCTGCCTGGCGCTGGTGCTGCAGGACCTGCGCAGCGCGGGCTGGGACCCGCTCAACGTCGGGATCGAGGGCGTGCGCCTGCCCGCGGCGCAGAGCGACAGCATCGAGCTGTTCGCCGACTTCAACGAGGACGGCGACACCGACGACCAGGACGAGGCGGTGACCGTGCGGCGGGTCGCCGACCGCATCGAGTGGCAGCGCTCGACGGGCGGCCCCTGGGTCACGCTGGCCGAGCACATCACCAACGACGCCGACGGCGACGGGACGCCGGAGCCGATGTTCGACGCCGACGCCGCCGTCGACCCGACCGAGGTCGGCGTCCGCATCACGGCGCAGTCCCCGCTGCCCAACCACCGCACCGGGAAATACATGCGCTACACCGCCGAGACCCGGGTCGCGCTGCGGGAGGGGCTGTGACCGCCCCGCGGCAGCGGCGGACCCGCGAGACGGGCTCCGCGATGGTGATGGCGATGTTCGTGCTGTCGCTGCTCACCGGGATGGGCATCGCGCTGCTGGTGGTGACCGAGATCGAGATGCGCATGCACCAGGCCGACCTGCGCTCCAAGGTGGTGTTCTACCTGGCCGAGGCCGGCCTGGAGGACGGCCGCGAGACGTTGCGCCAGGCCAACAACGCTTCGGCCAACCTGGGCAGCCTCGACGACGAGCTGCTGGACGCGGCCGGCCCCAACGGGCGGATCGACCTCGACCTCGACACGCTGTCCGTGCTCTACGACGCCGACGGCCAGCCGGTGGACTTCACGGGCTACGGCGACGACGTGCCGGTCCGGGCGACCACGCGGCTGGGGGACGGGATCTACGCGGCCTTTTTGACCAACGACGCCGTGGACGGTCTGGCCGACCTCGACGACACCAACGACCGCGTGCAGGTGGTCTCCATCGCCGCGGGGCCCGGGCGCTCCCGGCGGATCGTCCAGGGCATCATCGAGCGCCACGGGGTGCCGGAGTTCCCGGCGGCGATCACGATCCTGGGCCCGCTGCCCGACTTCGACGGCGGCAGCGGCGACGCCAAGCTGCTGACCGGCGACGACTGCAACGGCGCGGGCGTGCCCGGGCTGTCGGTGCCGGTGGCCGGGGTGATCGGCGCCGCCGCCGAGGCCGAGGCCGAGCTGCACATCGCGTTCCCCGACAGGTTCCGGCAGGGGATCGAGCGCGGCCCCGACACGGTCGACGACATCACGGGGATCATCGACCCGGCCTGGCTCGACTGCAACTACCTCAAGAGCCTGGCCCTCGAGGTGCGCGACCTGGCCGACGTGGTCGGCGACTCGTCGACGCCCAAGGCCTCGCTGGGCACCGTGGCCGACCCCAAGATCGTCTACATCGAGGGCGACTACGACATCAACGTCGACGTCGACGGGGGCGGGGTGCTGTGGATCACGGGCGATCTCCACGCGACCTCGGAGTTCAGCTGGACCGGCGTGGTGTTCGTGGTCGGAACCGGACAGTTCTGGCGGCAGATGGCGGCCGAGCGGGGCAGCTACTCCGGCGCGTTCCTGGTCGCCAACATCGCCGGGCCGGACGGGGTGATGTGGACCGCCGACGACTGCTCGGGCAGCGACGGTGTGCTCGGCAACGCCGATGACCCGTTCGGCCCGGGCATGTGGCACATCTCGTCGTTCAACCGGGGCACGACCGAGTACTGCACGGCTTCGATCGCCGACGCCCTCGACCTGTTCCCGTTCGTCACCACCGAATTCCGCCAGCGCTGAGCCGGCGCCGCGGCGACCGCCCGCGGGCCCGGCTCGCCAGGGCCGACGCGTGCTAACCTGGACCTTCCGCGCCCGTAGCTCAGCTGGATAGAGCATCTGGCTTCGAACCAGAGGGTCGGGAGTTCAAGTCTCTCCGGGCGCGCCAGCGACGGGTCCTTTTCGGTCCGTCGCGCTGTGCTAGGATGACTTTTCTTTTTCGCGACGGCGCCGTGGGCCGCTAGCTCAATTGGTAGAGCAGCAGACTCTTAATCTGCGGGTTCGGGGTTCGATTCCCTGGCGGCTCACCACGATCGCCCGGAGCCGGCTCGACGCCGGCCCGGCCCCCCCGAGGAACCCATGAAGGTCGAGGTCACGGACATCAGTCCGGTCAAGAAGACGCTCACGGTCGAGGTCGACGCCGAGGCGGTGAAGCGCACCCACGACGAGGTGATCCGCCTCTACTCGCGCAAGGCCCGGGTGCCCGGGTTCCGCCCGGGGAAGGTGCCGCGGACGATCGTCGAGTCGCGCTACGCGCGCGAGGTCGAGGAGGAGGTCCGCGACCGCCTGCTGGCCCGCTCCTACCGCGAGGCCACCGAGGAGCGCGGCCTGCGGCCGCTGGGCGAGCCCAAGGTCGAGGAGGTGACCCACGAGGCCGGGCACCCGTTCCGCTTCCGCACCACGATCGAGGTGCTGCCCGAGTTCGAGCTCAAGAACCACCGCGGCGTCGAGGTGCGACGACAGGCGGTCACGATCGGCGATGCGGACGTCGACAAGGCGCTCGAGGAGCTGCGCGAGTCCCGCTCGCGGCTGGTCTCCGAGGAGGGCCGCGCCGCGATCACGGGCGACTTCCTGGTCGTGGACATGCACGGCCGGCCCGACGAGGGCGAGCCGTTCCAGCGCGAACGGGTGCTGCTGGAGCTCGGCGCGAGCCAGAACCCGCCCGAGTTCAACGAGCGGCTGCTCGGCGTCGGCCCGGACGAGTCGCGGGAGTTTCCGGTGGTCTATCCCGCCGAGTACCCGGCCGCGCAGCTGGCCGGCAAGACCGTCCGTTACGAAATCAAGATCCACGAGGTCAAGGTCCGCGAGGTTCCCGACCTCGACGACGAGTTCGCCAAGGACGTCGGCCTGGACGACCTCGCCACGCTGCGCGAACGGGTGCGGGAGGACCTGTTGCGGCACCGCGAGCACGAGGCCGAGCAGGCGGTGCGCCAGCAGGTGCTGGACAAGGTGCTGCTGGAGAACCCGTTCCCGCTGCCCGACGTGCTGGTCGAGCACGAGATCCGCGACCGGCTGGAGGACGGGGTCCGCTCGATGATGATGCAGGGGCTCGATCCGCGCGAGGCCGACATCGACTGGAAGCAGCTTCGCGAGCGCCAGGAGGAGCCGGCGCGCAAGACCGTCCATGCCCGCTTGGTACTCGACGCGGTGGCGCGGGACGAAAAGCTCGACGTCGACAAGACGGAAATCGAGGAAAGGCTCCGTCGCGAGGCCGCCCGCATGGGCGAGAAAGTCGATGTCGTAAGAGCGCGGCTGCGGAAGGGGCACGGTCTGGAAGCGCTTAAGACTCAGATGCTTAGAGAGAAATCCCTTGACTTGCTGACCCGCGTTGCTAATATTCAAAACGAGGAGTCGTGACGATGCCTTTGATCCCGATGGTGGTCGAGCAGACGAGCCGCGGCGAGCGCGCGTACGACATCTACTCGCGTCTGCTCAAGGACAACATCGTGTTCATCGGGCAGCCGATCGACGACAACCTCGCGAACCTGTTGATCGCCCAGCTGCTGTTCCTCGAAGCCGAGGACCCCGACCGCGACATCTCGATCTACATCAACTCGCCGGGCGGCTCCGTGACCGCAGGCATGGCGATCTACGACACGATGCGGTTCGTCAAGCCGGACATCAGCACGTTCTGCGTCGGCCAGGCGGCCAGCATGGCGGCGGTGATCCTGGCCGCGGGGACCAAGGGCAAGCGCTTCGCCCTGCCCAACGCGCGCATCGTGATCCACCAGCCGCTGGGCGGCGCGCAGGGCCAGGCGGCGGACATCGACATCCAGGCGAGGGAGATCCTTCGCATGCGCGAGATGATCAACAAGATCCTGGTCGAGCACACCGGGCAGGACGTCGACCGGATCATCCGCGATACCGACCGGGACTACATCCTGACCGCGAGCCAGGGCAAGGAATACGGCCTGGTCGACGAGGTGATCAGCGAGCGGGGCGTGGCCGCCTGATCCCTTCCCGCACGACGACGCACGGAGTTTTCGATGTCGAAGCGAAAGACGGACGGTGACACGCTGAAGTGCTCTTTCTGCAACAAGAGCCAGCGGGACGTACGCAAGCTGATCGCGGGTCCGACCGTCTACATCTGTGACGAGTGCGTCGACATCTGTCTCGACATCATCGCCGAGGAGCGCGAGCAGGAAGAGCAGGAAGGCAAGATGCGCCTGCCCAAGCCGGCCGAGATCAAGAACTTCCTCGACGAGTACGTGATCGGCCAGGAAGAGGCCAAGAAGCGCCTCGCCGTCGCCGTCTACAACCATTACAAGCGCAACGAGATCGCGCGGCGGCGCAACGAGGTCGAGCTGCAGAAGTCGAACATCCTGCTGATCGGCCCCACCGGCTCCGGCAAGACGCTGCTGGCGCAGACGATGGCGCGGCTGCTCTCGGTGCCGTTCGCGATCGTCGACGCGACCACGCTGACCGAGGCGGGCTACGTCGGCGAGGACGTCGAGAACATCATCCTCAAGCTGCTGCAGTCGGCCGGCAACGACGTCGAGAAGTGCCAGCGCGGCATCATCTACATCGACGAGGTGGACAAGATCGCCCGCAAGGGCGAGAACCCGTCGATCACGCGCGACGTGTCCGGCGAGGGCGTGCAGCAGGCGCTGCTCAAGATCCTCGAGGGCACCGTGGCCAACGTGCCGCCGCAGGGCGGGCGCAAGCACCCGCACCAGGAGTTCGTGCCGGTCGACACCTCGAACATCCTGTTCATCGTCGGCGGCGCGTTCGTCGGCCTGGACTCGCTGATCGAGCACCGCATCGGCCGCAAGGCGATGGGCTTCACGGCCGATCTCAAGTCGGCCAAGGAGCGCGACCTGCAGGAGACGCTCAAGCAGGTCCAGCCGCAGGACCTGATCAAGTACGGCATGATCCCCGAGTTCGTCGGCCGCCTGCCCGTGATCGCCACGCTCGCCGAGCTGGACGCCCACGCGCTGGTGCGCATCCTGACCGAGCCGCGCAACGCGCTGGTCAAGCAGTACCAGCGGATCTTCGAGTTCGAGAACGTGAGCCTGAGGTTCCAGGAGGACGCGCTGGAGGCGATCGCCAAGCTGGCGATCGAGCGCAAGATCGGGGCCCGCGGGCTGCGGATGATCCTCGAGGAGCTGATGCTGGAGATGATGTTCCAGCTGCCATCGAAGACCGACGTCAAGGAAGTCGTCATCAGCAAGGACGTGGTCATGAACAAGACCAATCCGCTGATGGTCATGGAAAAAGCCGGTTAACCACCGCGCTTCGTAGCGTTTTAGGGCATCATAGGTCGACAACCGGTACGCCGGGACCCGTCCCGGGGAGGAGCGCATGGAACAACGCCAGGGGCGTGCTCCGGATAGTGTGAGCACCCTGCCCATGGTGCCGTTACGCGACATCGTGGTGTTTCCGCACACCATGGTGCCGTTCGTCGTGGGTCGCAAACCGTCGCTGCTGGCGGTCGAGCGCGCGCTGGCCGGGGGCAAGAAGATCTTCCTCTCGACCCAGCGCAACGCGCAGGTCGACGACCCGGCCGCGGACGAGATCAACGCCGTCGGCACGATCGCCACGATCGTCCAGCACCTGAAGAACCCCAACGGCAACGTCAAGCTGCTGGTCGAGGGGGTGGCGCGGGCCCGGCTGCTCGAGATCGAGCAGGACCCGGACGGCTACTTCCGCGTGGTGGTCAAGCGGATCGAGCGCAAGACCGAGGTCACACCCGAGGTGCAGGAGGTGATGACCCGCGTGGCCGGTTTGTTCGAGCGCTACATCAAGTACTCGCCGGGTCTGCCGTACGAGACGATGCTGTCCACGGTCCGCATCTCCGACCCCGGCCGCCTGGCCGACACGATCGCGGCGCACCTGCCGATCGGCGTCGAGGAGAAGCAGGGTCTGCTGGAGGGCGTCGTGGCCACCGAGCGCCTGGAGCAGGTCGGGCGCACCCTCGACCAGGAGATCGAGAAGCTGCGCGTGGACAAGAAGATCCACGGCCGCGTCAAGCGGCAGATGGAGAAGGCGCAGAAGGAGTACTACCTCAACGAGAAGATCAAGGCGATCCAGGAGGAGCTGGGCCGCCGCGACGAGCGGGTCAACGAGCTGGACGAGTTCCGGCAGAAGATCGACGACTCCAAGATGCCCAAGGAGGCGCGCGAGAAGGCGCTGCAGGAGCTGAAGCGCCTGGAGGTGATGCCGCCGGTCTCGGCCGAGGCGACCGTTTCGCGGAACTACCTGGAATGGCTGCTCGCGGTGCCGTGGACCACGCGCTCGCGCGAGCTGAAGGACATCAAGAAGGCCGAGGCGATCCTCGAGGAGGACCACTACGGCCTGGACAAGGTCAAGGAGCGGATCCTGGAGTTCCTGGCCGTGCGCCGGCTGGTCAAGAAGCCGCGCGCCTCGATCCTGTGCTTCGTCGGGCCGCCCGGCGTGGGCAAGACCTCGCTGGCGCGCTCGATCTCCCGGGCCACCGGCCGCAAGTTCGTGCGCCTGTCGCTGGGCGGCGTGCGCGACGAGGCGGAGGTCCGCGGGCATCGGCGGACCTACATCGGCGCCTTCCCGGGCCAGATCATCCAGATGATGCGCAAGGCCGGCAAGCGCAACCCGGTGTTCCTGCTCGACGAGGTGGACAAGATGTCCGCCGATTTCCGCGGCGACCCCTCGGCGGCGCTGCTGGAGGTGCTCGACCCGGAGCAGAACCACACCTTCCTCGACCACTACCTCGACACCGAGTACGACCTGAGCGACGTGATGTTCATCGCCACCGCGAACGTGCTGCACACGATCCCGCGGGCGCTCCAGGATCGGATGGAGGTGATCCGGATTCCGGGATACACCCTGAACGAGAAGATGGCGATCGCCCGGCGCTACCTGATCCCGAAGCAGATCAAGTCGCACGGGCTGCACAAGCTCAAGATCGAGATCGACGAAGACGCGATCCGCGAGGTGATCGAGCGCTACACCCGCGAGGCCGGCGTCCGCAACGTGGAGCGCGAGATCGGCTCGCTGTGCCGGAAGATCGCGCGGCGCGTGGTGTCCAAGGAGCTGGCCAAGGAGTTCCAGGTCACCCCGGCCCGCGTGGTCGAGATGCTCGGCGTGCCGCGCTACCACCTGCCCAGCGAGGAGCAGCGGGTGCCCGAGGTCGGCGTGGCGGTGGGGCTGGCCTGGACCGACACCGGCGGCGAGATCCTGCCGATCGAGGCGACGCTGATGGGCGGGCGCGGCAAGCTGGTCCTGACCGGCCAGCTCGGCGAGGTGATGCGCGAGTCGGCGCAGGCCGCGCTGTCGTTCATCCGCTCCCGCGCCGACGAGTTCGGCGTCGACCCGCGGTTCCACCGCAAGTACGACATCCACGTGCACGTTCCCGAGGGCGCGATTCCCAAGGACGGCCCCTCGGCCGGGGTCGCCATGGCGACGGCGCTGACCTCGCTGCTCAGCGGCATCGCGGCCCGCACCGACGTGGCGATGACCGGTGAGATCACGCTGCGCGGCAAGGTGCTGCCGATCGGCGGCGTCAAGGAGAAGGTGCTGGCCGCGTTCCGGCACGGCGCCCGCACGGTGATCCTGCCGCGGGACAACGAGAAGGACCTCAGCGAGATTCCCGAGGACATCAACAAGCAGATGACGTTCCACCTCGTCGAGCGGGTCGACAAGGTGCTCGAGATCGCCCTGACCGAGCGGTTTCCGGTCGATCTCGGCGAGGACAAGCCGGACGCGAGCGTCGCCGACGGATCGGCGGATACTCCCGTCAACTGAACGGCGACGGGTGAAGATCAAGTCGTCCCGGTTCGACCGCGCCGCCGTGCGGCCGGAGCAGGAGCCGCGGGCTCCCGGACCGGACGTGGTTTTCCTGGGAAGATCCAACGTTGGCAAGTCTTCCCTGATCAATCGGTTGCTGGGCACCCGCAACCTGGCGCGCACCTCGTCGCAGCCCGGTCGGACCCAGTCGGTGAACTTCTACCGGATCAATGACGCGCTGTACTTCGTCGACCTGCCGGGATACGGCTACGCCAGGGTGCCCGAGTCCGTGCGGCGGAACTGGGGCCCGATGGTCGAGGCGTTCCTGGAGCGGCGGCGCGAGCGGATCGTGATGGGTGTGCTGGTCGTGGACGCGCGGCGCGAGCCGGGGCTGCTGGACCGCACGATGCGGGACTGGCTGGCCTACCAGCGGATCCCGTACCTGATCGCGGCGACGAAGGCCGACAAGCTTTCAGGGAACAAGCGGGTGGTGGCGCTGCGCACCATCACCGAGGGCCTCGGGGCCTCGCCGGACACCGGAGCGCCGGTGCTGGTCTCGTCGAGCACGGGGCTGGGCATCCGGGCGGTCTGGCGACATCTCGACGCGGCGCTGGCCGGCGCCTGACACACTCACGGGAGCGAAGAGCGGAACATGGACATCAGCGAACTCAAGGAGAAGAGCCTCGGCGACCTGGTCCAGATGGCCACGGAGCTCGAGGTCGACGGCGCGTCGAACATCCCCCGGCGCGAGCTGCTGTACCGGATCATCCGGGCCAGCGTGGAGCGCAACGGGTCGATCGTGGCCGAGGGCGTGCTGGAGAAGCTGAACGAGGGCTACGGATTCCTGCGCTCGCCCGACTGCAGCTACCTGCCGGGGCCCGACGACGTGTACGTCTCGCCGTCCCAGATCCGGCGCTTCAACCTGCAGACCGGCGACACGGTGCGCGGCCCGATCCGCCCGCCCAAGTCCAGCGAGCGCTACTTCGCCATGGCGCGGGTCCAGGAGGTCAACGGCGGCGCGCCCGACGCGGTCCGCGACCGCACGCGCTTCGACCGCCTGACGCCGTTGTACCCGCAGGACCGTATCCGCGCCGAGCTGCCGGGCGAGGACATCTCCGGCCGGGTGCTGGACCTGATGGTCCCGATGGGCAAGGGGCAGCGCGGCCTGATCGTCTCGCCGCCGCGCACCGGCAAGACGATGCTGCTCCAGGCGATCGCCCACGCCATCGCCGCCAACCATCCCGAGATCCTGCTGATGGTGCTGCTGATCGACGAGCGCCCCGAGGAGGTGACCGACATGGTGCGCTCGGTCAAGGGCGAGGTGATCGCCTCGACCTTCGACGAGCCGGCCTCGCGCCACGTCCAGGTCGCCGAGATGGTGATGGAGAAGGCGCGCCGCCAGGTCGAGTGCGGCCGCCCCGTCGTGCTGCTGCTGGACTCGATCACGCGCCTGGCCCGGGCCTACAACGCGGTCATCCCGGCCTCGGGACGCGTGCTCTCCGGCGGCCTGGACGCCAACGCCCTGCAGAAGCCGAAGCGATTCTTCGGCGCGGCCCGCAACGTGCAGGAGGGCGGCTCGTTGACGATCATGGCCACGGCGCTGATCGACACCGGATCGCGGATGGACGACGTGATCTTC
>JBFKMV010000148.1:0-13228 GCA_041629655.1 Candidatus Polarisedimenticolaceae bacterium
CCGAACCGCAGCAGGCCGACCAGACCCAGAAACGCGATGAAGATCTGGCCGTCGGCGTGCTTGCGCCGGAACAGCCACAGCAGCACGGCGAAGATCAGCAGGCCGCTGGCCATCTGGAGCAGCTGCGTCGGGTGCAGCGGGACGTTCAGCGGCGTGCCGTTGAGGCGCTGGGCGATCGGGTCGGTGAACACGATGCCCCAGGGCAGGTCGGTCGGCTTGCCGAAACAGCAGCCGGCGAGCAGGCAGCCCAGCCGGCCGATCCCCAGGCCGAGGGCGACGCCGACGCCGGCTGCGTCGAGCGTCATCGCCAGCGGCAGGCGGTGCTTCCGGAACAGGTAGATCGCGGCGATGGTACCCACCATCACGCCGCCCAGCACGACTCGGCCCGAGAACAGGAACTGCTTGAGCGGGATCTGGCCGGCCACGAAGCGGTCCCACTCGACGATCACGAAGGTCACTCGCGCCCCGATCTCGCCCGCGATCGCGAACTGGAAGATGATCTCGAAGATCGTCCAGAACGGCTTGCCGGTGCGCCCCGAGATCAGCCATGCACCGACGGCCACGCTGGCGAGGTAGGAGATCAGGTACACCGGACCGTAGGTTGGGATCGGGAAGTCGTTGATCGTGAACAGGATCGGGTGCACGAAGTCCGCCGCCTCGTCCGGGTTGCAACCCCTAAAGATACCGGCGCCCCGGGGCGCGCGCTACAGCAACCTCCGGAGCCGCTTGACGTCCAGGATCGTGACCTGGGGGCCGTCGACGCGGATGATCTTCTCGCGGATCAGGCGCGCGAAGGTGCGCGACAGGGTCTCGTGGACCGTGCCCAGGTACGACGCGATCGAGCCCTTGGCCAGCGGGAGCGTCAGCGAGGGCTGCGGCTCGCCCTCCGCCCCGGCGGCTTCGACCTCGCGCAGCAGGTAGCGCGCCACCCGCGACGAGACCTCGCGCAGCGTGACGCCCTCGAGCTGCAGCCCCAGCTCCTTGAGCCGTGCGGCGAAGCCGCGCAGCATCTCCCAGGCCACCTCGGGGTGCCCCTTGAGGAACGGCACGAAGCGGTCGCGGGGCAGGAACAACACCTCGCTGTCGCGGGTCACGCGGGCGTGGGCGGTGTAGCCGGCGTCGCCCTGCTCGAACAACGGCACGTCGGCCAACGGGTCGCCGGGACGGCAGACGCGCAGGATCAGCATCCGGCCGTCGTCGGACAGCTTGTAGACCACCGCGAGCCCTTCGAGCATCACGAACATGCCGCGGTAGGGCTCGCCCTCCGTGAACAGCGTTTCTTTCTTGCGCAGGTACAGGATGCTGGACAGCCCGGCCAGCCGGTCGAGGTCCTGGTCGCCGACCGCGGCGAACAGCGGCAGCCGCCGCAACCGGTCGCGGGTGCTCTCTCGCATCGCTGCCCGCCGGCGGGCGACCCCTACTGCCGCGGCTGCTGGGCGCGCTCGGTGAAGACGCGCAGCATCTTGCTGCGTGAAGGGTGGCGGAGCTTGCGCAGCGCCTTGGACTCGATCTGGCGGATCCGCTCGCGGGTCACCGCGAACGACTGGCCGACCTCCTCGAGCGTGTGCTCGCCGCCGCCGTCGACGCCGAAGCGCAGCTTGAGCACCTTCTCCTCGCGCGGCGTGAGCGTCTTCAGCACGCCCTGGGTCTGCTCACGCAGGCTCAGATGAATCACCGCCTCGACCGGGCTTACGGCCGCGCGGTCTTCGATGAAATCCTTGAGGTGGCTGTCCTCCTCCTCGCCGATCGGGGTCTCGAGCGAGATCGGCTCCTGCGCGATCTTCAGCACCTTGCGCACCTTGGCCACCGGGATGCCCATCTTCTCCGCGATCTCCTCCGGCGTCGGCTCGCGGCCGAACTCCTGGACCAGGCTGCGCTGGGTCCGGATCAGCTTGTTGATCGTCTCGATCATGTGCACCGGAATGCGGATCGTCCGCGCCTGGTCGGCGATCGCGCGCGTGATCGCCTGGCGGATCCACCACGTCGCGTAGGTCGAGAACTTGTAGCCGCGGCGGTACTCGAACTTGTCCACCGCCTTCATCAGGCCGATGTTGCCCTCCTGGATCAGGTCCAGGAACTGCAGCCCGCGGTTGGTGTACTTCTTGGCGATCGAGACGACCAGCCGCAGGTTGGCCTCGACCAGCTCGCTCTTGGCCTGCTTGGCCTCGCTCATGCCGCGCCGGATCAGGGCGGAGACCTGCGACAGCTCGCGCCGGTTGCCGCCCATCTCCTCCTCGATCAGCCGGATCGTCGAGCGTAGCCCGTCGATCTTACGCCGCAGCTCGCGCTTCAGGCCCGCGTCGCGCAGCTCGCGCATCTTCGTCGCCAGTTGCCGGATGCCGCGCTCGTGCATCTTGATCTTGCGATCGGCGTCGACCAGCGTGCGGGCCGCGGTGTCGACGTACGACGGGACGAACAGGATCTTGGAGAACTCGCGGCCCAGCAGGACCCGCGCGCGCACGATGGTCCAGCGGGCGCTGCGGGCCGCCTTGCCCCCGGGCTTGACCCGGGCCAGGCGCTTTTCCTGCTGGGCGATCTTGCCGACGATCTTCATCAGCCGGTTGATCGCCTGCCGCGCGCGCCGGATCCGCTTTTTGGGGTCCTTCTCGTCCCCGTCTTCCTCGGCGGCCTGGAACAGGTTGTGCGGCGGGTCGCTCTTGCGCAGGATGTCGCCCAGCACCGCCAGCTCGGCGACGATGTAGCGGCTCTGCGGGAGCGCCTTCATCACCCGGCGCTCGCCGCGCTCGATGCGGCGCGCGATCGAGACCTCGCCCTCGCGCGTCAACAGCGGCACGGTACCCATCTCGCGCAGGTACATCCGCACGGGATCGTTGGTCTTTTCCAGCGGGTTGGGCGCGGCTTCCTGCTTGGTGTCCTCGTCCTTGGTCTTGCGCCCCTCGGGTCCCTTGAGCTGCTCGCGGGTGTCGGCCTCGACCAGCTCGATCCCGTTCTCCTCGAGCAGCGTGCAGACCTCCTCGAAGTGCTCGGGCGAGGTGACCAGCTCTTCGGGCAAGACCTCCTGGAGCTCGTCGTAGCCGAGGTAGCCCCGCTCCTTGCCCAGCACCAGGAGCTGCTTTACTTCCTCGTAACGGTCGTCGAGCGGCTGATCCTTTTTCTTGCTCATGGACCCTTTTCCCGGTTGGATCGATTCCGTGGTGACCCGGCGTCCTTCAGGACAGCGCGTCGCGCTGCCTGGCCAATTCCTGGATTCGCAGCAGGTGGTCGTCCAGCTCGCCCGCCTCCGGCGACTGCGGCTCTGCGCCCTGCAGCTCGGCGAGCCGGCTCAGCTCCTCGCGTCCCTGCTGCGCGAGACGCCGGCGCTGGAGCGCCCACAGACAGTCGGCGACCCCCGGACCGTTCTCGGGTTCGTCCCGGAACGCGAGTCGCGTCAACAGCTTCTTGTCGGCTTCGTCCTCCAGCGCGTCGAGCACCGCCGGGTAGTCGACCGCACGTCCCGCGCCGTCGAGGCGCAGGATCGCTGCGACGATTCCCGCGACGTGCGAGTTCTCGACCTCCCGGCCGTGGTCGACCAGCTCGGCCCGCGCCTCGGACGATCCCAGCAGCAGCGAGACCAGCCGCGCCTCGGCCTGCCCCAGCGGCGTGCTCCCCGGCGGTCGTTGCCGGATCCGCGTCTCGCGCGACCGCAGCGCCTTGCGCAGCTCCTGCAGCACCAGCTCGTCCTCGATGCCGATCGAGTCCGCCAGCCGCCCCGCCCATGCCGCCCGCTCGACGGCGCTTTCCAGCCGCGCCACGTGCGGCAGCACCGCGTTGACGACCGAGACCTGGTGCTCCACGCGCGACAGGTCGCGCCCGTGGGACGCGCGGCGGATCAGGAACTCGAGGTACTCGGGCGCCCGTCGGACCAGCGCGCCGTAGGCGTCGGCGCCCTCGCGCGCGATCGTGTCGTCGGGGTCCCGGCCTTCGGGCAGCTCGGCCACCCGCACGTTGAACCCGCGCTCCAGCAGCAGGTCCATGGAACGCGCCGTGGCGGTCGCGCCGCTGGCGTCGCCGTCGTAGGACAGCACGATCCGCTCGGCGTAGCGGGCCAGCAGGCGCGCCTGGGCGGGCGTGAAGGCCGTGCCGAGCGAGGCCACCACGTTGTCGAAGCCGGCCCCGAGCAGCGCCGCGAGGTCCATGTAGCCCTCGACGACGATCGCGAACCCCTCGCGGCGGATCGCGTCGCGGGCCAGGTCGAGCCCGTACAGGTGGTTGCCCTTGACGTAGGCCGGTGTCTCGGGCGAGTTGAGATACTTCGGCTCGGCGTCGCCGAGGGCGCGGCCGCCGAACGCCACCGTGCGCCCGTTGACGTCGCGGATCGGGAAGATCAGCCGGTCGCGGAAGCGGTCGTACTCGCCCTGCCCGGACTTGCGGGGCAGCGCCAGACCCGCCTTGACGATCTCGTCGGGCTTGAAGCGCTTGGCGACCAGGTGGGCGCGCAACGCTTCCCAGGAGTCGGGGGCGTAACCGAGTCGCAGGCTCGCGATGGTCGACTCGCCGAGGCCGCGCCGTTCGAGGTAGGCGCGACAGCCCGCACCGTCACCGGCGGACAACCGCGCGCGGAAGAACTCCTCGGCGACCCGGTTCATCTCCAGCACGCGGACCCGGAAGTCGTGGACCGGACCGCCGCTGACGGGAAGCGGGACCCCGAAGCGGTTCGCGAGCAGCTCGGCCGCTTCGCGGAAGTCGACCTTCTCGTACAGCATCACGAACTTGAACAGGTCGCCGCCGGTCTGGCATCCGAAGCAGTAGAACAGACCGCGGTCGGGGTCGACGTAGAAGGAGGGGGTCTTCTCCTGGTGGAACGGGCAGAGCCCGCGCATCCGCTTCCCGCTGGTCTTCAACGGGACGTACTCGGAGACGAGGCGGACGATATCTCCGGCGTTCCGGACGTCCTCGACGAACTCCCTGGGGAACGGCCCGGTCAATCGGCCCCCTGATCGCGGTGACCCGGCCGGGTCATTCCCGGCCGGGCCGTCCGCCCATTCCTCACGCGTTGAACTTGCGCTCCTGCGCCAGGCGCTTGAGCAGCTTCTTGCGCGCGGCCAGTGCCTTGCGCTTCCGGCGAACGCTGGGCTTTTCGTAATGCTGACGTTTCTTGATCTCGGTCAAGATCCCAGACTTTTCGCACTTTCTCTTGAAGCGCTTCAAGGCGTTGTCGAGGCTCTCGTCCTCGCGCACCTTGATCAGCGGCATTGTTTGAATCACCCCGCTTTCGAGCCTATCGGCTTCCCGGACCTGCCGGGATTTCCTGTCCATTCAAAACGATGGATTCTAGCGCTCGACAAGATTCCCTTCAACACGACGAGTCTCACCGGCCCCGAGACCGACCCCTCGTCCGGGGAACACTGCTCACGCTAGAGCTCGGAAGAGGTGGGTTGTCCAAGGTTTTCGAACACGAGTCCGAATGACCCATACCGAGCTTTAACCGGGGGCATATATAGGACCAACCCTAAGTAGTGTCAAGGGTTTTCGGGCGGGCCTTGCTGCATTGGGGTTGCAGCAATGAAACATTACGGTTGCACTTCAGGATTGTGTCGGGACCGTGGGCTTTCGCGGCTCGGCGGCGGGTCAGCGCGTGCGGCGGTTGATCAGCGCGGCGGCCACGCCGGCGCCGTGACCATTGTCGATGTTGACCACGGTCAGGCCGGACGCGCACGAATTGAGCATGGCCAGCAGCGCCGCCTGACCCGCGCCCCCCGCCCCGTAGCCGGTGCTGGTGGGGACACCGATCACCGGACAATCGGTCAGGCCGGCGATGACCGAGGGGAGTGCGCCCTCCATGCCCGCGACGACGACGATCACCCTGGCCTTGGCCATGGTCTGCCGGTGCGGCGCCAGCCGGTGCAGCCCCGCCACGCCGACGTCGTGGATCCGGATCACGCGCTGGCCCAGCTCTTCCGCGGTCACCGCCGCCTCCTCGGCCACGGGCAGATCCGCGGTCCCGGCGCTCATCACGACGACCCCGGGGCGCCCGGCGCGGCGCCGCCCGGCCCGCAACACCGAGATCCCGGCCTCGGCCCGGAACTCGGCTCGCGGGAACGACCGTGCGATCGCCTCGTGGACGTCGGGCCCGATGCGGGTCACCAGCACGGTCTGGCCGGCACGGTGGAGTCGCTCGACGATGGCCACGATCTGCTCGGAGGTCTTGCCCGGTCCGTAGACCGACTCCGGGATGCCTCGCCGCAGCTCCCGGTGCAGGTCCACCCGCGCAAAGCCCAGCTCGGCGATCGGCGCGAAGCGCAGCTCCTCGATCGCCTCGGCGACGCCGAGGCGCCCCTGGCGCACCCGGGTCAGCAACTTTCGCAGCCGGTCCCGATCCACGCTTCGCTTCCCTTCGTCCTCCGCCGTTGCCCGACCACGGTCGTGACTCGACGCGTCGTTTCGCGCTAGCATGGGCGCTTCAGCGGAGGAGGCACGAGTGAGCAAAGTTACCACGGAGCGGCGCGCCCACGCCCGCTTCGCCCGCCGGGTCGAGCTGGAGAGCAAGCCCGCCGAGGGCAAGGTGGCGCGCATGGTCGCCGACAACCTGTCGCTCGGCGGCCTGTACTGCACTTCGCCGGTCGGCTACGAGGAGATGACCCGGTTGGCCGTGCGGCTGATGCTGCCCTCCGAGAGCGCTCCCGGAAAGACCGAGCCGCTCGACATCGAAGCCGTGGTGGTGCGGCGACGCGAGCTGGCCTCGGCGACGCAGGACCGGCGGTACGAGCTGGCCTTGTTCTTCCCGGCGGTGACCGAACAGCAGCGCCGCCGGCTCGAGCGGTATCTCCTGAGCTGAGCGTACGGCGCCCCGCCGACATTCCGCTGCCGACATCCGAAGCGCATCGCGTTGCGTTTTCGCGCGCGCGGGCTCTTGACCGTGATGCGGCGGTGCGCTGTAATCTCGCTCGGGGCGCGGGTTTCCGCGTTCCGTGTTCCGAATCTCAGGAGGTTCAGCGGATGAACAAGGCAGCCCTGATCGACAAGATCGCGCACGATGCGGGGATCACCAAGACCGCGGCGGCGAGTGCGGTCGAGAGCCTGGTCCACGGCATCACCCAGTCGCTCAAGAAGAGCCAGCGCGTCACGCTGGTCGGTTTCGGCACCTGGGCGGTGTCGCGGCGCAAGGCCCGCACCGGTCGCAACCCGCAGACCGGCGAAGCCATCAAGATCAAGGCCAAGAAGGCCGTGCGGTTCAAGGCCGGTAAGCAGCTCGAGCAGGCCCTGAACAAGTAGACGAGTCCCGAGCCCCGATCGACGGGCCGGCGATGGCCCGGCCCGTTTCTTTATTCGATCACGACCAGCGTTTCGCCCGCCTCGACCGCGGTGCCCGGCTGCACCTCGATCGATTGCACGCGACCGTCGCGCGGGGCGACGATCTCGTTTTCCATCTTCATCGCCTCGACGACGACCAGGCCCTGGTCGCGCTGCACCGTGTCGCCCCGGCCCACCAGCACGCGCACGATCTTGCCCGGCATCACCGACACCACCCGCGCCGGACCGTCGCCGCCGGCGTGCAGGTCGCGTGCCTTGCGGCCGGGCACGGTCAGCGTGACCGCCTGCTCGGTGGCGCCGTGGCGCACGAAGTAGCTCGACCCCTCGGCCTCGACCGAGACCTCGTAGGACTTGCCGTCCACGATCAGCGAGTAGAAGTCGCCCTCGAGCTTGCGCGCATCGACCCCGTGCTCGACGCCGTCCACGGTCACGATCAGCTTGCCGTCGACCCGCGTGACGGTGATCTCGTGCACTTCGCTGCCGGCCTGGGCCGTGATCTTCACCGCCGCCACCCCGCGCGGCCGTAGCGCTTCCACGCCGAGCCGCCGGCGCCGTCGCCCCCGGCGCGCCGGGCCTGCGCCGAGAGCATCTCCTGGCGCCGGAAGTGCGCCACGGCCGCGGCGACCACGGCGATCTCGTTGAGCCACGCGTCGTCGCTGGGCTGCAACAGCTCCGGGTGCTCGCCGAGGAAGCCGGTGTGCAGGTCGCCCGCGACGAACGCCGCGTGGTCCATGACCTTCTTGTGGAAGCTGATCGAGGTCTTGACGCCGTCGATGCGGTACTCGTCCAGCGCGCGGGCCATGCGCGAGATCGCCTCGGCGCGGTCGTGGCCCCAGGCCACGAGCTTGGAGATCAGCGGGTCGTAGTGCACCGGCACGGTGTAGCCGGCGTAGACCCCGCCGTCGTCGCGGACCCCGGGCCCGGTCGGCACGCGCAGCCCGCGGATCGTACCCGGCGACGGCATGAAGTTGCGCGTCGGATCCTCGGCGATGATGCGGCACTCGATGGCGTGGCCGCGCAGCTCGACCTGGTCCTGTCGCAGCGGCAGCTTGCGCCCCGCCGCCACCGCGATCTGCGCCTTGACCAGGTCCAGCCCCACGCACATCTCGGTCACGGGGTGCTCGACCTGCAGCCGCGTGTTCATCTCCATGAAGTAGAACGAGCCGTCGTCGGCGCGCAGGAACTCGACCGTGCCGGCGCCGACGTAGTCGACGGCCTGGGCGGCGCGCACCGCCAGCCCGCCGATCCGGGCCCGCGTCGCCTCGTCGACGACCGGCGACGGGCACTCCTCGATCAGCTTCTGGTGCCGGCGCTGGATCGAGCACTCGCGCTCGCCAAGGTGGATACAGTTGCCGTGGCCGTCGGCCAGCACCTGGACCTCGATGTGACGCGGACGCTCGACGAACTTCTCCAGGAACACCCGGTCGTCGCCGAACGCGGAACGCGCCTCTCCGCGGGCCTGCTCCAGCGCGCTGGCCAGCTTGCCCGCGCCGGGCACGACGCGCATGCCCTTGCCGCCCCCGCCGGCGGCCGCCTTGAGCAGCACCGGGTAGCCGATCTGCTCGGCGAGCGCGGCGACCTCGGCCACGTCGGCCGTCAGCGGCGGGGTGCCCGGCACCACCGGCACCTTGGCCTGCGTCATCAGCTTGCGGGCCTGCACCTTGTCGCCCATCGCCTCCATCGCCGCGGCCGGCGGGCCGATGAACACGATCCCCGCCTCGGCGCAGGCGCGCGGCAAGGCCGGGTTCTCGGCCAGGAAACCGTAGCCGGGGTGGATCGCCTCGGCGCCGGTGCGCCGGGCGGCCTCGATCACGCGGTCGATCCGCAGGTAGGACTCGGTCGAGGGCGGAGGCCCGATCAGGATCGCCTCGTGGGCGTAGCGCACGTGGAGCGCCTCGCGGTCGGCGTCGGAGTAGACCGCGACCGTACGGATCCCCAGCTCGTGGCAGGCGCGGATCACCCGCACGGCGATCTCGCCGCGGTTGGCGACCAGGATCTTCTTGAAACGCTTCAAGACCGGAATCCCCCGCTCGGGCGAGCGCCCATTATGACCGATCCGGCCCCGCGGCGCTCGGTTAGACTGGCCTGCGGAGAGGAGCCCCATGGCCAGAATCACGGGCGCGATCACGACGCTCAACGAGGAGTCGAAGGTCGCCGACTGCATCCGCTCGCTGCGCCGGGTGGCCGAGGAGATCGTCGTCGTCGACTCGCTGAGCGACGACCGCACGGTGGAGATCGCGCGTGCGCTCGGGGCGACGGTGGTGCTGCAGGAATACCTCGGCGACGGGCCGCAAAAGAACGTCGCCGTCGAGCGCGCCCGGAACGACTGGATCTTGAGCCTCGACGCCGACGAGCGGCTGGACGACGAGGCCGTCGAGGCGATCCGGAGGCTCGAGCTGGGCGACGCCGGCCCGGCCGCCTACGGCTTTCGCCGCAAGAACCACATCGGCGGGCGCTGGATCCGCTGGGCCGGGTACTACCCCGACGTCGTCGGCCGGTTGTTCGACCGCCGGCGCACGCGCTGGAACGACGCCGCGGGCCACACCCGGCTGCGCCCGGCGGGGCTGGAGCTGCTGCGGGGCCACGTGCTGCACTTTGCCTTTCGCAACTACGACGACTTCGCCCAGCGCACCTTCAAGTACAGCGCCCGCGGCGCCGTGATGCTGGACGAGGCGGGCCGGCGCGCCGGGTTCGGATCGGCGCTGGCGCACGGGCTGGGGAACTTCCTCAAGCGCTACGTCGTGCAACGAGGCGTCCTCGGCGGGCTGGACGGCCTGACCGTGTCGGCGATCGCGGCCGCCGGCTCGTACCTCAAGTACGCGCGGCTGGCCGAGCTGCAACGCGAGCGGCGCGCGGGATCTTGATCCGTGGCCGCCGCTGCCCGTAATCTCTCTGGCAACCGGGCCCGGGAACGTGGAGGGTGTCCGCGATGCTCGCGATGCGCATGCGCCAGAAGGAGGCCGAGTTCTACTTCGTCAGCTACCCCGCGCGGGAGCTGCTCGATCACGTCCGCTTCGTGACGCGGTTCTACGGGGACCGCGGGGAGGTGGTCGGGGGGCACCGCCGCGCCGGGCCCGATGAGGTCGAGCGCTTCGTGCAGGCGATCGAGGGCAGCCAGAAGGCGTTCCAGCGCTCGCTCAACCGCCGCAAGGTGGGTCAGATCCGCGACTTCTACCGCAACGAGGTCAAGCAGCCGGTGATCCCGGGCGCGATCCTGCTGTTCACCGCCGAGGAGCTGCGCTGGCGCTCGATGCCGGGCCAGGACCGCGTCGGCTACCTGTCGGAGCCCGAGGACGGGTTCTTGATCATCGACGGCCAGCACCGGCTGGCCGGCCTGCATTTCTACGTGGACGAGCCCGACGCCGACCAGGAGGTCGAGGTGCCGTGCGTGATCTTCGACGGCACCACCGCCGACTTCGCCACTGAGATGTTCGTGATCATCAACTCGACCCACACCCGCATCAACAAGTCGCACCTGGTGGATCTGTACGAGAAGATCGAGTGGGGCACGGACCTGGAGAAGAAGTACGCCGCGCGCGTCGTGCGCGCGCTGTACGAGGAAGGGGATTCGCCGCTCCAGTACCACATCAACATGCTCGGCGGGCGCTCGACGCAGGAGATGTGGATCAACCAGGCCCAGATGTTCGGCGAGATCTACCGCGTGATCCGCCGCGACGAGGCGATGTACTGCTTCCGCGACGGGCGCGGCTGGAGCCGCGACCGCGGCTACCGCTTCCTGCGCGACGTGTTCCGCGCCGCGCGCACCGCGCTACGCGACGGCTGGGGCGACAACAAGCGCTACATGGTCACACGCGACGTGACGCTCAAGGCGCTGGTGCGGGTGGCGGGCGACATCGCGAGCGTCTGGGGCAACGACTTCCCGATCGACTACGAGATGGGCGGGTTCCTGCAGGAGAAGCTGGCCCCGTGGTCGGAGCTCTCGCGCGAGTTCCGCCGCGAGGGCTTCTACGAGCGCTTCCCCGCGCGGGGGCAGGTCGAACGGGTGGAGAAGATCCGCAAGCGGCTGTGCCGGGAGGCGGGGATCCGGGGCTGAGCCTCGGCCCGGCTTAGCCCTCCGTCCAGGCCGGCGCTTCCAGCGCCTCCGCGAGCGCGTCCTTGCCGCCCGTGAGCACCGGCTCGCCGTGGGAGGGCAGCAGCAGGTCGAAGTCGAGATCGAGCAGGGCCCGCAGCGAGGGCCGGAAACGCTCCCGGTAGACCCGCCGGCCCTGCTCGGTCTCGTCGGTCCAGGACTCCGGCGCCACGCGCACGCGGCCGGCGCCCGCGCCGAGCACGGCGTCGGCGATGGCCAGCGCGCGGTGACCGGGGATGTGGAAGGCCACCTCGTCGCCGTCCAGGCCCTCGACCGAATGAGCGCCGATGCCGGCGGGCAGCGGATCGCCCGCGCTGAACACGTGCGTGGGCCGGCAGGACACGCGGTCCCGCGCGCCGGCGAGCACGTGCACCTCGGCGCCGGTGCGGCCGGCGTAGCGCTGGTAGACCTCGCGCGCGCTGCGGCCGTGGTGGGCGTTGGCAATCAGTACGACCACCGGCAGCCCCGAGCGTGTCACGTCGCGGTCCAGCGCGCCCCAGAACTTCTCGGCGTCGTCCGTGCCGGGCGGTGGCGCCAGCGGATCGATCAGCACGATCGCCTCGGTCTCGCGCTCCAGGTAGAGACAGGCCACCATCTCGCCCCAGGTCTTTCCGGGGACCCAGTCGGAGTGCGGCGCGGTCCAGCGCCAGAAACCCTCGGCGAGTTGCTGAACGTCCATCGGCTACAGCGGGATGTTGCCGTGCTTCTTGGGCGGGTTCTGGTCGCGCTTGTTCTCGAGCGTGCGCAGCGCCGCGATCAGGCGCGGGCGCGTCACGGACGGCTCGATCACCTCGTCGATGTATCCGCGCTCGGCGGCGATCCACGGGTTGGCGAACTTCTCGCGGTACTCGTCGACCAGCTCCCGGCGCTTCTGCTCGGCCTGGTCGCCGGCCTCCTTGATCTCGCGGCGGTGGATGATGTTGACCGCGCCCTCGGGCCCCATCACGGCGATCTCGGCCGTCGGCCAGGCGAAGTTGAAATCGGTGCGGATGTGCTTGGAGGCCATGACGCAGTAGGCGCCGCCGTAGGACTTGCGCGTGATCAGCGTGATCTTGGGCACCGTCGCCTCGGCGAAGGCGTAGAGCAGCTTGGCGCCGTGGCGGATGATGCCGCCGAACTCCTGATCGGTGCCGGGCAGGAAGCCGGGCACGTCCTCGAGCGTGATCAGCGGGATGTTGAAGCAGTCGCAGAAGCGCACGAAGCGCGCGCCCTTGACCGAGGCGTCGATGTCCAGCACGCCCGCGAGCACCGCGGGCTGATTGGCCACGATGCCGACCGGCTTGCCGCCCAGCCGCGCGAAGCCGACCACGATGTTCTTGGCGAAGTGCTCGTGCACCTCGACGAACTGGCCGTCGTCCACGACGGCGTGGATCACCCGCTTGATGTCGTAGGGCTGGTTGGGATTCGGCGGCACGACCGAATTGAGCGTGTCGTCGGCGCGGTCGTCGGGGTCCTCGGTCGGCTTGGGCGGCGGCTCCTCCATGTTGTTCGAGGGCATGAACGACAGCAGCTCGCGCACCAGCAGCAGCGCGTCGCGGTCCCCGGCGACGGCGAAGTGGGCCACGCCGCTCTTGCTGTTGTGGGTCATCGCGCCGCCGAGCGTCTCCTTGGTCACCTCCTCGTGGGTCACCGTGCGGATCACGTCCGGGCCGGTGATGAACATGTACGAGCTGTCCTGCACCATCACGTTGAAGTCGGTGATCGCCGGCGAGTAGACGGCGCCGCCGGCGCAGGGACCCATGATCACGGAGATCTGCGGCACGACGCCCGAGGCCAGCGTGTTGCGCAGGAAGATGTCGGCGTAGCCGGCCAGCGACACCACGCCCTCCTGGATCCGCGCGCCGCCGGAGTCGTTCAGGCCGATCACCGGGGCGCCGATCTTCATCG
>JBFKMV010000149.1:0-13080 GCA_041629655.1 Candidatus Polarisedimenticolaceae bacterium
CGGTTGCGGGAGGAGCTGCTGGCGGCGGGGGAGCCGCGGGACGACGTGAGCGCGGTGGTGATCCGGAAGACGGGCTGACGGGCACGAAAAAGCCGCGACCGAAGCCGCGGCTTTCCATGTTGCGAATGGCGGAGCCGACGGGACTCGAACCCGCGACCTCCGGAGTGACAGTCCGGTGTGCTAACCAAACTGCACCACGGCTCCGCGCGCAACCGGGGCATCCTAGCATCGGGGGTCGGGATCGGTCCAGAACGGCGCCGCGCGGGCCCGGCGCCTATAATCCCCGGCTCGATGCGCCTGGGGCGAGCCGGGCCGGGGAGAGTCATGAGCCTGCATTCCACCGATTCCCGCACGATCCGGCGGGTCCTGGCCGCGGCTGCCGCGGCGGGCCTGCTGCTGCTGGCCGCGGCCTGCGGCGCCGGCTCCGGAGAGCAGGCCGGCGCCGGGGGGGCGGCCGAACCGGCGGCGTCCGGCCCCAATCCGCACCCCAAGGACGGCTTCACCCTCGAGGGGGTGGGGTTCGCCACGCCGGAATCGGCGCTGCACGACGTCGAGGCCGATGTCTACCTGGTCTCCAACATCAACGGGGGGCCGTCGGCGAAGGACGACAACGGGTTCATCTCCCGGGTCTCGCCGGACGGGACGCTGCTGGCGCTGAAGTGGATCGACGGGGCCGCCGGGGACGGCGTGACGCTCCACGCGCCCAAGGGCATGGCGATCGTCGGGGGGAAGCTCTACGTGGCGGACCTCGACCGCGTGCGGATCTTCGACCGCGAGACGGGGGCGCCGGCGGGGGAGATCGCGATCGCGGGGTCCACGTTCCTCAACGACGTCGTGGCGGACGGCAAGGGCGGGATCTGGATCAGCGACAGCGGGATCCGGATCGACGACAGCGGCGTGCAGCCCACGGGGACGGACGCGCTGTACCACGTCTCCGCCGACGGGGCGGTCAGGAGGGCCGCCGCCGGGAACATGCTCGCGCGGCCCAACGGGCTGGCGATGTACGGCGACGCGCTGGTGATGGCGACGTTCGGGTCGAACCGGGTGCTGCTGTTCGACGGCTCGCGGCTGGGGCGGGTGTTCGGCGAGACGCCGGCGGGCTCGCTGGACGGGCTGGTGCTGGGGCCCGACGGGCGCCTGTTGGTCTCGAGCTGGGAGTCGGAGACGATCTACGTCGTCGACGGGCAGAAGGAGCCGTTCCCGATCGCCGACGGGCTGCCCGCGCCGGCGGACTTCGGGCTGGACGGCACGCGCTACATGCTGCTGGTGCCGCTGTTCAACGACGACAAGCTGGTGGTGCGGCCGTTGGGGGCGTGACCGGGACGGCCCGCCCCCTCGGGTGGGTCGGTCGTCCGCTCGTTACTGCGTGGCCTCGGTGGACAGCACGCCGTTGCGTCCGCCGAACTCGTTCGGCCAGTAGGCGTCCGCGGCGTCGTCGTTGATCCAGCGCTGGCCGTCGACGCGGTAGCGGAACTGGTAGCGCGCGTCCTTGGGCAGGCGCACGCGGGTCTTGAACGGGCCGCGCTTGACGCGCTTCATGGCGATCGGCTGCCAGCCGTTGGACTCGCACACCAGCTCGACCTGCTCGGCGCCCTCGGCCTCGATCTCGAACGTGATCTCGCAATCGTCCTTGGTCTTGAAGAACCGCTTCTTCAACATCTCGATTCTCTCCTCGTCGTTCGCACCGCCCCACCGGTCGTTCGGGCGGGCCGTCTCGTCGGTTGTGAATGGTGGGCGGTACCGGACTCGAACCAGTGACACCCTGCGTGTAAGGCAGGTGCTCTAGCCAGCTGAGCTAACCGCCCGCACGTTCAAGCGCAGCAGTATATCAGAGCCCGATTCCCTCGCCCTTTTCGCCACATCCGGGCCGTCCCGGTCCCTTTTGTGGGTCCGCGCGGGCGTGAAACGACCGCCGCGGGCCGACTACGGGATCAAGGGGGCAGCAGCACAGGGTGCTGGAGGGCTCCGACACCGCACCCGTCGGGCCGTGGTTCCCGGAGTCTTCCGCGCCGAGGGAGGACGCCATGAGAAAAGTCGCACTGATCGTCCTGATCACCGCGGTGTCCGCGTCCCAGGCTGCGGTCCTGACCGTCACCAGCAACGACGACTCGGGGCCGGGCTGCCTGCGCGAGTGCATCGCCGACGCGTCGCCCGGAGACGAGATCCGGTTCGATCCGGGCCTGGACGGGCTGCCGATCGTGTTGACGAGCGGCGAGCTCGTGATCGACAAGAGCCTGACCATCACCGGCCGGGGTGTGGAGAACACGATCCTGGAGGGCAACCTGCTGGGCCGTGCGCTGTCGATCGAGGGGGCGGAGGTGACCGTCGTCATCTCCGGCGTAACCATCCGGAACGCCGGGGGCCCCGCGACCGAAGCGGGCGGTGGCATCTACAACCGCGCCACGCTGATCGTCAGCGACAGCACGATCACCGGCAACTCCGCGACACGGAAGGGCGGCGGGGTGTACAACGAGGGAAGGCTGGATCTCACCAACACCCACGTCACCGCAAACCGGTCCGAGGCCCACGGCGGCGGCGTGTTCAACAACGGACGCTATCCGGTCCTGACTGTCGACCGCAGCACCATCAGCGGCAACGTCGCCGCGCTCTACGGCGGCGGCATCTACAACTGGGGCGCGCTGACCGTCACCGACAGCACCATCAGCGACAACTCCGCGACCGCGGGGGACGGCGGCGGCATCTACACCGGGCCCTTCTGGGGGTGGCCGGCGCAGGTGATCCGCAGCACCATCAGCGGCAACTCCGCGGGCCACGGCGGAGGCGGGATCGGCAACTTCTGGGGTCGGCTGCAGGTCAGCAACAGCACCATCAGCGGCAACACGGCGGGCGCCGAGGGCGGCGGCGGGATCAGCAGCCTCTACGGCAACGTCACGGTCAGCCAGAGCACCGTGACCGCGAACGCCGCCACCGGCCCGGCGGCCGGCATCTCCTGCGGGAAGATGTCCCGGCTGGCGCTCGATCACAACGTGATCGCCAACGCGGGCCAGGATTGCGGCCTGTGTGGCGGGCCGCGCACTCCCGTGACCTCCAGCGGCTACAACCTGAACCGTGACGGGTCGTGCCCGGTGGACCATCCGACCGACCGGAGCGCGATCGACCCGCTGCTCGGGCCGCTCCGCGACAACGGCGGTCCGACCTGGACGCACGTGCCGCTCGCGGGCAGCCCCGCGATCGATCGCGGCTGGTGCGATCCGGGCACCGACCAGCGCGGCGTGCCGCGCCCGCTCGACGGGGACCGCGACGGCGTGGCGATCTGCGACATCGGCGCGGTCGAGTACGTGCCGTACGAGCTCCGGTTCCTCGGCCCCACGGGCGAGACGATCGTGTTGCCGCCCGACGGGGAGGACTGACCCCGGGTCGGTCGAGCCCGGCGGCGGGCGGAATGGTATGCTGGGAAGCCGGGTCTTCGGACCCTGCGGAGGTGTTCGTGACGCGGCTTCCCGCTCCCTTGCTCGCTCTGCCGCTGCTGCTGCTGTCCGCCGCCGCGGCGGTCGCCCAGAACCCCGAAGAGGCGACGGCTCCGACGGTACCGGCGCCGGCCGCGCCGGCCGCGCCGGCGTCCCAGGAGGTCGGCGAGCCCGCGGCGCTCGACGTCGAGGCCGCGGGGCGCGCCACGCGCCTGCAGGGCATGGCCTACCTCGACCGCCGCCGCCGCGTCGTCGGCGCCTCGGTGCTGGTGGTGCCGGAGGGCAAACCCGACCGGGCCTACCTCACGAGCACCGACGGCAAGGGCCAGTTCCGGCTCGACGCGATCCCCGACGGCGAGTACCGGGTCGAGATCCGCCGCGACGGGTTCCGGCCGGTGACCAAGAACAACGTCTCGCTGCGTTTCCCGTTCCGCGCGGTGGTCGAGGTGCCGATGGAGGAAGGGGCGACGGCACCCGCCGGCCGGCAGGTCCCGGCCAGCGTGGGCAGCGGGGGCGGCGCGGCGATCAGCGGCCGGGTGCTGGACCCCTCGGGGCTCCCGATGAGCGAGGTCCCGGTGCGGCTGGTGCGCGGCGACGCGCTGTCCGATCCGCGCACCGTCCAGAGCGACCGCGACGGCCGCTTCGAGGTGCCGGACCTGCGTCCGGGCGCCTGGCAGGTCTCGGTGCTCGGCCTCGGCTACCTGCCGCTCCGCGTCGAGCTGGACCTGGGCGGCAAGGTCGAGCTGGTCAGCGTGCTGATCCCGCAGCCGGCGGACTACCGGCCGTCGCCGATCGACCTGCTGCCGCCGGAGCGCCTGATCCCGCCCGCGGTGCTGAGCCGGCCGCCGGCCGAGCTCGCGCCGGCACCTGCTTCGCCGCCTGCCGGCGAAGAGGCGACGAGCGCCGACTCGACCGGCGTCTGACGGCGGGCCTACCTCTTTCTTTTTTTCTTTTCCCCGTAACCGGGGAGTTCTTCCCGCAGCACGCGACGGAACGTATCCTCCAGCGACTCCCGCGTCGATTCCATGGTCTCGCGCAGCGCCCGGTTGATCAGCGTTTGATAGTTACCGCCCCCCGCGGCGTGCGCCTGAGCCCGGAACCACTCGAGGACGTCGTCGTCGATCCGGATCGTGATGCGGGTTTTTCCGGGCGGGGTCTTGAGGACCGCTCCCCGCTTGCCCTTGCTGAAGTCGTATTCCCTCTTCATCGCTCGCTCTCGTATCGCCGACGCTCACCGCTCGTGGCCCGCCGGGCGGAGATGATACGGAGGCGCTCGTCCCGCCACGTGTAGACGACGACCAGCAGGCGGCCGAGCGCATCCAGGCCCATCGTCACGAATCGTTGCTCATCCGCATCGTCGTCCCTCACGGTGACCGCAAGGTCGTCATAAAGCGCCGACACGGCGTCCGCGAAATCGACGCCGTGCTTCTTCAAGTTCCCCGCGGCCTTGACCGGATCCCAGTCGAACTCCACGGGGACTTGAATATATGTACGAGTGTATGTACAGTCAAGGGCTCGAATGACGCTCAGTTGGCCGAGGCGGGCGGCACCCCGCCCTGGCCCGGAGCCCGCACCGCGAAGTAGCCGCGCCGGGCGCGGATCTCCATCCCGGGCACGTTGCCCTCGACCCGGACCTTGATCCAGCGGCCGTCCCAGACCTCGTTGGCGGTGGAGTAGGTCAGGTAGTACTGCGTGCGCAGCTCCGCGGCGATGCGCTGGTACACGCCGGCCAGCTCGGCGGCCTCCTTGACGAAGAACGCGCGGCCGCCGGTGGTCTCCGAGAACTCCCTGAGCACGTTCTTGCGCGGGCCGCCGCCGGGACCGCCCCCGAGGCCGATGGCGTAGATGATGGCGTTGTTGCCCTTGGCCTCCTCGAGCACCCGCGCGTAGCCGAACTGGCTCGAGGTGTCCTCGCCGTCCGACAGCAGCACGATCGCCTTGCGCCCCTCGAGCTTGCCGATCTTGCGGTACGAGGCGTGGAGCGCGTCGTACAGCGACGTGGCCCCGATCGGCTCGGTGGAGGAGATCGCCTCCTCCAGCGCCTCGTGGTTTCCGGTCAGCTCCTGGATCAGGAACACCTTGTCGTCGAAGTCGATAACCAGCGCGCGGTCGTCGGGGCGCAGCGTCTTGACGAACTCGCCGGCGGCCTGGTGCACCTGCTCCATCTTGCCGCGCATCGAGCCCGAGGTGTCGAGCAGGATCGCCATCGTGATCGGCCGGTCCTCGGGATAGAAATCGATGATCTGCTGCGCGACCCCGTCCTCGAACACGTTGAACTGCTCGCGCGACAGGTCGGTGATCAGGTTGCCCTGCTTGTCGGTGGCGGTCAGCCACAGGATCACGCGGTTGACCCGCTCGAAGGCCGAGAAGTTGATCCGCCGCGTGATGATCGCGTCGCTGACGCTGATCCCCTCGCGGTGGTAGGCCACGGCGCGCACGATCCAGGACTTCGACGCCTCGCCGAAGTCGTGCTGGCACTCGAAGGGTGCCTCGCGGTCGATGAAGATCACGTCGTCGCCGACCAGGAACTCGACGCGGTCGAGGTCCTCGGGGCGCTCGATCTTGACCTCGGCGGCGATCTTGGTCTTGAGGAACACCACCTCCTGGTTCGCCGGCTCGGTGATCGAGATCGAGAAGCCGCGGCGCCGGGCGGCGTCCTGGGCGCTCGTCGCGGGCACCAGCAGACCGGCGGCCACGAGCGCCACGGCGAGCCATCTCAGGCGGTTCATGATCCGGCTCCTTCCTCGTCCTCGTCGCCCACGGGCAGCTCCGGGGCGGGCGGCGCGTCGGGGAACAACGGCGGGCGCACCGGCACGGCACCGGGCGCGATCTGCTCCAGGATCCGCCGCACGCGCTCCTCGTCCTCGCCGAAGCCGCCGCGGTCCAGAAACGCCTTGTACGCCACCACCGCGTCGCCGTCGCGGCCGAGCCGCATCAGCGCGTTGCCGCGGTACAGCAGCGCCAGCGAGTTGTCGGGCTCGATCGCCAGGGCGCGGCCGTACGCCTCCAGCGCCCCGGCGTGATCGCCGAGCAACGACAGCGTCACGCCGTCGTTCAGCTCCAGGTCGGCGCGGCCCGCGTCGCGGGCCAGGCCCGCGAACACGCCGTGCGCGTCGCGGTAGCGGCCGGTCTTGAACAGCAGGAACGCCAGCAGCTCGCGGTCGGCGGGCTCGGCGGGCGCGCCGCGCTGGTATTCGAGCGCGGTCTCCCAGTCGGCGCGATCGACGTAGACGCGGGCCAGCGCGCGATGGTCCGCGGGCGTCGCCGTGCCGTCGGCCACGCGCTGCTCGAGGGCGATCAGCCGCGCCTGCTCGGCCTCGAGCACGGCGCGGAACTCCGTCAGCCGCTGCGCGATCCGCGGCTCGATCCGCTCGTCGCCCAGCGCCGTGTCCAGGTAGCCGAAGGCCGCGTCGTACTCGCCGCGGCGGCGCGAGACCTCGGCCAGTCCCTCCAGGGCGCCGGGGTGGGCCGGGTCCAGGCCCAGCGCCTGCATGAACGCCGTCTCGGCGTTGGCCACCAGCTCCAGGCCGAGCTGGATCCGGCCCAGCGTGGCGTGGTGCTCGGCCACGTTGGGCTGCAGCTCGATCGCCTTGCGGATCGTCGCCACGGCCTGGTTGGCCAGGCCGAGCTGTCCGTAGGCCAGCGCCAGCCGGTTCAGGCCCGGCGCGAAGTCGGGACGGATCGAGACCGCCTCGGCCAGCAGCCGCACCGCCTCGTCGATGCGGTTGAGCCTCAGGTACAGGTCGCCGAGGTGGGTGTAGGCGTCGGCGTAGCCACGGTTGCTGGCGATCGAGCGCTCGAAGAACCGGATCGCCTTCTCGTCGTCGGCCATCGCCTCGTGCACGCGGGCGATCCCGTCGAGCGCCGGCGGGAACTCGGGGCGCAGCTTGATCGCGCGGTAGTACTCGGCCATCGCCTCGCCGGTGTCGCCGAGCTTCAAGAACGCGTCGCCGCGCGCGACGTGCGCCTGCAGGTGCGTGGGGTCGAGGTCGAGGGCCACGGTCAGCGCCTCCACCGCCTCCTCGTAGCGGCGGTCGCCGCTCAGCGCCAGCCCGAGGTAGTAGTGGGCGCGGAACGAGTTGAGCGCCATCGCCGCGGAGCGGCGCAGGCTGTCCACCGCCTTGACGTACTCGCCGCGCTTGTACGCCGCGACGCCCTCGTTGAGCAGCCGGAACGACTCGGTGCGCACCACGCCGGCCTTCTCGGCCAGCGCGGAACCGGGCAGCAGCGCACCCAGCAGCGCCGCGGCGATCACGAGACCCGTTGCGCGGCCCATTCCCACCTCGCTCGCTTCCGCCGCGCGACGACGCGGCTGCCTCGACCCTCCAGTCTAGCCCGGCCGCCGCGCCGCGGCACACCCCAGGCCCGCATCGGGTAGACTGGAACCCGGCGCGACTAAACGGCCCGCGAGGTCCGCGCGTAACAACCTGCGAGATTCCGCCCGGGAACGGCGCCTGATGAAACGATTCCTCGCGCCAGCGATCGTCCTGTCCGCCCTGGCCGGCGCCGCCGGCTGCACGGCGAACCGTGCCACGTCCGAGGCACCCCCGGCGCCGGAAGGCGAGCTGGTGGTGCGGCGGGGGGCGCTGCCCGGGCGCGTGCTGATCACCGGCGAGCTGAAGGCGATCCGCTCCGAGCCGGTGACCGTGCCGCAGACCGAGACCTGGCAGCTCCAGGTGCGCTGGCTGGTCGAGGACGGCGCGCAGGTGCGGCAGGGCGACCGCGTCGCCGAGCTGGACCACTCGCAGTTCACCGGAGACCTGGAGCAGAAACGGTTCGAGAAGTCCGCGGCGGCCAACGAGCTGCGCCAGCTCGAGGCCGACGTGTCGGTCAAGCTGGCCGAGAAGCAGTTCGAGCTGGACCGCCGCGCGATCGAGCTCGAGAAGGCCCGTATCGAGGCCGCCGTCCCCGCCGAGCTGCGCGAGCGCCGCGAGCACCAGGAGCTGCAGCTGGCCCTGGAGCGCGCCGAGGTCGCGCACGAGAAGGCGCAGGACGAGCTCGAGGCCTACCGCGAATCGTCCACCGCCGAGCTGGAGGTGCTGCGGATCAAGGTCCGCGAGGCGCAGCGCAAGATCCGGGTCGCCGAGCGCGCGATCGAGGCGCTGGTGCTGCGGGCGCCGGTGGACGGGCTGGCCATCGTGGCCGAGAACTGGCGCGAGGGGCGCAAGTTCCAGGTCGGCGACAGCGCGCACGTGGGGCTGGCGCTGGTGCGGATGCCGGTCCTCTCGGCGATGAAGGTCGAGGCCTGGCTGAGCGACGTGGACGACGGGCTGGTCGTGCCCGGCATGCCGGCCACGTGCACGCTCGACACCTATCCCGACCTCGCGTTCCCCGGGCGCGTCGAGGATGTCACCCCGATCGCCCAGTCGGTGCGCTGGCAGTCGTTGCGGCGGGCGTTCCGCGTCTCGATCCGGCTCGACGAGGCCGACCCGGAACGGATGCGGCCGGGCATGTCGGTCAAGGTCGAGGTGCGGCACGGCTCGCCCCGCGAGGCGCTGCTGGCCCCGCGCGCCGCGCTGGACCTGGCGGCCGAGCCGCCGCGCGCGTTCCTGGCCGACGGGGACGTCGTCGAGGTCGCGCTGGGGGCCTGCGACAGCATGGCCTGCGAGGTCGAGTCGGGCCTCGCCGAGGGCGCCCGCCTGAGGCGGGCCGGATGATCCGCGCCCGCGGCAAGGCGCTCGGGCTGCTGCTGCCGGTGGCGCTGGTGCTGATCGCGGCCGGCTGGTGGGTCGTGGCCGCGCGCAACGACGGCGCGCGCGGCGACTGGGTCGAGGTCGAGCGCGACGACCTGGTGCTGGGCGTCGAGGTCACCGGCACGCTGCGCGCCGTCGACTCCAGCACGCTCGGCTCGCCCCAGATCAAGGACCTCTGGGAGTACAAGATCTCGTTCATGGCGCCCGAGGCCGAGACCGTCGAGACCGGCGACGTGGTGGTCGGGTTCGACACGACCAAGCTGGAGCAGGACCTGCGCGAGAAGCAGGCCGAGGTCGAGGAGGCGCGCAAGAACATCGACAAGGCCAACAAGGAGCTGGCGCTGGGACGGGCCCAGGACGAGCTGGGGCTGGCCGAGGCGCGGGCACGGCTGCGCAAGGCCAGGCTCAAGGTCGACGTACCCCCGGAGCTCCAGCAGGGCAACGAGCTGGCCCAGGCGCGGCTCGACCGCGAGCTGGCCGAGCGCGAGGTGGCGTACCTCGAGCGGCGGATCGAGTTCCGGCAGCGCTCGGCCGCGGCGCAGCTCGCCGCGCTGACCGACCAGCTCGAGACGGCCGAGAGCCGCGTGCGCGAGATCCGCGAGGGCATCGAGCGGATGTCGGTCAAGGCCACGCGCGCGGGCACCGTGATCCACATCAGCGACTGGCGCGGCGAGAAGAAGAAGGTCGGCGACTCGACGTGGATCGGCGAGCCGGTGGTCGAGCTGCCGGACCTGACCACGATGATGGGCAAGGGGCAGGTCGAGGAGGCCGACGCCGGACGCGTCGTCACCGGCCAGCCGGTCCGGCTGCGGCTCGACGCCCATCCGGACCTCGAGTTCAACGGCCGGGTGGGGCCGATCTGGCGCACCGTGCAGCGCGAGTCGTGGCGCAACCCGCTCAAGGTGGTGCGTCTCGAGATCACGCTGGACGAGACCGACACCACGCGGATGCGGCCCGGGATGCGGTTCCGCGGCACGATCGAGACCGAGCGCGTCGCGGGGGCGCTCTCGGTGCCCAAGGAAGCGGTGTTCCCCGGGGCGGCGGGCCCGGTGGTCTACCGGCGCACGCTGCTCGGGCACGAGGTGGTCCCCGTGGAGGTCGGCCGGCGCAACGAGAGCCGCGTCGAGATCGTCGCCGGGCTGGCCGAGGGCGACCGGGTGTCGCGGCGCGACCTGGCGCGGGGCCCGGCATGACGCGCCGCGGGATCTGGATCGTGCTCGCGCTGGCGGCCGCGGTGGTCGCGGCCGGGCTGGCCTGGCCGGGGCTGCGCGGGCTCGGCGGCGCGACGGACGTGCCCACCGCGACGGCCGAGCGTGGCGAGTTCCTGCGCCGCGTCGAGGCCGAGGGCAACCTCGAGGCCGCCCAGGCCACGGTGCTGTCGGCGCCCGCGAACCTCCAGGGCCCGGCCCGCATCGCCTGGCTGGCGCCCGACGGCACGCGCGTCGACGCCGGCGACGTGGTGATCCGCTTCGACCCCACCGACTTCGAGAAGGAGCTGCGCGAAGGCCAGGCCGAGCGCGACACCGCGCAGAGCAAGATCACCCAGCGCACGCTGACCGGCGGCGCGACGCTCAGGAACCTCGACCGCGACGCCGAGCTGGCCGGCCGCGAGCTCGAGTACGCGCGGGAGTTCCAGAGCAAGGACGCCGACGTCTTCTCGCGCTCCGAGATCATCGAGTCCGAGATCGACGAGGAGCTGGCCACGCACCGGCGCGGCCACGCCCGCGAGACGCGCGACGTGACCGACGTGCTGAGCGGCGTGGAGGTCGACCTGTTGGCGATCGAGCGCAAGAAGGCCGAGATCAAGATCCAGCGCGCCGAGCAGCGGCTCCAGGCGCTGGAGGTGCGCGCGCCGCACGACGGGATCTTCGTGCTCAAGGACCTGTGGGGCCGCGTGCCCGAGGTCGGGATGACGGTCTGGGTCGGTCACGCGGTGGCCGAGCTTCCGCAGCTCGACCGGATGGAGGGCAAGGTCTACGTGCTCGAGGCGGACGCCGGCGGGCTGCGCGAGGGGCTGGAGGCCGAGGTGGTGCTCGAGGCCCATCCCGGCGAGGTCTTCCCGGCGACGGTCCAGCGCGTCGACGCGCTGCCCACGCCGCGGGTGCGCAACGTGCCGGTGCAGTACTTCGCGGTGAAGCTGGAGCTGGCGCGGACCGACCCGGAACGGATGAAGCCCGGGCAGCGCATCCGCGCCACGCTGTTCCTCGACCGGCAGCCCGACGCGCTGACCGTGCCGCGCGAGGCGCTGTTCGACCGGGACGGCAAGAAGGTCGCCTACGTGCGGCGCGGCGGCGGGTTCGAGCCCGTCGAGGTCACGCCCGGGCCCGCGGCGCTGGGACGCGTGGTGATCGAGCAGGGGCTCCAGGGCGGGGACATCGTCGCGCTGCGGGATCCGACCCGCACCCCGGAGCGGCCGACGGACCGCGAGGCCGCGGGTAACGGCGGGCCGGGCCTGGCGGGGGCGCGGCGGTGAGGCTGGTCGAGGCGTTTTTGACCTCGCTGGCCAACCTGGCCTCGCACAAGCTGCGCTCGGCGCTGACCATGCTGGGCATGATCTTCGGCGTCGGCGCCGTGATCGCGATGCTGTCGATCGGCGCCGGGGCCGAGAGCCAGGCGATGGAGATGATCGACCGCCTGGGGCTCAGCAACGTGCTGGTGCGCGCCAAGGACCTGACGCCCGCCGAGCTCCAGGAGCTGCGCAAGAAGTCGCCCGGCGTGGCGCGCCGCGACGCGCAGGCGATCCTCGAAGGCGTGCCCGGCGTGCGGCTGGTCGCCCCGCGGGTCGAGATCGACCCGTACCGGATCCTGGCCGCCGGGGCCAAGACCGAGGCCCGGGTCCACGGCGTCTCGCACCTCCAGGACGACCTGGGCCGGCTCGAGCTGCGCAGCGGGCGGTTCCTCGACGCACTCGACGAGCGCGGCCACGCGCAGGTGTGCGTGATCGGCCCCGAGGTCGGCCGCGACCTGTTCGGCAGCGAGCCCGCGGTCGGCCGGGATCTCAAGATCGAAGACGTGTGGTTCGAGGTCGTCGGGGTGCTCGAGACCTCGGCGGGCGGGGAGTCGTTCGAGGGCATCGCGATCGGCTCCACGGCGCGGGAGATCTACGTCCCCGTGACCACGGCGATGCGCAAGTTCGACCGCGACGCGCTGGACTCGCCGCTGGACGAGATCATCGTGCAGCTCGAGGACGGGCAGTCGGCGCCCCAGGCGGCGGGCGTGATCCGCAACCTGCTCGACCGGCTGCACTCGGGCGCCGACGACTACGAGCTGGTGGTGCCGGAGGCGCTGCTGGAGCAGAGCCGCCGCACGCAGCGGCTGTTCAACATCGTGATGGGCTGCATCGCCGGCATCTCGCTCCTGGTCGGCGGGATCGGGATCATGAACATCATGCTGGCCACGGTGCTCGAGCGCACGCACGAGATCGGCCTGCGTCGCGCGGTCGGTGCGCGCCGCGGCGACATCCGCTCGCAGTTCATCATCGAGTCGTTCGCGATCAGCCTGCTCGGCGGCGTGGCCGGGGTGGTGATGGGCGTCGCGATCGCCAAGGTCGTCGCGGCCTGGGCCGAGTGGCCGACCGTGGTCACGGCGTTCTCGATCCTGCTCTCGACCAGCGTCTCGGTCGCGGTCGGCCTCGTCTCCGGCATCTACCCCGCGGTCCGCGCGGCGGACCTCGACCCGATCGACGCGCTGCGCTACGAGTAGCGGGCCGCCAGCGTGGTGCGCAGACTGTGGGTGCTCGCGGCTCTCTTCAGGGAAGGTTCGGTAGCGGACGCTCGTGATGGAGCCGCGCGGCGTGGGTGGAGGCGTCGTGGGGAGCCCCCCGGCGCCTCAGAATGCATACACCCGGTCATGCCGGGTGTTGGGGCCGATCTCGGGAGTCGTAAGCCCGCGCCGGTAGACGGTCATCCAGTGCGCCGGCACGGTGAGCCGCCAGGGGAACAACCTTCGAGCGAGCAGGC
>JBFKMV010000150.1:0-13040 GCA_041629655.1 Candidatus Polarisedimenticolaceae bacterium
CCGCTGAGCGACAGCGAGATCGCCGGGGAGTTCTCCGACAAATGCTCGGACGAGGACTGGACACTCGATCCCGCGCTGGAGCTCACGCTCCCCGACGACGTGACGCTGACGGATACGGAGTGGTTCGTGTGCTTCAACGCCCGCGGGATCGCCAACGACACGGTCGTCGTCGACCTGTGGCATCCCAAGAAGGGCACGCGACAGGTCGAGGTCCTGCTGGGGGGCGTCTCGAGGGTGCTCAAATGAACCAGCGTGGGATCAGCCTGGTCGAGTCGCTGATCGCCGTCGCGATCATCGGGATCGCGATCTCGGCGATCGCGCCGGCGTTCTTCGTCCAGATGGACACCAACACGCGCAACGAGGAGCGCACCGAAGCGGCGGCCGCGGCCGCGCTGGTGATGGAGCGGCTGCGCTTCGAGGATCCGTCCAAGATGCCCGACGAGGGCTCCTCCGACCCGCGGACGATCACCGTCGGCAAGCGGGAATACGAGGCGGTGGTCCATTTCTGCGCGATCCCCGAGTACTGCGGCCCCGGCAGCCGCCACGTGCGAACCGAGGTGAGTCTCGATGACAACGTGCTGTACACGATCGAATCGGTCTACTCGTCGCTGCAGTGACGTCCGCGGGTTCACCATGGCCGAGGTGCTCGTGGCCCTGGCCCTGGTCACCGTGCTGACCGGCTCGGCGCTGGCGCTGGCGCTCTCCAGCCGCGGCGTCTACACCACCGACCTCAACCGCACGACGCTGAACCAGAACCTGCGTATCGGCATGGATTTGGTTGGGGTCGACGTGCGCCAGGCCGGGCAGCAGCTACCGGATGACGTGCCCGCGATCGAGGTCATCAACGGCGACGCCGGCGCCCCGGACCAGCTGATCCTGCGTCGCAATGTGATCGGCACCGTGATGCCGTTGTGCAAGGACATCGCCGCCGGCAGCGCTGCCGACGCGCTGTTCGTGGCGCGTAAGGAGAAAAAGCCGCCGCTCGGCTGCTCGCCGGTCGAGGACACCGACGGTGACAAGTGGCCGGACAACCTGCAGGTCTGGCGGAACTACCGGCTCAACAACGGCGGCGAGGTCCTGGCGTTCATCTACAACCCGACGCGGGAGCAGTACGAGTTCTTCCTGTATGACGACGAGGACCGGTCGACGTTCCACCTGCACAAGGCCAACGACGACCTGTGGACGAACACCTACAACGTCGACGAGGGCTCGCGGATCTACATCCTGGAGCAGAAGACCTACCAGGTCACCGAGGATCTGCTGGAGTACTTCATCAACGGTGACGAGGCCGACGTGCGGAAGCTGATCTACAACGTCACCGACTTCCAGGTCTTCGCCCGCATGAGCGACGGCACGCGGCTCGAGGCGCTGGGGGTCAGCGACGAGTGGTCGAAAATCGAGTCGCTGGAGATCGAGCTCGAGGTCCAGACGCAGTTCCAGAACCGCACCATGACCCGGCGGCTGAACACGCGGTTCTTCCCCCGCAACGTGCAATCGGTGTAGCGAGCGAGGTCGGCGTGATGAGACAACTCAGGGACGAGCGCGGGTTCGCGCTGGTGATGGTGATGCTGCTAGTGGCCGTGCTGGCGTCGCTGCTGGCGGGCTACTTCCTGCTCACCAAGATCGACCTGACCACGACGCGGTCCTCGCTGGACGGCACGCGCGGCTTCTACGCCGCCGAGGCCGGTTTGAACCTGCGCGCGCAGCTGGTGCGCGACGAGTTCGTGGGCTTCGCGCGGCCGGACGGCACCTCGCCGGAGTCCGAGCTGCCCAGCGTGCCCTGCGTGGACGCCAACCTGGGCGCGGGCGACTTCCGCTGCGTGGACTACACGATCGAGGATCGCACCGCGACGACCTACGTCCAGGAGGACGCCGGCAACCCCAGCGCGATGGTGATCCCGCGCGGCGAGCTGTTCCAGAACCTCGCCGCCCAGGAGTTCGGCTACGTGGTGTACAGCCAGGCCAAGAACCCCGCCGAGCACCTCGAGGCGGTGGTCGAGATGCGGTTTCACAGCCGCCTGGTACCGGTGTTCCAGTTCGCCGCGTTCTACGACAAGGACCTCGAGATCCTGCCCAAGGAGGCGTCCACGCTGTCGGGACCGGTCCACACCAACGGCGACCTGTACCTCGGCGGCGGAAACAAGCTCGACCTGCTGGCCCAGGTCACCGCCGCCGGCACGATGTACCGGGGCCGCAAGGATGACGACGATTGCACGTCCGGCGATCCGCGCGTGATGGACCCCGGCGTGCTGAAGGAGATCCCCACCTGTCCGGACGACGGCACGACGCCGATGAGCCAAGCCGACCTCGATGCCTGGGACGGCATGATCCGCACCGGCCTGACCGCAGTGACCCCGCCGGGCGCGGCGATGATCGAGCGCGCCGCCGGCGCCGTGTTCTGGGATCGTGCCGACCTGCGGGTGGTGCTGAACCTCAACGTGGTCCCGGCCGCGATCGAGGTCCGCAATGCGGACGGCGGCGTCAACGGCGGGCTCACCGCCACGCTGGACGGCTGCGGCGTCACGGATCACACCACGACGATGTGGAACTTCCGCGAAGGCGCCTGGATGAGCATGCTGGAGGTGAACCTCCAGGGCTTGTTCGACTGCATCAACGGGACGGCGCTACTCGGGGCGGGCAAGGAGCTCGACGACACCACCGACGGCGGGCTGATCCTGTATCTCGGCGTGGACGGGCCGCTGTCCGGCGTGCTGAACAACTACGGCGTGCGGATCCAGAACGGCGCCGAGCTGACCTCGACCGAGCTGGGGGCGCCGCCGATCGCGGGTCTGACCGTGGTCACCGACCAGGCGATGTACATCCTGGGCGACTACAACTCGGTGCTCAAGAAACCCGCCGCGGTGCTCGGAGACACGATCAACGTGTTGTCCAGCGCCTGGCTCGACGCGAACAGCGACAAGGCGATCGCCCTGGGGCTGCGCAACGCCGCGAACACCACGATCAACGCGGCGCTGCTCGGCGGGACCGATACGACCGGCGGCATCGAGGGCGCCGCGGGGCAGGGACTCGGCATGTACAACGGCGGTCTGTACCACGTGATCCGGCTGCACGAGCACTGGAACGGGCGGACGCTGACCCTGCGCGGCTCGCTGGTCAGCCTGCACGCGCCGCTGCACGTCGATGGGGCGTGGCTGCCCGGCGCGCCGCAGTACACGGAGCCCGCGTACGATCTCGACTATGACGCCGACCTGGACGACACCGCCAACCTGCCGCCGCTGACCCCGCGGTTCGTGTATCTCGAGCAGGAGATGTTCGTCCGGCAGTTCGACCTCTGACGCGGAGCGCCCGCGGCCGTCCCGACCCGGGGGCCGGCCTCCTCCCACGACGTACCCGGGGCGGGACGGCGCGGCGCGCCTCCCGATCTGCCGTGAAGCCCCCGCCGGTTGACGCTCCGCGACCCGGAACCTACGTTTTGCCGGGGTCCGGCCGGTGTCGGCGGCCCACGGGAGATCCACGATGGACCAGCACGCCAGCGACGCCCAGGAGCGCCAGATCCGGGTGCGCACCCTGCACGAGGTGGTCGACGGTCTGATCCGCGTCAGCCCGTTGCTGCGCACCCTGGACGACCTGAACGTCGTCAGCCGCCACTTCCTGACGCTGCACAACCCCGTGGTGTCGTCGGACGAATGGGCGGCGGAGGACGGACCGCTGGCGGTCAACCGCGACTCGATCCTGTTCGTGATGGAGCTGGTGGCCGCCCCGCCGGTGGAGCGTACGCCGGACGCCGACCGCTTCTCCCGCGCCTCGATCCGGCTGCGGGTCGGCGACTACCTCGTCGAGGGCTACCTGCACGTCCCGCCGGGGGGCAGCCCGCTGAAACGACTGCACCAGGACAGCCGCCCGTTCCTCGCGCTGACCCGCGCCAGCGTGTCGCGGCAGGGCGCAAACTTCGAGGCGCCGTTCCTGGCGATCAACCGCACCCACATCCTCGCCGCCCAGGAGCTGCAGCCCGCCGAGCCCGCGGCGCAGCACGGCGTCGGCTGAGGCTAGGGACGGAGCGGCTTACCCCGCGTTGCCGGTGTGAACCATTCAGTGGCGCACGCGGTCCAGCCAGCGCCGGTACCGTAGCTCGACCTGGCGGATCTGGTCGTCCGTGAGCAACGGTCGGCGCGGCGGCTCGTAGATCTCGCTGTCCGGAGTCATGATCAGGCTCGGGGCGAAGCTGTCCAGGTAACCCGCCGGCGGCACCCGGTCGTGCGCCATGTAGCGCCCCGCCGCGGCGGGGGGCGGCGTCCGTGCGACCACGTGGTCGTTGAGCCCCAGCGCGTCGATCACGGCGGCATGGGGGTAGACCCAGCCGATCAGCCCGACGCTGTAGCTGAGGATCACGACGTTCGACTGCCCGTCGCGGTAGGCCGCCCCCTCCTCGCGCGAGGGGAGGATCCGCGACAGGTGTTGCCAGTAGACCTTGTGCTCCTGGTAGCGCATGCCGACGTGACGTTCGATCAGCCACGCCTGCAACCGGTCGAACGCGCCCGTGTACCAGCGCAGCGCGGCCGGGAAGGCGTCCGATACCGGGACGATCATCACCATCGCCGCACTGCGCGTGGTGCGTTCCCGGGCGCGGGACCAGTGCGTCCAGGGCAGCGGCAGGCCGGCCGCCAGTGACAGCGCCAGCAGGCCGACGGCGAGCCGCGGACCCAGGCGCAGCCGGAGCGCGCTCCACACGATCAGCAGCGGAACCAACGGGACCAGGTGGCTGAGCACGCGGTACTCGAAGTGGTCACCGCCCACACGCAGCGTGTAGTAGCCGATCTGCCCCGTGACCGCTGCTGCGGCCACCCACGGCGCGACGCGCTGGGGCGAGCGGAGGCGCTCCACGAAACCGCCGGACGCGGCCGCCGCGTCCAGCCCGGCACGCACCAGACCCGCCGCGATGACCAGCAACGGAATCCACAGCGCATATTCCAGCACGAACGAGGCCAGGTAGCGGACCCCGGCCTCCGGCCAGGGCGCGATGTGCTTCGCGTAATAGGTATTGGGCAGCCATTCCCCGTAGACCGCCCGGCGCCACAGAACGTGGACCAGCACCGCGACCAGGGGGGCGGAACGCAGGAGCAGCGCGCGCGGCCGGAGGCCGCCGCGGCCGGGACTTGCGAGCAGCAGCACGAACACGAACAGCGTGGCCGCCGTGAACAGCAGCCCGTCCGGCCGCGTCAGCGCCAGCAGCGCGGCCAGCCCGGCGGCCGGCCCGAGCCATCGCCCGGGGGCGTCGGCGACGCGCCAGCATGCCAGCAGCCAGGCCTGCACGAGGAAGTTGAACATCGCCGTCTCGAGTCCCGAGCTGGTCCAGGCCAGAAACGTCGGGTTGCTCACCACCAGCGCGAGCGACAGCCCGACGAGCCAGGCCCGGAAGGGCTCGAGCCGCGTCCCGCGGCACAGCCGCACCAGCATCACGGTCAGCAACGCCAGCGACCCGATCGAGAACATCAGCGACAGGACGTTCGAGGCCAGCGGCGGCTCCACCCCGGTCACGGTCCAGGCCAGATCCAGCAACACTACCCACAGGAAGCTGGTGTAGCCCTCGACGGGCAGGAACGGCGGCGGGTTCCAGACGTAGCCGTACCCGAGCTGCCGGTTGCTGACGTAGCGAAAAGCGATGAACGCATCGTCGGTCAGAAACCGGAACGCGATCCAACCGACGACGCACAGCGCGGCCGCCACCAGCAGGAGAGCCCTGACGGCGGGCCCGCCGAGTCTTGTTTCGTCGTCAGCCATGCCGCAGCATCATAGCGCGGCCCGGCGAGGCTCGGATCACGCTCGCTTGGTGACGACGATCGTCGCGAACAGCGCCAGCCCGGCCGCCCAGCGGTGCCCATGCCGCGACTCGAGCCGGTGCAGCAGCGGGAACAGCGGCGCCGGGAGCAGGCTGCGGATCATCACACCGCCGCTGAACAGGTGGACGAACGGCGACTGCGGGCGGACGCGCTCCACCCGCAGCCCGGCGAACTCCGACTCGAAGCGCACCCGGTCCCGCGTGAACACGATCCACGGCAGCGCGTCGTTGCCGCCGCTCAGCGGCCCCGACTCCGGCAGCTCCCACTCCGCGGCCTCCGGCTCGAACGGCTCGGGATGCAGATTGCCGTAGACCCGGCGCGAGAAAGCCGTCACGTGCGGCTCGATCAGGCCGACCTTGCCGCCCGGCGCGAGGACGCGCCGGATCTCCGCGAACAGCCGCCGCGGGGCGTGCACGTGGTGCATCACGTTGATCATGAAGATCGCCCCGACCGTTGCGTCGGCGAACGGCAGCGCCTCGCCACGGCAGATCAGGTCCACGAACGGCAGCCGCAGGAGATCGGTGCGGACGAGGCCGGGCACGTGCTCCTCCAGGAACCCGCCCCCGCTCCCCAGCTCCAACCGCAGCCCCGGCGGAGACTGCTCGTGGACCTGCTGCAGCTCGCGGTACCACGAGCGGTAGGACAGCTCGAGCCCGCGTTTGGTCTTCGCGAGGTCCCGTCGCCGCGCCGTCAGCTCGGGATCGTCCACGGCGAGACCCCGCGTCGCCGGCTCGGCGAGCAGGTCGAACAACCGCTTGCCCCAACTGCTGAACATGCCAATCCGCCGGATCGTCAGCGGGCAACGCCCGACCGAACGTGGTCTTCGACCAGCAGCCCCACGCAACCGACCATCACCGCGACGAAGGCGAGCAGGCCGAGGGCCGGCCGCAGCATCATCCACCCCACGATCGCCCGCGTGGACAGCCCGGCCGCCCGCAGCCGGGCGCGGGCGCGGAGCAACAGCGTCCGGTCCGCGCGCGTATCCGCTCCGCGCTCGAGCAGCGAGACCACGCCCAGCACCTGGCCGCGGTCGGCCGCCACGGAACCGCCGTCCGGCACGCCGCGGTCGCGCAGCCGCTCGTGGACCGCGTCCGGATCGAGCGCGCGCAGCGCCTCGAGGTCGGGCAGCTCGGCGAGGCGCCGTTGGCGCTCCTCGACGCGCCGCAGCAGCTCGGGCTCGAGCTCCTTGCCCAGCGCGCTGGACAGCGTGAGCGGGCGCTCCACGCCCGGCCCGGCGTAGCGCGCCAGCAGCAGGGCCTTGACGGGGAGCGACATGCCCAGTGCGGCGAGCAGCAACACGGCCGCGGCCAGCCCGCGTAGCGGAGCGCCGCGAGGGCGTTCGTGGAGCCGCGCCGCGAGCGCGATCAGCGGGAGCACCAGCCAGACCTGGTAGTTGACCCAGGCCACGGGAATCAGCACCAGCATTGCCGCGGCCCAGCCGGCGAACACCAAGAACCGCGCGGTCGGCGACGTCAACGCTCCACGGCGCCCGGCCAGCACGACCGGGACCGCGTAGCCGACTAGCACCAGCGCGCGCCAGGCCGCGGCGAGCCCGGCGTTGAACGCCGTGGGCTCGAGCGGCTCCAGCCCGTGGTGGAACCAGCGCAGCCAACCGGGCGCCATCAGCAACAGCTCGATCCCGGCGTTCTCCGGGTCGGCGCTCGAGCCGCCGGCGAAGGGCAGGATCTCGAAGTAGAACTGGACGGTGTCCTTCACGCCGATCAGCGGCAACGGGGCGAGGTTGAGCACGATGAACCAGGCCGCGGCCCAGGCGATCAGCCGCCACTGACGCCGCAGCACGAACACCACCCCGAACACGACCGGGTAGACCTTCAGCAGCACGGCGCCGGCGAACGCCAGGCCGGCCAGTCCCGGGCGGCGGCGCTCGCCGAGCACGAACGCGATCGCCATCAGCCCGACCATCAGCAGCTCCTTGGTCGGCCCGTAGAAGGTCTCGTACAGCGGCCCGAACAGCGCCAGCAGCAGCAGCAGCGCCGCACCTGCCGGGCGGGTCCAGCGCAGTCCCACCTCGCGCATCGCCAGCGCCAGCCCGCCACCGAACACCGCGAGGCTCAACACGCTCCACGCGCCGATCGCTCCCTGCAGCCCGAGCAGCTTGATCAGCGGCAGCATCGTGACCGCCCACAGCGGGGGGTAGCGGTACGAGGGGAAGCCGGGGAGGCGTTGCTGCTCCTCGACCGACGGGTAGAGCGTTGCCTGGCCGTCCCACCAGCCCTCGATCACCCCGAACAGGATGCGCATGTCGAAGAAGCCGTTCGGATCGCGGACGATCGCGAACACGCTGACGGCGGTCACGACGCTTGCGAGCGCGAGGCACAGCGCGGCGATGAAGGGGAATCGTCGACTTGACGCGACCACGGCTCATCGTGCCATAATCCCCGCGCCCCAGCAAGCACCGACGGGCATTCCCACTACGGTACTCTGCACGATGCACCGGCAACGCAAGCCACGCTCGATCGAGATCGAACCGCCGGGCCGGTCGCATGGCTAAGCGCGGCTCGAAACCCGACCTCTCCGAGGCGGTCCCGCGCGGCCCCGCCGATCCTGCCCTCGGCGGAATCTCGCTCGTCTTCCCGGTCCACAACGAGTCCTTCATCATCGAGCAGACGCTGCGCAACTACATCGCCGAGCTCGAGGGTCGCGTGCCCGACCTGGAGGTGATCGTCGCCGAGGACGGGAGCACCGACGACACCAAGGTCGTGCTGGAGCGGCTGTCGAGCGAGCTGCCGATCCGGCTCTACATGAGCGACGAGCGGAAGGGCTACCAGCAGGCGGTGATCGACGCCGTGGCCCATGCCACCAAGCCCTGGGTGTTCGTCGTCGACTCGGATTACCAGTTCGCGGCAATCGACTTCTGGCGCCTGGAACCCTACCGCCGCACCCACGACGTCGTGCTGGGGATGAAGTCGCCGCGGCGCGACCCGCGGTACCGGATCTGGCTCTCGCGAGGTTACAACTTCCTGATGCGCTGGTTCCTCGACGTGCCGTACCGCGACATGGACACCGGCTTCCGGCTGGTGCGGCGCGAGATCGTGGAGCAGATCGCGCCGTCCGTGAAGTACATGTCCTTCTTCACCGCCGAGTTCGTGATCCGCGCGCACCATGCGGGCCACCGGATCGTCGAGGTCCCGGTTCCGCATTACGCCAGGAAGATCGGCAGCACGACGATCTTCTTCGTCTCGCAGCTGTTCGTGATCTGCCTGAAACAGTTCGCGGGCATGCTGCGCATGCGCCGGGAATTGAAACGCCTGGGACCCCGTTCGCGCCGGCGCCCCGAGCACCCGGCCGGTCGATGAACGTGCCGGAGCGGCCGGGTGGCCGGACGGCCGTCCTGGTGTTCGGAGTGATCGTCGCGGCCTGCGCCGTGTACGGTCTGGTCTTCGCCTACCGCGGCAGCCTGGTCCACGACGGGACGCGCTACTTCACCCTGTTCGACGACGCGATGGTCTCGATGACCTACGCGCGCAACCTGGCCGCGGGACATGGCCTGGTCTGGAACGCCGGGGAGCCGCCGGTCGAGGGCTACACCAACCTGGGCTGGACCCTGTACATGACGCTGTGGCACCTGCTGCCGCTCGGCGCCGCCAAGCTGCCGTTGATGATCCAGCTCAGCGGACTGGGGCTGCTGCTGTGGGCGCTGGTGCTGGTGCGCTCGATCGGCCACACGCTCGCGCCGCAGCGCCCGTGGATCGGAACCGCCGCGGCGCTGTTGACCGCGAGCTACCTGCCGCTGATCTTCTGGAGCCTCCGCGGCATGGAGGTCCCGGCGCTGGTCGTGCTGCTGTTGCTCGCAGTGCGCCGGACGTTTCGGGCGCTGGATCAACAGCGCTCCGACCGCTGGTTGTTCCCGCTGCTCGCCGTGGGGATCGTGGTGCGCATCGACTTCGTCGTGCCCTACGCCGTCGTGGCGGCGTTCCTGTTCGCGCTGCAGCCCCGGCAGCGCTGGAGGAACGCCGCGGCCGCCGCGACAGTGCTGGCGCTGGTGCTGGGGCTCGAGACGCTGTTCCGGCTGGCCTACTACGGCGACCCGTTGCCCAACACGTACTACCTCAAGGTGGCCGGCGTGCCCTGGTGGTGGCGCGTGCATCGCGGGCTCGCCACGCTGGGCGACTTCATCAGCGCCGCGGGCTGGTGGCCGTTCGTCCTGCCGCTGGGGGCGCTGGCGCTGCGCCGCCGCGACCGCCGGCCGTGGCTGCTCGGGGCGTTGCTGGTGTCGCAGCTGGCCTACAGCGTCCACGTCGGGGGCGACGGATGGGAATGGTGGGGCCACGGTGCCAACCGCTACGTGCTGGCGGCGCTGCCGGGCTGGTTCGTGCTGCTGGCGCTCGGGCTCGCCGACGCCCTGGCGCTGGCGCGGCGCGCGTGGCTCCGTGCCCCGCCGGCCCTGTGGGCCGCGCTCGCGCCGGCGGTGCTGCTGCTGACCGTCGTCCAGCTTCACGGGGGTCTCCGCGGGCAGCTGCTGCACGACCTGCTGAACGTCACCGGGGCGCACGTCGAGGACGACCGCACGATGACGCGCTACGGCCTGGAGCTCAAGCAGCTAACCCGCGAGGACGCGCGCATCGCGGTCTACTGGGCGGGCGCGATCCCGTACTACTCGGAGCGGCGGGGCGTGGACATCCTCGGCAAGAGCGACCGCTGGATCGCCCACCGGCCGGCCCGGATCCGCTCCTACCGGGAGTTCCACCCGGGGCACAACAAGTGGGACTTCGCGCACTCGCTGGACCGCCTGGAACCCGACGTGCTGGCCCACGGCTACGACGTCGACGCGGCACCGTTCCTGGGGTCCTACCGGAGTTACCGGGTGACGGATCCGGCTATCGCGGGCAGCTACAACCGGGCCGCGTTCTTCCGTAAAGACTCCCGGCGTCTGCACTGGGACCGCGTCGAGCAGGCCGCTTGGCTTCGGCCGGTGCCCTTCGATCCGACCCTGTTGCGCTGGGGTCCGGAGTGACCGGCGGTCAGTCGTAATACGCCACGACCGAAAGCGGCGCGGTGCGTCGCCCGAGGTCGACCCAGCCGGTCGACGGATCGAACCGTCGCCACGGGCGTCCGTCGACCTCGCAGCGCAGGATCGGCCGCCCGGCGGGGTGCCGGAAGCGGGCGCGGATGCTCCGCGGCGGGTTGCGGCGCGGCGGGTCGATCGTCATCTCGATCGCTCCGGCGGCGGCGCGGGAGACGATCCGCAGCGACAGCGTGCCGAAGTGCGTCCGGGCCCGCTCGATCGCGATGTCGCTGCCGTCGACGAGCCACGAGCGGGGCAGCGCTCCGCCGAGACGCAGCTCGTCCCCGCGCTCCTCGACGTACATCAACCGCAGCCAGTAGGCGGAGTTCGACTCGTCGGAGGTCTTGTAATGGTCGCCGGCCCACCCGCCGAAGCTGGGCAGCGCGTGCTCGGTCATCATTCGCGTGTCCGGGAAGTAGCTGGCCGAGAAGGCGTTGAAGTAGCCGCGCAGGAAGTGCTTGATCTGGTCGCGACGCAGGTACGCGATCGGCCCGGCGAGCAGGTTGGCCTGCATCGTGATGCCCCCGCGGCCGAACCAGTAGCGCTCGAACTCCTCGCCCCTGAGGTCGTAGCCGAAGCGCTCCGAGAGATACAGGTTGTCCTCGTAGTCCTGGAGAATCCAGGTCGCGCGGGGGTCCCGGGGCTCCAGTGCCCCGGTGATCACGAGGTGGATCGCCCCTTCCAGCGTCTCCGTGATCCAGCCGAACGAGCGGCCGCGCCGGTGGACGTCGGACGGGATGTGCGGCACCCAGCGGCCGTCGCGCAGCCGCACCACGGGCGAGCGCCGCATCGCCTCGTCGAAGGCCTCGAGGATGTCCCGGCGGTAGGAGGCCGCCTCGCGGCGCAACCGGCCCGCCTCCGGGTGCCCGGCCTCGCCCAGTACGTCGGCGGCGTGCTTCAACCCCCACCACGAGTAGACGTTCGTCGAGAGCCACGAGCGCCAGTCACCGATGTCCTCGAGTTGCCCCGGCGGCAACAGGCCGCGCTCGATCGCGCGCAGCGGATCGCGGCCGGCGAGCTCCGTCGTGCGCTCGCGCTGGCGCGTAATCCAGTCGCAGCCCTCGACGATCTGCGGCGCCACCCGCGCCAGCCACGCGTCGTCCCGGGTGTAGCGGTAATGTTCGGCGAGGCACCACAGCACCCACCCGTGGTGCTGGTTGTAGCCTCCCTGCTCGTAGCCTCCGGCGCCGTAGAACACGCCGCGCTGGTCGGTGAAGTCGCCGGGCAAACCGACCGTGCCCTGGTAGTCGAGCCAGGTCTGGAGCGCCCGCTCCGCGCGCTGCGTGTAGCCGCGGCGGTCCAGGTCCGCGATCATCATGCACGACTCGTTGCTGTAGGCGCCGTAGACGAAGGTGCCGACCTTGGCGACGAAATGCTCCGGTCGCCCGACCTCGCGTTCGGTGTTCAACAGCAGATGCCCGGCGTGCGCGCGGTAGAAGTCGTTGATCATCGGCACCGGCGTGCGGAGCTGCGCGCCCGCGGCGAGCCGGCGGGTCCAGTACTCGCGCACTGAAGCGAAAGATCGCTCGAAGTCGAGCGCCGCGAGCCGTTCCCATTCCTCCGGCGTCGTCGGCGTCTCGTAGGGCACGATCACCTCGACGGTGCGCTGCGTCGGATCGGCGGCGAGGTCGGCGCGGTAGCCGACGCGGCCGCCGCGCTGCTCGAGCGTGAACGAGCCGCGGGGGTCCGCGGTGCGCACCAGCAGGCGCGTGCGCTCCTCGCCTCCGGCGGCCAGGGCGACGACCCGGCCGTCGCGCAGGGCGAGCGACTCGGCGCGTTTGCCGTCGCGCGTGACGAAGTCCAGCACGGCCTGGCCCTGCGCCTGACGCTCGTCGTCGTCGGCGACGCGGGCCATCACGATGCGCATCAGCAACACCAGCGGATCGTCGGCCGCCAGCGGCCGGTCGTCCTCGGGCAGGCCGTCTCGCGGCAGGACGAACACCGTCTGGGTGTAGCGCACGCCGCGACGCTCCCAGGAGCCCGTCATCAGCGGCAGGTAGCCGTCCACCGGCGCGCGCGCTCCCGGGCGGGCCCGGGGCAGGATGTCGATCTCGAGTCGTGGCTCGTCCCACAGGCAGCGCTCGCTGTCGCGACCGGGGAAGTTCTGGAGCCAGGTCTTGTCCAGGAACAGGTTGCCGCCCTCGGTGACCCCGAAGTGCTGGCGGGCCCCCTCGAAGCCCAGCGGGATGTAGTGCCGCAGCTTCTCGGGCATGTCG
>JBFKMV010000151.1:0-12894 GCA_041629655.1 Candidatus Polarisedimenticolaceae bacterium
CAACCTGCTCGACGAGCGGGGCGAGCCGCATGCCGCCGCGCGCGCCTACGCGCGGGCGATCGACCTCGCGCCGGGCGAACCGGCCTACCGTATCCATCGCGCTTCGGTGCTCGCGCGGTCCGGGCGACGGGACGAGGCGCTCGGCGAGCTGGCGGCGGCTTTGCAACTCGCTCCGGACATGAGAAGCTTACTGTCCGGTTTCGCCGAGCTCGCGCCGCTGCTGGTCGACCCGGCCCTGCGGTCGCGACGCGACTGAGGACCGCATGCTGGACAGGACCGGACTCGGTGACCTGGCAAGGTCGGTCGCCGCCATGGCCGGAGCGCGATCCCCGTCCGAGGTATTCCGCGCGTTGCTGGAAGGGGCGCGGCTCGCCGCGCCGCGGAACGCGATCTTCCTGCTCCGCAAGGGCACGCTCCGCGGCTGGGGCGCCCTGGGCTACGACGAGTCGGCGGCGCGCCGGATGCGCGCGCTCTCCCTGCCCGCGGGCACGGGTTGGATGGGCCGCCTGGCGCTGGACCCCGAGACGCAGATCCACCGGCCCCGCCCCGGCGAGGCGCCGCCCGACTTCGGCCAGCCGGTCTCCGACGAGACCGTGGCGTTGTCGGTGCGGGTCGGCGGCCGGACGGTGGCCGTGCTGCTCGCCGAGGGCCTCGACGAGTCCCGGGAGTGGAGCCCGGAGCTGCTGGCTGCGCTGGTCACCATCGCCGGCCTGCGGCTCGACCTGGACGTGGCGCGCCGCAAGCTCGGAGCGACCGACGGCGCCGCGACCGGGGCGGCCGCGCCGCCAACGGCGCGGCCGGCGACCCGCCCGGTGGCGCCCGCGGACGCCGGGCACCAGCCGACCGCGCTCGCCGAGAGCGGCGGAGCCGCCGAGATGCCGCAGCTGTCCTCGGCGCGCCGCTACGCCCGCCTGATCGCCACCGACATCCGGCTGTACAACGAGGAAGCGGTCATGCTGGGCCGGCGCAACCGCGACCTCGAGTCCCGGCTCGGCGACCACCTCGACCGCGGCCGGGAGACCTTCGAGCGCCGCTACGCCGACCTGGGAGACGAGGGACTCGAGATCCTCCACGAGGCCTACGTCCAGGTGCTGGCGGCAGGCGACGCCGAGCTGATTCCCGTGCGCCGATCCGGTTCTTGAGGCGACCCGGCGCGACCCTGCTCGCCGACGGCAGCCTGCTGGCGGCCAGCTTCGTGTGGGGCGCCACGTTCGTGATCGTGCGCGAGGCGATCCAGGACGTCTCGCCGCTGCTGTTCGTCGCGCTCCGCTTCTCGCTCGCCACGTTGCTGCTCGCCCCGGCGGTCTGGTGGTGGCGCGGTTGGCCCGACGCGCGGTCGTTGCGCGCCGGCGCGCTGGTGGGGTTGTGGCTGTTCTCGGGCTTCGCGCTCCAGACGCTCGGGCTGGTGGGAACGGAGCCGGCGCGCGCCGCCTTCATCACCGGCCTGGCCGTCGTGCTGGTGCCGCCGCTGATGATCGTGCTGTACCGGCGCTACCCCTCGGCCGGATCGCTGGCCGGCGTCGTGCTGGCCACGGTCGGGCTGGCACTGCTGATCGGCCTCGGCGCCGGACCGCTGCGGGGCAGTGATCTGGCGGTGCTCGGCGGCGCCGCCGCGTTCGCGCTGCACATCCTCGCCGTCGGTCGCTACAGCGCGACGATCGGTCCGTTGATGCTGCTGTTCGTGCAGCTCGCCACGGTGGCGCTGCTGGCCTGGCCGGCGGCGTTGCTGTTCGAGCCGCTGCGGTTCAGCGGCGGCGCAGCGGGCTGGTTCGGCCTCGTCGTCACCGTGCTGTTCGCCACGCTGGGCGCGCTGGGCGCCCAGAACTGGGCCCAGCAGCGCACGCCGCCGACGCGCGCCGCCGTGATCATGACCATGGAGCCCGTGTTCGCGGCGCTGGTGTCGTTCCTGTTCACCGCGGAGCGCTTCGGCCCCCGTGAGACCGCCGGCTCGTTGCTGATCCTGACCGGCATGCTGGCCGCGGAGCTGCTGCCGTCCCGGTCCGGGTCGTCGATCAGTCCCGATCGTCGACGGTAGTCGTCGTGCGACGGGCGCTGCGGCGCGACCGCGACTGCGCGCGCCGCTCGCGGATCTTGTCGCGCACCTTGCGGCCGGTGCTCTTCAGCCGGTCCAGGATCGCCCGCGCCCACTTGCTGTGGCTGCTCAACACCGCCAACCCGGCCAGGATGAACACCCACCCCTGCAGGATCGGCAGGATCCACCCCGCCACCCCCAGCAGCAGGAGCGTGATTCCGAGCACCCAGTCGAAGACCTTGCGCGCGGTGGAAACCGGTTTCATTCGTCGAAGCCCGTCGCCTCGGGCGCCAGCGTGGTCGCGAAGACGACACGGGCGTCGCCCTCCAGCCGAACCTCGCCGGGCGCCTCGGGCGCTCCCGTGAACGTCACGCCGAGCGGGACGCCCGCCGCCGGAACGACCCGGGACGGCTGGCTGCCCCGCGTGAGCCACCAGACATACGCGGCGGCGACGGCCCCGGTTCCACAGGACAGCGTCTCGCCCTCGACCCCGCGCTCCCAGGTGCGCACGGACAGGGTGCCTCCGGCGGTTCCCTGCGTCACGTCCACGTTCGTGCCGGCCGCGCCGAACGCCTCGTGACGCCGCAGCGGAGGGCCCCAGCGCGCCAGCGGCGCGCGGTCGACGTCCTCGACCTCGATCACGAAATGCGGGACGCCGGCCACGACGTGCCGTCCCTGCACCCGCTCGCCGGTCTCGAGCTCGACCGCCAGCGGTCCCCGGTCCTCGGGCGGCGGAAGCGTCAAGCGCACCCCGAGCCCGGTGAACTCGGCCGGCACCTCACCCACGGCGGTCGACAGCACCATGCGCTCGCCGGCAAAGCCCGCATCCCGCGCGAACCGGGCCGCGCAGCGTGTGCCGTTGCCGCAGAACGCGATGCTCCCGTCGGGATTGTGGAACCGCACGCCGACGCGACCCGCGCCGGCCGGCTCGACGAGCAACACGCCGTCGGCGCCGACGGACAGCCCGCGGCGGCAGACGCGACGGATCCACGGCACCAGGTCGTCCCCGAGGCGGGCGATCTGCTCGGGCCCCAGGGCGACGAAGTCGTTCCCCGCCCCGCTCAGCTTGACGATGCGGATGCCCGCGGTCATCGGGAGCCCGGTCCGGTCGCGGCGGGATCCGCGACGATGTCGAGCTCGACCGCCGGCGAGGGCTCGCTCTCGTTCGGCGGCGTGGCGCGGTCGACGGCGGTGACCCGGTAACGGAACGCGTCGCCGGCCCGGACGTCGCCGTCGAGGAACAGCGCCTGTTGGACCGTCTCCGGACCGACGCGCTCCCAGGCCCCGGACGGCCGGCTGCGGTACACGCGGTAGCCGTCGAGGTCGCGCTCCCCGTTGGGGTCCCAGAACAGGCGCACGGCGGGCCCCTCCTGCACGGCCACCAGCCCCGTCGGCGCGGCGGGCGCGAAGCGGTCCTCCGCCAGCACCTCCGCGGTCGCCGACGGAGCGCTCTCGCGGTACGGAAGCTCCGCGGTCAGCGTCGTGCGCACCTCGTACGCGTAACGCGATCCGGTCTCGACGCCCGGATCCAGGAACTCCACCGCGGCGAGCGGGGTCGCGTTCAGCGGTTGCTCGGGCACCGGCCGGTCCGGAGCCCACCGGTAGACGTTGTATCGCGGCGCCGCCACGCCGGCCACGGGGGTCCACGTCAGCCGGATCCCGTCCGCCGTGGCCTCGCCGCGCAGGCCCGCGGGCGGGGGCGGCGGGTCGACCGGCACCAGGTCGCGGGCCACCACCAGCGGTGACGGGCGCCCGCGAGCGTCGAGCACGCGCACGCCGTAGCGCAGCGTCCATCCGTCGAGCGCCGGCTCCCCGGCCCCGTCCAGCGACGCGTCAGCGACCCGCACCCGTTGCCCCGGAACCAGCGGGACGGCCTCGACCACGGCGACGGTACGGCCGCGCCGGCGGAACACGTCGGTGTCGGTGGTGGTCTGGATTCCCGGGGCGTATTCCACCCGCACCAGCTCCGCGCGAGCCGGTTGCTGTGCCGGGCGCGAACCCCGCGGCCGCGGCACCTCGAATGCCACGACGACCGTGGAGCCGAGCTGGCGCGCCGTCACTCCCGACGGCGGGAACGGCCCGCGCGGCTCGGGCGGCTGCGGGGGACCCGGCTTGCCGCAGCCGGCGAGCACGACCGTCGCGAGCACCGCGAGGGCATGGAGCGGCTTCATGCTCAGAGAATGTACTGCGAGAGGTTACGATCCTCCGCGATGCCGGCGAGCCGCTCGGCCACGAAGGCCGCGTCGATCACGACGTGCTTGTCGGCCAGCTCCGAGCCCTCGAACGAGACCTCTTCGAGCAGGCGCTCCATCACGGTCTGCAGCCGTCGCGCGCCGATGTTCTCGGTTTGACCGTTCACGGCCTCGGAGATCTCCGCGATCGCCTCGATCCCGTCGGGGCGAAACTCCAGCTCGATCCCCTCCGTGCCGAGCAGCGCCGTGTACTGGCGCACCAGCGACGACTCGGGCTCGGTCAGGATGCGCACCAGATCGTCGCGCCCCAGCGAGTCCAGCTCGACCCGGATCGGAAACCGGCCCTGCATCTCCGGGATCAAATCAGACGGTTTCGAGACGTGGAACGCGCCGGCGGCGATGAACAGGATGTGATCGGTGCGCACCATCCCGTGCTTGGTCTTGACCAGCGTGCCCTCGACGATCGGCAGCATGTCCCGCTGCACGCCCTCGCGCGACACGTCCGGGCCACCGCGACCGGACTCGCGACCGGCGATCTTGTCGAACTCGTCCACGAACAGGATGCCGGAGTCCTCGGTGCGGGCCAGCCCCTCGCGGGCGAGCTGCTCGGGGTCGATCAGCCGGTCCTCCTCCTCGCGCTGCAGCGCCTCGCGCGCCTCGCCGACCGTCATCTTGCGGCGTCGCGATTTGCCCTGGAACAGGCCCGGCATCATGTCCTTGAGGTTCATGTCCAGCTCTTCCAGACCCTGCGGGGTGAAGATCTGGAACGCGGCGTTCTGCGCCGAGCTCAGCTCGACCTCGACCACGCGCTCCTCCAGCTCGCCGGCCTCGAGCCGCCGGCGCAGGGTCTCGCGGCTGCGCTCCCACGACTCCCGCTCCTCGCGCTCGCGCTCCTGGGCCATCGGATCGCCGACCCGGGAGGACTGCGGGCGCGGCGGCAGCAACAGGTCGAGCAGACGCTTCTGGACCGCCTGCTGGGCCTTGGCGCGCACCTCCTCGCGGCGCTCCTGACGCACCGTCTCGACGCCGATCTCGACCAGGTCGCGCACCATCGATTCGACGTCGCGCCCGACGTAGCCGACCTCGGTGAACTTCGAGGCCTCGACCTTGAGGAACGGCGAGCCGGTCAACCGCGCCAGGCGTCGCGCGATCTCGGTCTTGCCGACGCCGGTCGGACCGATCATCAGGATGTTCTTCGGGATCACTTCCTCGGCGACCTCGGGGGGCAGCTTGCGACGCCGCATGCGGTTGCGCAGCGCCACGGCGACCGCCCGCTTGGCGCGGTCCTGACCGACGATGAAGCGGTCGAGCTCGGCGACGATCTGCCGCGGGGTCAGGTCGTTGGCCGTCCGCAGGAGCGGCTGGTCGATGCGTCCCGGCATGTAGAACACCACGGCTAGAGCTCCTCGATCGTCAGCGTGTCGTTGGTATAGATGTCGAGCCCGGCCGCGATCTGGAGCGATTTCGTCGCGACGTCACGGACGGACAGCTCGGTGTGCGCGAGCAACGCCCGCGCCGCGGCCACCGCCGCCACGCCGCCGCTGCCGATCGCGAGCACGCCGTCGTCCGGCTCGATCAGGTCTCCGGTGCCGGACAGCAGCAGGGTCTTCTGGGTATCCGCCACGACCAGCATCGCCTCCAGCCGCCGCAGCACCCGGTCGGTCCGCCAGTCGCGCACCAGCTCCACGGCCGCCCGTTCGAGCTGGCCCTGGTGGGCCTGCAGCTTCTCCTCGAAGCGCGTCAAGAGCGCCATCGCGTCGGCGGCCCCACCGGCGAAACCGGCCAGCACCCGGCCGTCGGCCAGCCGCCGGATCTTGCGCCCCCCGCGCTTGAACACGGTGGTGTCGAGCGTGACCTGGCCGTCCCCGGCCAGCACGACCTCCGAGCCGCGGCGGACGGCGAGCACGGTGGTCCGGGTGAAGCGCGGGCGCGCGGTCATGCGGAATCCCCTCGAAAACGGCCAGTCTATCCCGGATCCCGGGTCGCGTCATGGGGACGCGCGGCGTCCCCTGGCGAGGACGCGTCGCACGCTCGCGGGAGCGTGGCACTCGGTGGGCGATCCGGGTTCAACCCGTTGGAAATCAAGGCCTTGGGCGCTCCGGCGCGCGGTTGGCCCGGAACCTGCTGTTGTCCCGGGCGTCAGGAGGTGAACCCATGCTGAACCATCGAGCCTCGACGTCCCGACGGAGCCTGTTCGCGTGGCTGGCCGTGACCGCGCTGGCCGCGGTGCTCGTGCCGTCGGCGGCGCTGGCGGGCCCCAAGCACGACAAGCACCGCGACCGCGGCGACCGGCACCGCGCCGAACGCCATCACGACCGCGACGACCATCGCGGCCGTCGTGACCGCGCGTACCGTTCCGACCGCGACCGTCGCGACGACCGCTACGAGCGGCGCGACCGGCATCACCGCTACGACCGCTACGACCGCCACGACCGGTACGACCGCCATCACGGCGTGAAGCGGCATCACGGCCACCGGGAGCGCTTCGTGATTCCGCGGCACATCCGCCACCACCACGTCGACCGTTACCGCCCCTACTACCACTCCCGCTCGTACTACCGCCCGCACCGGCACCACCACCAGGTCTATCGCTTCCCCGTCTACACCGATTACGGCGTCCGCTACGACTACTACCCCTACTGCGGCGGCGAGATCTACGTCTCGGGCCACCACGGCAGGATCTCGTTCCACGGCCGCCGGTTCCACATCGATCTCGGTTTCTAGACTCCGTTTCGCGATAGACTGACCGCGGTTCGGAGGCCCTCCCGCCCGGGTTCCGGGTGGGAGGGTCGTCCCGTCTTGCCGCGGAGCTGCCGTGCCTCTCGCAACGCGGGTCATGGTGTCGATGTTGCTGCTGGCGGCGGCGTGCGACGGTCCCGCCGACCCGCCCGCCGCGGTGACCGGCCCCAGGCTCCGGGTGCTGGGCACGGTGCAGGACGGCGGTCTGCCCCACGCCGGCTGCAGCTGCGTGCGTTGCGAAGCGGCGCGCCACGATCCGGCGCGGCGGCGCCGGATCGCCAGCGTGGCGGTGCTGCTGCCGGAACGCGGCGAGAGCTACCTGATCGACGCCACGCCGGACATCCGCGAGCAGCTCCACGCGCTGCGCGACGTGGGCCAGCACCCCACGGGCCGCGCCGACCGCGCCCCGGTCAGCGGGGTCCTGCTCACTCACGCGCACCTCGGCCACTACACCGGGTTGGCGTTTTTCGGGTTCGAGGCGCTGCACACGCGCCAGCTGCCCGTCTGGTGCACGCCGCGCATGGCGGCCTACCTGCGTGCCAACGGCCCGTGGAGCCAGCTCGTGCAGCTCGAGAACGTCCGACTCGTGGAGGCCCCGCCCGGCGAGAGCTTCGTGCTCGGCGAGACGGTCACGGTGACTCCGCTCGCGGTGCCGCACCGCGACGAGTACTCGGACACGGTCGGCTTCGTGTTGCGCGGGCCGCGGTCGAGCGTGTTGTACGTTCCCGATACGGACGCCTGGAGCCGCTGGAGCCGCCCGCTGGTCGAGGTGGCGCGGGAGGTCGACGTGGCGATCCTCGACGGCACGTTCTATTCGGCCGACGAGCTTCCGGGGCGCGACCCCGCGACGATCCCGCACCCGCTGATCCCCGACACCATGGAGCGGCTGGGAGCTCTGGTCGAGGCGGGACGGCTGCGCGTGTTCCTGACGCACCTCAACCACAGCAACGCCGCGCTCGACCCGGCGGCCCCGGAGCGGGCCGCGATGGAGCAGCGCGGCTTCTTCGTGCTGGCGGAGGGTCAGGAGCTGCCGCTGTGAGGTCGCAGCCCGGCGACCGGCTCAGCGGACGGCGCTCTCCGCACGCAGCGAGATCCGCGCGTCGACCACGAACGACCGCTCGGGGTCGTCGGTGACGATGAACGGGTTGAGGTCCAGCTCCCTCAGCTCGGCCTCGAAATCGGCCACCAGCTGAGACAGCCGCAGCAGCGACTGCTCCAGCAGGCCGAGCGCCACCGGCTTCTCGCCGCGGTGGCCGGCCAGGATCGGGTAACCCTTGAGACGCTCGATCATCAGGCGCGCGCCGACGTCGGTCAGCGGGTGGATCCGGACGCTGACGTCGCGCATCACCTCGACGAAGATCCCGCCCAGCCCGAACATGATCAGCGGGCCGAACTGCGCGTCCCGCGCCATGCCCAGGATCACCTCGCGGCCGCCGGGCACGAGCTTCTGCACGGTCACCCCGGCCTCGGGGTCCTGCCGCCGGACCCGGGCGGTGATGTCGCGGAAGGCCTGGCCGACCTCGTCGGCGTTGCGCAGGTCGACGCGCACGCCGCCCACGTCGGTCTTGTGCGAGATCTTTTCCGACAGCGCCTTGATCACCACCGGGTAGCCGAGGTCCTGCGCCGCCGCGATCGCGTCGGGGGCGGTGAACGCCGCCCGCGAGGGGGCCAGCGGAAAGCCGTAGGCGCGCAGCAGCCGCCACACCTCGCGCGGCGTCAGCTCGTCGCGCCCCGCCGCGCGGGCGCCGGCGATCACCTTGGCCGCCGCCGCGCGCTTGACGCGGAAGCGGACCGTCTTGCCCTGGGGGCGGTCCCGCAGCTCGCGGTAGCGCACCAGGGCCGTCATCCCCGCCGCCGCCTCCTCGGGGAAGCGGTAGACCGGAACGCGGTGCGCGCGCAGCAGCTCGCTGCCCTCGGCCCCGCGCTGCTTGCCCATGAACACCGACAGCACGGGCTTCGAGCCGTCCGCGCTCTCGGCGATCGCGCGCGCCACCTCGAACGCGTCGATCATGATCGGCGAGACGAAGATCGCCACGACGCCGTCGACGCCGGGGTCCTTGCGCACCAGCTCGAGCGCCTTGCGGTAGCGCGCCCCGTCGGCCGACGCGATCATGTCGACCGGGTTCGCCGTCGCGGCCTCGCGCGGCAGCACGCGCGCCAGGGCGCGCCGCGTGGCCGGCCGCAGCTCGGCCATCGTCATCCCGCGCGCCACCAGCGAGTCGGTGCACAGGATCGCCGGCCCCCCGGCGTTGGTCACGACGGCGATCCGGTCGCCGGCGGGTACCGGTTGCGTGGCCAGCGCGGCCGCCTGGACGAACATCTCCTCCATCGACGAGACGCGCAGCACGCCGCACTGCTCGAGCAGCGATTCGGTGGCGATGTCGAGCCCGACGATCGAGCCGGTGTGCGACGAGGCGGCGCGCGCCCCCGCCGCCGTGCGTCCGGCCTTGACGGTGATGATCGGTTTCTTGCGTGTCACGCGGCGGGCGATCTGGGTGAACTTGACCGGATTGCCGAACGACTCGAGGTACATCAAGATCACCTGGACGTCGTCGTTGTCCTCCCAGTATTCGAGCAGGTCGTTGCCGGAGATGTCGGTCTTGTTGCCCATCGAGGCGAACATCGCCACGCCGAGCCCGTTGTCGGCGGCGTCGGCCAGGATCGCCTCGCCCAGCGCCCCCGACTGCGAGATGAAGCCGACGTTGCCCCGCTCGGCCATCGCCGACGCGAAGGTGGCGTTGAGACGCACCCCCGGCTCGGTGTTGATCACGCCCATGCAGTTCGGGCCGATCATGCGCATCCCCAGCTTCTGGATCTGCTGCTTGAGCCGTCGCTCGAGCCCCGCGCCCTCCTCGTCGACCTCCTTGAAGCCCGCCGTGATCACGACGAGCGCCCGGACGCCCTTGCGGCCGCACTGCTCGATCACGCCCGGCACGTGATCGCGCGGAACCACGACGACGGCGAGGTCCACCGCCGCCGGAATCGCCTCGACCGACGGGTAGGCCTGGATCGAGTGCACGACCTCGGCGGTCGTGTTGACCGGGTAGACCGGGCCGTTGAACTCGAACGCCAGCAGGTTGCTCAGGATCTCGTGGCCGATGGTCTGCTTGCGCCGCGAGGCGCCGATCACCGCCACCGAGCGCGGCCGGAACACGGCGTCCAGGGCGGCGGCGGCCGCGCGCCGGGAGGCGCTGCGGCGCGGCTTGCGTTTCGTGGTGCTGCGCGCGGTGCGGGTCTTCGTCACGCTCGAGGACTCCTGGTGCCGCGGAGCAGCATAGCACCCGCGCGCAGGCCGTCCTCGAATCCCGTCAGCGGGACTCCGGACCTTCCCGGTCCTCCGCGCCCGCGGGGTGCTCGTGCTCGTCCGGCGCGGGGCCGTGTCGATGCTCGGCCGGCCCGGAGCGCTGCGCGCCGAACGTGTGCGAGGCCCGGACCAGCACCGTCGGGCCCGGCTCGAACCCGTCCCCGCCGTCGAGCAGCGTCTGCTGCGCGATCGGGAGGCGCAGCCCGACGTCGAGCTGCACGCCGCCGCGCAGCGCCACGGTCGCGGACAGCATGCCGCTGAGCGAGCGCAGCCCCGAGTTGACGTCGCGCGCGCCGTCCCAGTGCGCGAAGTCCTGGTAGTAGCCGGCGAGGTTGGCCTGGATCGACAACCGGCCGCCAATCCGGCGCAGGGTGCTGACGCCCGCGTTGACCTCCGGCGACCCGCGGTACGTCTTGTCGTTGTCGTAGAACGGAATACGGCCGGTGAAGAAGCCGCCGACCAGCCAGCGCGGGCCGAGCGGCGCGCTGTAGTACGCCTCGAGCACCGGATCGAAAGTCCCGGAGCCGAACTGCACGTGCTCGTGCTCGAGCCCCGCGTCGCCGGCCACGAACGGGTCGCCCTCGGTCCGCCCCGTGGGCAGCGTCGTTCCCACGGCCAGGTCCAGCGCGGCCCCGGCCCGCCCCGCGCCGACCAGGCGCCGGGCCACGAGCACCCGGGCGTCCGAGAGCCCTTCCAGGGTGCGCGTCGGATGGTGGATCGCGAGGTTCCGCTCGATCGCCGCGCGCTCCTCCGGCGTCGCCGGAGCGAGCTCGACGATGCTCGCGCGCCGTCGCTTGATCTCGTAGGGCAGCCGGACCCAGACGTCCCAGTTTTCGCGGAACGTGCGCTCGTAGCTCAGCTCCAGCCGCGCGAAGTCGAGCGACACGCGGTGCTCGTGCAGCGGCACGTCGACGACCTCGCCGGCCGGCGACACGCCGTGCCGTTCCAGGTGACCGCCGTCGTAATCCAGGCCGCCCGTCGTCTGCAGGGTCAGCCGCGTCGTGCCTTTCGTCTTCGGGGAGACCGGACCGGCCTCCAACACCCCGCCCGCGGGGATCGCGGGGTTGCTTCAGGCCGGTCAGCTGCCCTGCGCGTGGACCAGCGGAATCGCGAGCATCCCGCCCAGCACCGTCGCGGCCAGCTTGCGTAGCCGCTTACGTGTCATCCGGATCCTCCCGTCGTCGCCGGCGTTTCTCGTTCGGCGTCCTGACGCGGCCGGACGTGCGGCCGCAGGATCGTCTCGATCGCCTCGATGTCGTTGCCCTGCACCTCGCCCAGCAGCCGTCCCCGCTCGTCGAACACGCGGGTGAACGGCAACCCGGGCAGACGGAACTCGCGGGTCGCCTGTCGCGCCGCGCGCGACTCGTAGTCGACGATGTCGACCTTGCGCAACGCGACGTTGTCGTACCGCAGCACCAGCCGCTCCAGCTTCGGGCTCAGCAGGTGGCACGGGCCGCACCAGTCGGCGTAGTAGTCGAAGATCGTGAGCTTGCCCGGCGCCAGGGCCTGCTTGATCCGCACCGGCTCGCCGCGCGAGACCGTGCGGATGTCCAGGCGCGCCCGGACCGCGTCGGGTAGCGGGTCGGAGTCGAGCGGCTCGTCGCCGAAGCGCGCCTCGAACCCCAGCGTGCCGAGCGCCCGCCGCACGTCGTCGCGGCCCAGCGGGCCGTCCGCGGCGACCCGGCCACGGCCGCTGGCGAAATCCACCGCCGCCTCCGTCGCGCCGGGCAACGCGGCGAGCGCCTCGCGGGCGCGGCCGGCGCAGGCGTCGCAGTGCATGCCGAGCACCGCGAACTCCAGCGGCGACGGCTGCTCCGCCGCGAAGGCGGACGTGGCCGGACCCGCCGCCAGCAACAGCGGCAGGAACAGCAGCGCGAGTCCTGGATTCGAGCGGGTCAGCGACGGTCTCCGATCAGCAGCAGCCGCCGCCGTCGTAGAACCAGGTCGACGGCGTGACGGCGAGGTGCGGGTCGCCCAGCGACTCCAGCCGGGCCGCGGTCTTGTCGCAGACCGGGAACGGCAGGTCGCGCTGCAGCACGTGCCCCGCCCCGTCGTCGAAAACCTCGGCCGGGCCGAACCAGATCGCGGTGCGCCCGGTGAAGATGCACGGGCCGTCGGCCGGGATCGGGTCCTTGATCGCGGCCACCTCCACGCTCTCCAGCAGGACCGGGCGCTCGACCCCGAAACGTTCGGGATCGAGCACGCGGTAGGGTCGTCGCGCGCGCACCTCGATCGTGCCGAAGCCGGCCTCGACCAGCAGCTCCATGTAGCGCTCGTAGGTGATCGCGCCGGACAGGCACATCGCGCGCAGGCGCTCGTCGCCGGTCAGGTGCCCCGGCAGCGGCCCCGGCGCGATCGGATCGGAGAGCACGAAGCGGCCGTGCGGCCGCAGCACGCGATGGACCTCGGCCAGCGCGCGACGCAGGTCGGCGGGCTCGAAGATGTTGAACAGGCAGTTCTGGGCCGCCACGTCGACCGTAGCGTCCTCGATGCCGAGCGCCAGCGCGTTGCCGTCGCGCAAGACCACCGATGCCTCGCCGAACCACGGATTGACCCGGGCCGCCTCGGCGAGGTTCGTCCGCGCCGCGTCGCGCATCTCCGAAACCGGATCGATGCCGATCACCCCG
>JBFKMV010000152.1:0-12863 GCA_041629655.1 Candidatus Polarisedimenticolaceae bacterium
ACCACCGAGGGGTTCTGGAAGGCCAACCTCGGGGGAGGTCCGCCCGTGGAGATCGGCACGTTCGCCGCCTTCCCGATCGCCGCCACCTGGGCCCCGGACGGGTTCATCTACTTTGCCTCGTCCGGCGAGCTGTGGAAGATCGCGTCCGCCGGCGGCGCGAGCGAGCGGGTCGTCGCGGAAGACAACGCGCCGGGGCGGATACGCGACCCGGCGGCGTTGCCCGGCGGGCACGCCCTGCTGCTCAGTGTGGGGGCCAGCACCCGACAACCCGGCCGGCTGCTCGCGTTGACCCTGGCCGACGGCGAGTTCAAGGAGCTCGGCCTGCAGGGCACCGATCCGCGCTACCTGAGCACCGGGCACCTGCTGTACGTCAACGGCGAGCAACTGTACGTCGTGGGCTTCGACCCGAAGCGGCTCGAGCCGACCGGCTCGCCGGTGCCGGTGCTCCCGCGCGCGCTGGTCGAGACGGGGACCATGCAGGGTGACGTCGGCGCCGATGGCACCGCCGTCTACTTGCCCAAGCGGGCGGGGGAGAGCCGGCGACTGGTGCTCGTCGATCGAGAGGGACAGGCACAGCCGGTCGTTTCCGGCACGCTGCCCTTCCCCGACAGCAACGACCCGCGCTTTTCTCCCGACGGCCGCAAGCTGGTGATCAGCGTCGGCAGCGGACCGCTGTGGGTCATCGACATCGAGTCCGAGACCCCGACGATGATCAGCGAGAGCGCGTTCTACCCGGTGTGGAGCGAGGACTCCACGATGTTGATCTACGGCTCCGTCCGCGGGCGCTCGTTCGACCTCTACCGCCGCCGCATCGACCTGAGCGACGACGAGGAGATCCTGCTCGACCGCGAGAACAATCTGCGCGCGGGCGACTGGGCGCTCGGGGGACCCCTGGTCTACCGCGAGGAGATCCCGGGCAAGGGGATGGATCTGTTCGTGTGGCCCGACCTCGCGGACGAGTCGACGATCCGGCCGCTGCTCGACGGACCGGACGACGAGCTGTCGCCGGCCGTGTCGCGCGACGGGCGCTGGCTGGCCTACGTCTCGTCGCAGTCCGGCCGCGACGAGATCTACGTCACCACGTTTCCCGAGCCCGGGGGCCGCGTGCAGGTCTCGGTCGCCGGCGGGACCAGCCCGTGCTGGGCGCCCGACGGCAAGACGCTGTACTACTTCGAGCGCGAGAACTTCGTCGCCGCGCACGTCGTCACCGAGCCCGGCTTCCGCGTGGTCAAGCGCGAAACGCTGTTCAGCGGGAACTACACCCAGTACCGCTGGCAGCGCCAGTACGACGTGCACCCCGACGGCAAGCGGTTCGCGATGGTCGAGAACCCGCCCGGCGGCGACATGGAGGTGATCGTCAACTGGTTCGCGGAGGTCCGGCGGCTGGCCGTGGACTAGGGCGTCGCCGACGGTATACTGGCGGCAGCCGAAAACCGGGACCCACCCCTTGAAGGAGAAAGACGATGAATCGCAAGTTGACGCTGATCCTGTTGGCAGCCACGGTGTTGATCGCCGCTCCCGCCCTGGCGCAGGAGCAGCCGCAGATGACCCCCGAGCAGATGGCCGAGATGGAGGCCTACATGCAGGCCGGTACGCCGGGCGAGCCGCACAAGGCGCTGGCGGCGACGGCCGGCACCTACGACATGGTCGTCAAGAGCTGGCACGAGCCGGGCGCGCCCGCGGTCGAGGACGCCGGCACCGCGGTACGCAAGATGGTGCTCGACGGCCGCGTGATGGTCGAGGAGATCCAGTCCACGATGATGGGCATGCCGTTCACCGGTCATAGCATGATTGGCTATGACAACGTCACGGGCAAGTACTGGTCGACCTGGACCGACAGCATGTCCACCGGGATCATGGTCAGCGAGGGCACCTGCGACGCCCAGCACGCCTGCACCTTCACCGGATCCTGGAACGATCCGATCACCAAGGGGCCCAAGACGGTCCGCATGACCAGCCGCTGGACCAGCCCGACCACCGAGGTGTTCGAGATGCACGGACCGGGACGCGACGGCAAGGAAATGAAGATGATGGAGATCACCTACACCAAGCGGTAGCGGCGCCCGGCGGGGTCCAGGTCCGGCGAGCCGGCGGCGGCCCGCGCCGAGATAATGTGGAAACGGGCCGCAGCGCATGCTAACAACTCCCGTATCGGGAGAACCACGATGCGCGCTGCTGCTCCGTTGATCGCTCGCCTCGCCCTCATCGCGCTCGCCGCCATGGCCGGCGGTTCGTTCCACGCGGAAACCTCGGGAGCCTGGAACCAGTGGCGCGGCCCCGCGCGCGACGGCAGCGTGCCGGGCCAGGGCTGGCCGGCCGATCTGGAACGGTTGGAGCCGCTGTGGCGGGTCGAGCTGGGCAAGGGCTACCCGGGACCGATCGTCGCCCCAGACCGCGTGTTCGTCGTCGAGACCGTCGACCGGAAGACGGTCGCCGCGCGCGCGCTCGACCGGCGCACCGGCGAGGTGCTGTGGAGCCGGAGCTGGCCCGGGACGGGTAGCGTTCCGTTCTTCGCCGCGACCAACGGCGACTGGGTGCGCTCGACGCCGGCCTGGGACGGCCGGACGCTGTTCGTCGGGGACATGGGCGAGGTGCTGGTGGCGCTCGACGGCAAGACCGGCGCGGAGCGGTGGCGCGTCGATTTTCCCGCCCGGTTCAAGACCGGCGTGCCCGACTTCGGATTCGCCTCCTCGCCGTTGCTGCTGGGCGACCACGTCTACGTCCAGGCCGCCAACTCGCTGGTCAAGCTGGACAAGCGGACCGGCGCGACGGTGTGGCGCGCGCTGGAGAGCCCGGGCCGGATCCAGGAGAGCGGAGCATTCTCCTCGCCGGTCGTGGCCAGGCTGGCCGGGAAGCCGCAGATCGTGACCTTGACCCGCGAGGCGCTCCACGGCGTGGATCCGGAGTCGGGCGAGGTGCTGTGGTCGCAGCCCGTGCCCAGCTTCCGGGGCATGCACATCCTGACCCCCGTCGTGGTGGGGGACGCGATCTTCACCAGCCCCTACCGCCAGCGCTCGTTCCTGTACACGGTTCGCGGGACCGGCGAGACCATGCAGGTCGAGCAGACCTGGGACAACAAGTCCACCGGCTACATGTCCTCTCCGGTCGTGATCGACGGCCACCTCTACCTGCATCTGGCCAACGGTCGTCTCGAGTGCATCGAGCTGGCCAGCGGCGAGTCGCGTTGGCGCAGCTCGTCCCTCGGCAAGTACTGGAGCATGGGTCACCAGGGCGACAAGATCCTGGCCCTCGACCAGAACGGCACTTTGTACTTGTTGCGGGCCAACCCCGAGGCCTTCGAGCTGCTCGACTCCCGCAAGGTCAGCGACCAGGAGACCTGGGGACACCTGGCGGTCAGCGGCGACCAGGTGTTCGTCCGCGAGCTTCAGGGCATCGCCGCGTTCCGCTGGCGCCCCGGTTCCGATCGATCGACCGCCGCCGCCCCCGCCGCAGCCGGCGCTCGATAGCTCGGCCCGGGCCGAGCGCGGCTACCGCGGAGCCGACGAGTCGATCGCGGGGCTCAGCCCAGCCGGCTGTCGAGCACCTGTTTCTTCTCGTCCGGGCGCTCCTCCTTCTCGACCGGGCCCGAGATCCGCTCGACGCCCCCGGAGATGCCGGCCAGCCGGTCGTCCTCGATCTCTTTCGCCGTGTTCTGCTTGCGCTTGTCTTCGTGCATCGTCCCCTCCACCGGCCAAGGGCCTGTCCTGGTTAGGTAACCCGGGCGGGTGGATTTCACATCCATCCCGGCGCCTCGGCGCAAGCTACAATGATCCGCTCACGGATCCTCACCGAGGAGAAACATGAGATTCAAGCCGCTGGCCCCCACGCTGCTCGCGCTGCTGGCGCTCGGCATCCCGATCCAGGCCGCCGACTGGCCGCAGTGGCGCGGCCCCGCGCTCGACGGCAGCAGTCCCGAGACCGGCCTGCCGCTGGTCTGGGGTCCCGAGGACAACGTCGTCTGGACGCTCTCGCTGCCGGGCACGGGCGGGGCGTCGCCGATCGTCTGGGGCGACCGGGTGTTCCTGATGGTCTCCTACGACCCGGAGCAGAACGACGCCATCGAGCTGTGGTCGGTCGGACGCCGCGACGGACAGGTGCTGTGGAAGCGCCGCGTCTCGGGGGGCAACGCCGCGTCGCGCAAGCACGACATGGCCTCGCCCTCGCCGGTCACCGACGGCAAGCGCGTCTGGGCGATGACCGGCACCGGCGTGCTCAAGTGCTTCGACCTCGAGGGCAACGAGTGCTGGGTGCGCGACTTCCAGGCGGAGTACGGCGAGTTCGGGCTGATGTGGGGCTACGCCTCCTCGCCGCTGCTGCACGACGGGACGCTCTACGTGCAGGTGCTCCACGGCATGAAGACCGACGACCCGTCGTACGTGCTGGCGATCGACGCGAAGACGGGCAAGAACCGCTGGCGCGTCGAGCGGGCGACCCGCGCGCGCGCCGAGTCGCCGGACTCCTACGCGACGCCGATGATCTACCGGCACCGGGGCAAGCTGGAGCTGGCGATCAGCGGCGGCGACGCCGTGTCCGGCCACGATCCGGCCACCGGCAAGGAGCGCTGGCGCGCGACGGTGCTGAACCCCGAGGACAACCCGTCCTGGCGCATCGTCACGACTCCCGTCTACACCGCGGGACTGCTGGTGGCCTCCGGCAAGCGCAAACCCCTGGTGGCGTTGCGACCGGGAGGCAGCGGCGAGGTCGCCGGCACGCACGTCGCGTGGAGTCACGACAAGAGCACCGACGTTCCCAGCCCGGTCAGCGACGGCAAGCGGTTGTACGTCGTGACCGACCGCGGGGTCGCGACGGCCTACGACCTCCCGACGGGCCGGCCGGTGTGGGGACCGGAACGGCTCGAGACCGGAAACCACAGCGCCTCCCCGGTGCTGGCCGACGGCCGCGTCTACGCGACGGACGAGTCCGGGGTCACCGCGGTGTTCGAGGCGGGCGCCGAGTTCCGACTGCTGGCCCGGAACGAGGTCGAGGGTTTCACGCTCAGCTCGCCGGCGATCGCCCACGGGCAGATCTTCCTGCGCACCTCGAAATACCTCTACGCCATCGGCCGGCCGGACGAGCCGAAGCCCGGACCCCAGCCGAAGCCGGTCAGCTCAGCAGCAGGGTCAAGCCCGTAGCCATCAGCGCCACACCGCCGAGCGTGCTCCAGCTCAGCCGTTCCCCGAACACGACCCGTCCGGCGATCAGCGACGACACGAGGCCCACCACGCGCTTGATCGTCTCCACCACGCCGACCATCACACTCTGGTAGGCCACGAGCTGCAGTCCCAGCGCCGCGAAGCCCAGGCCGGCGGCGACCGTCATCGCCGGCCGGCGCCGGAAGCTCTCGCCGACGAGGCCCAGGTGACCCCGCCAGGCCAGCCAGCCCAGCAGCAGCGCCGCCGCGACGGCGCTCTGCACGCAGCCGTGGAGCGCGGGCGAGCTGGCCGCGATGGCAAGCTTGTCGAAGGGCGCGGCGGCCGAGATGCACAGCGCCGCCAGCAGCATGATCCAGCCGCCGCCGCGGCGGGACGGCGAGTCCCCCGAGCGCCGCGACTGCGCCAGTCCGAGGGCGGCCGCGCCGAGGAACACCAGCACGATCCCGGCCCACTGCCGCGGCGACGGTCGTTCGCCGAGCACCGCCAGGCCGAACAGCGCCGTGGCCACCGGCGTCAGCGACAGCAGCGGGATCGTCCGGCTCAGCTCCCCGCGCCGCACCGACTCCAGGATCGACAGCTGGATCGCCAGGCTGAGCACGATCGACACCAGCGCCGGCGGTACGTAGGCGGCCGGCCGCAGCACCGGTGACGTGGCCACGGCCCAGACGCCGAACAGCACGGCGAGTCCGGCCGACAGTCCCGCGGCGACGACGGTCGGACGGAAGTCCCGCGCCAGCGACTTGCGCGCGATGTCCAGCCCGGCCCAGGCGAAGCCCGAGAGGAACGCCGCCGTCAGGGCCCAGCTCATCGGCGCGATTATAGCGAAGCGCTCCCCGCGCGGTGCTAACCTGTGCGCATGCGGCGTCTCCTCGAGGACTTCGAGCGGCTGTTCGACCTGGACTACGAGATCGGCGGCCGCACGCTGCCGGCGTTGATCGAGAGCGCGATTCTCGAGCTGGAGCGACACCCGGCGCCGGACTGGGGCAGCGCCGGTCCGCGCGGCCGGGTCGAGCTGGCCGAGCACGAGCTGGTCCGCTTCTACTACGTGCCACACCTGTTCCCCGGTATGGAGCTCAAGCTGCGCCTGGCGCACAAGCTCCAGTTCCACCTGCTCCCGCGCGAGCTGCCCCCCGACGCGCCGGTGTCGATCGCCGCCGTTCTGGAGTCGTTCTGCCACATGAGCGGAGACCTGTTCGGGTGGCAGTCGCTGTCCGGCGGGAAGTTCCTGATCTGGATCGTCGACCTGTCGGGGCACGGGGTGAGGAGCGGACTGGCGTCGGCGATCCTCAAGGTGATGATCGACAACGTGACCGCGCGGGATCGCGTGGGCGAGCTGGCGGCGCAGCTGAACGACGCCCTGGCCGCCTGCGTCCGCACCGACGGGCGGTCGCTGTTCGCCACGGGCGTGTTCCTGGTCCTGGACGGCGAGGGCGGCCTGCGCTTCACGTCGGCGGGCCACCCGGCGGGGCTGATCCGCGGGGCCGACGGACGGGTGCGGGAGCTGGTTTCCAACTCGCGACCGATCGGGATGTTTTCCGGTCAGCGCTACCAGGAGGACGAGGACCGGCTCGAGCCCGGAGAGACGCTGCTGCTCTACACCGACGGCCTGCTGGAGATGACCGGCACCGACGGCGGGACCTTCGGCGCGGAGCGACTGCAGGAGTTCCTCGCCGGGCAGGACGGGGCGCCCGAGTCCATCACCCGCGAGCTCTACCGGGCCTGCCAGGCGTTCCAGGACATGGACAAGCTCGACGACGACATCACGTTCCTCGTCGCCCGCGCCCACTGACCCCGTTCGACGAATGCTCGCGCGGGTCGTCAAGGTCGCCGGCTGGCTCGGCATCGCGACCGCCGGCCTGGTGCTGGTGGGCCTCGCGGTCCTCGCCGCCCGGATCGTGCTCCATCGCCAGACCGACGACGCGGAGCGTCTCGAGTCCAAGCGCGCCTATCTCGACGGCATCCGGAAAGACGCGGAGCGGACCGGCTCCGGCCCCAACCTGGTCCTGATCGTCTTCGACGATCTGGGGTACGGCGACATCGGCGTCTACGGAAGCCGCGCCATCCGGACCCCGCGCCTCGACGCCGTTGCGGCCACCGGCGCGACGTTCCGGCACGCCTACTCGGCGTCGCCCTACTGCTCGGGCGCGCGGGCCGGGCTGCTGACCGGGCGTTACGCCGTGCGTTCGGGACTCGATCACGTGGTCCAGGCCCCCGGAACCTGGCAGGACCTGCTGCTGCGCGTCGGCTGGCGCAACCGGAGGCTGCCGGCCGAGGAGATCACTCTCGGCGACGTGCTCCGGGCCGCCGGCTACGCGACGGGCCTGTTCGGCAAGTGGCACCTCGGCGACGAGTCGCCGTCGTTGCCGGGCGATCTGGGCTTCGACAGTTTCTACGGTCTGCTGCACAGCAACGATCAAGGGCAGCCCGCGCTGCTCGAGGGCCGGACCGTCGTCGAGCCGCATCCGATCGACCAGACCACGCTGACCCGCCGCTACACCGACCGCGCGGTCGCCTTCATCGAGCGGCATCGCGAGCGCCGGTTCTTCGTCTACCTTCCGCACACGTTCCCCCACGTGCCGTTACACGCCTCCGCCGGGGCCCACAAGCGCTCCGCGGCCGGGCTGTACGGCGACGTCGTCGAGGAGCTGGACGCGAGCGTGGGCCGGATCGTCGACGCGCTCGCGCATGCCGGCGTCGCCGGCGACACGCTCTTGGTCGTGACCAGCGACAACGGGCCGTGGTTTCAGGGCAGCCCGGGAGGTGTGCGCGGACGCAAGTTCGACGTGTTCGAGGGCGGGATGCGGGTTCCGCTGATCGCGGCCTGGCCGGGCCGCGTTGCGCCCGGGCAGGTCATCGACGAGCCCGTGATCGCGATCGACCTGTTTCCGACGCTGCTGGAGCTGGCCGGGCTCCCGCCCCCGCCCGATCGCGTGATCGAGGGACGGAGCCTGGCCGAGCTGCTCGGGATCACGCCCGAGCGCGGCGATCAGACGCACCCCACGGCGATCCTGTTCCACCAGCTCGGCGTGCCGCGCGCGGTCCGCGTGGGACGCTTCAAGTACCACGACCCGCACCGCGTGCCGTTCGGCAACCCGATGGACTGGCCCTGGGCGCCGACGAGCCGGCGGGGACCGTACCTGTTCGATCTCGCGGCGGATCCCGACGAGTCCTACGACGTCTCCGAGCGGCACCCCGAGGTGGTGGAGGACTTGCGCGCGATCCTGGAGCAGCGGCGGCGCGAGCTTGCCGAGAACCCGCGAGGTTGGCGCCAGCGCTGAAGCCCGACCGTCGGCGCCCAGGTCGAGAGCCTCGAGCACTCCGTCCACCCACCCCCGTAACCTCTCGAGCAATCGAAGGTATAAGGACAACGAGGGAGGCGAGACTCGTGGACGGTTCGGCGGAAGGCAGCGACGAGCGAGCGATGGCGGCGGTCGCGCACGGCGATCCCGCCGCGCTCGCGGCGCTCTACCAGCGCCATCACGCCAGGATCTGGGCTTTTTTCCTGCGTACCACGGGTTCGAGGCCCACCGCGGAAGAGCTCACGCACGACGTCTTCCTGAGAATCCTGCGCTATCACGCCAGCTTCAAGGCCCGCCGCGGCGGATTCGTGCGCTGGATGTACGGCGTGGCGCGCAACGTCCTGGCCGATCACGGACGGAAGCCCCCTCCCGCCGCGGCCCGCGAGATCGATCCCGACGAGTTGGCGAGCGAGCTTCCCTCGCCTTCCGCGGTCCTGTTCGCAACCGAAGAACGCCGTCGACTGATCGCCGCCCTGGGGCGGCTGGAGCCCGCACAGCGCGAGATCCTGGTCCTGGCGCGCTTCGAGGGCCTGAGCCATCGCGACATCGCGCGCCTCGTCGGGTGTTCCGAGGGGGCGGTGAAGCTGCGCGTCTTCCGCGCCCTGCGGCGTCTCGAGCGGTTGCTGAGGGAGAACCATGAGCCGACACCGCGCTGACGAAGACCTGGAGTCCGTGCTCCGGCACTGCGCCGACGATGACGAGCGCGAGCGTCTCCGCCGGCTGTGGGGGCGGCTGGGCGCGCTGGCGAGCCCGGCACCGCCGCCGGACCTGGCCGCCCGTTTTTCGGCGGCGCTTCACGACGCACGGGCGAATGCGCGGCACCGGAGGTCGACGGGTTGGCGACTCGCCGCGGCGCTTGCCGCCGGCTTGCTGCTGGGGATCGTCGGGACGCGGCAGCTCGCGCCGATTACCGACGGGCCCTCCGGCAGCGCCGCGCTCGAGCTTCAGCTCCGCGAGGCGCGACACGCCCTGGCGCTCGCGGCGCTTCCCGGGGCGACGGCCACCTCGCGCCTGACGGCCGTCACGGCGCTGACTCCCGCCGCCGCACGGGATGCGCGATCGCGCAGCGCGCTCGCCGCGCTGGCCGCGGCGGACCGCGACCTGAACGTGCGGATGCTGGCTGCTCAGGGGTTGGGGCCGCACCTCGACGATCCGGAGCTGCTCGCGACATTGACCGGCATGCTCGACGCCGACGGCGAGCCGCTGATGAACATCGTCCTGCTCGACCTGTTCGTCGAGCGCTCGGCCACCACGGCGCTCCCCGCCATCGAGCGGCTCGCGGATCAAGCCTCCGACGACCCGCTGGTCAGCGAAAAGGCCCGCTGGGCCGCTCGAACACTTCGTCAACGGAGGAACCGGACATGAGAACGATCGGTCTGCTCGGCCTGGTCTGCTACGCCTGCCTCCAGCTTCCTTTCGCCGCGATCGAAGCCGCGGACACGACGCGGATCGAGCTGCCCCCGGTGTTCTTCGAGCCGCGGTCCGGTCCCGCGCTCGTCCAGACCGGCATCGACTGGGGCGAGATCCGCGTCGCGGAGCACGATGCGGAGTGGGTGGCGGTGAGCGCGACGGTCACCCCCGGCGTCGACGTCCAACCGGTGCTGCGGAAGAACGAGCTCGAGCTGCGCGTCGAGGCCGGCGAGGGGTTCCACAGCATCGAGCTGGAGATCCTGGTTCCGCGAGGAACGTCGCTGGCTCTGGAAGTTCGCCGGGGAGGCGAGGTGCTCGTCGACGGCGCCGGCGGGGCGGTCGAGGTCAGCAATCGCAACGGCTCGGTGGCCTTGCGACAGCTCCGCGGAGCAGCGTCGGTCCACGCGCGCAACGGCTCGATCGACGCCTCGTTCGACCACGTCGACGGCGAGACGGCGATGGCGTTCTCGACGCTGAACGGCAGCGTCGACGTTTCGCTGCCGGCCGGAACCGCCGCCGACCTGAGCATCCGCTACAACCGCGGCGGCGTGGAGAGCGACTTCGTGCTCGAGGACGCGTCCGGCACGGGCCTCGCGTCCGCAGACGTCTCGGGGCTCGATCCCCGCGAGACGCGGGTGCTGCGCGGGCGGATCAACGGCGGTGGACCGCGCTACTACTTCGAGACGGCCAACGGCACGGTCTACCTGCGGAGAGGAGCGTGAGCCCGGTTCCGCGCGGGTCCGTACCGGCGCACGCCGCGGTGGGATAGACTGCCGGAGTGAACCGCGTCGAGACCATCGACCTCCACTTCCAGGGCCAGCCCCACGTGATCGCCGCGTTCCTGGTCCGGGGACCGGCGGGACCGGTGCTGATCGAGACCGGGCCCGCGACGACGCTGCCGGCGCTGCTGTCCGGGCTCGCCGAGCACGGCGTCAAGCCGGAGGACGTGCGCGACGTCCTCGTCACCCACATCCACCTCGATCACGCAGGGGCCGCGGGCTGGTGGGCGCAGCAGGGGGCGCGGGTGTGGGTGCATCCGGTCGGCGCGCCGCACCTCGTCGATCCGACGCGGCTGCTGTCGAGCGCGGCGCGGATCTATGGCGAGCGCATGGACGTGCTGTGGGGAGAGGTGCTGCCGGCCCCCACCGATCGCGTTCGCGTCGTCGCGGACGGGCAGGTGCTGGAGGTGGGTGGCCTCGAGATCACGGCCATCGACACCCCCGGGCACGCCGGCCATCACCACGTCTATCGGCTGGACGACATCGCGTTCACCGGTGACGCCGCGGGCATCCGGCTGCCCGGCGAGCGCTGGGTCGATCTGCCCGCGCCGCCGCCGGAGTTCGATCTCCAGGCGTGGAAGCCGACGCTGGCGCGCCTGCGCGCGCTGGGGCTGCGCGAGATCCACCGCACGCACTTCGGCGCCGCGTCGGAGGTCGATGCCGAGCTGGTACGGTTCGAGCAGATTCTCGACGACGGCGTGGCCTGGATCGCGGAGATGCTGGAGCGCGGCCTCGACCGCGAAGCGATGATCGCCGAGTTCTCCTCGCGGATGCGCGAGCGGGCGCTGGCCGTCGGGCTGACCGCCGAAGACGCCCGGGCCTACGAGCTGGCCAACCCGCGTGTGATGTCGGTGGACGGCATCGCGCGCTACCTGCGCAAGCGCCGCGGAACACAGGGCGGTCATGCGTCCTGAGCGCATCGCACCCGGCCCGGGACAGGAGTCCGTCTGGGACTACCCGCGCCCGCCGCGCCTCGAGCCGGTCGGAAAACGGATCCGGGTCACGTTCAACGGCGTGGCGATCGCCGACACCCGGCGCGCGTGGCGGGTGCTCGAGACCAGCCATCCGCCCGTGTACTACATCCCGCCCGAGGACCTGCGACGCGACCTGCTGGTCAGGACCTCGCGCAGCTCGTTCTGCGAGTGGAAGGGACTCGCCCGCTACGTGACGGTGAGGGTCGGCGAGCGGTCGGCCGAGGCGGCGGGCTGGACCTACCCCGAGCCGACCGCGGGCTTCGAGCCGATCCGGGACCACGTCGCGTTCTATCCGGCGGCGATGGACCGCTGCACGGTGGACGGCGAGGAGGCGCGCCCCCAGCCCGGCCGGTTCTACGGCGGCTGGGTCACCTCCGATGTCGTCGGGCCGTTCAAGGGGGAGCCGGGGACGGAGTCCTGGTAGCGATTTCCGCGAGAAAAATTGGCAGGGCGGGCTCGGGTCCGGCACTATGTCTTTTGAATGTCCTAGACAAACAAGAGACTCCAGTGGAGGGCCCGAAAATGAAGCGAAAACTGATTGCCATCCTGATCGCGCTCGCGTTCGCTCCCGCCGCCTTCGCCGGCAACTGCAGCGACGGAGACTCGATCGTCGATCTCGCGGTCGCCACTCCGGAGCTGTCGACCCTGGTCGCGGCCGTGGTCAAGGCCGACCTGGTCGACGTGCTCGACGGCAACCGCAACTTCACCGTCTTCGCCCCGACCAACGACGCCTTCGACGCCACGGCCGAGACCGTGCTGGGCGCCGGGAACACCGGCATCGACCTGGTCAACGCGCTGCCCGTGGACATGCTGACCAACGTGCTGACCTACCACGTCGCGCCCGGCAAACGGTTGTCGGACGCGGTGCTGACTTCGAGCCAGATCCGCATGCTGAGCAAGGACTTCACCACTCCCTCGGTGCAGTCCGGCGCGCCGTTCATCAACGACTCCGAGATCGCGCTGCCCGACCTCGAAGCCTGTAACGGTGTGGTGCACGTGATCGGGACGGGCGTCCTGTTGCCCCCCAGCATGTGACCGAACCCCCCTGCTCCTGAGCCCGCCTGCGGGGCCCGGCGTTCTCCCCCCGGTGCCGGGCCCCCTGGCATGCCGAAGCCCTGGACTTCAGCCGCACCAGCGATCAGGCGGCGAACCTCGAGCTGACGGGCGGGTTGAAGGAGGCGAGCTGACCGGTCAGGTCGCGAAGAACCTCCGCACCAGCTCGTTCCATTCCAGCGGTCGTTCGGGATC
>JBFKMV010000153.1:0-12800 GCA_041629655.1 Candidatus Polarisedimenticolaceae bacterium
AGCGAGCGCTCCAGCGCGACCCGCACGCTGACCGGGCCGCGGTACAGGCCGTCGTAGTTCTCGGGTCGCCACGGCCGCCCGCCGGCCAGCAGCTCGATCGGCTCGTCGTCGAGCCGTGAGGCCGGCGTCAACCCACCGGGCTCGCCGGCGATGGCGCGCTCGAACGCCGCCGCGAAGACGAACGGCTTGAAGCACGAGCCCGGCTGCCGCCGGGCCTGGACGGCCCGGTTGAACTGCGAGCTCTTGTAGTCGCGCCCGCCGACCATCGCCCGGATCGCGCCGCTCCGCGGGTCCAGCACGACCAGCGCACCCTGCAAGGTCCGCTCACCCCGCTGTCTCCGGACCAGCGGCGCCTCCCGTTCCAGCCGCTCCAGGCCCTCGGACAGCGCGCGCTCGGCACTCTCCTGGAGCAACGTGTCCACGGTGGTCACGATCGACAGGCCCTGCTCCTCCAGCACCCGCCGCGGGTACAGCTCGGAGACCTGCGCGATCGCGTAGTCGACGATGTACGGGGCACGCGTGAAGCCGCCGCCGCCGCTGCCCAGCTCGACCCGCTCGGCGCGGGCCCGTTCCAGCTCGGCGGCGTCGATGAACCCGGCGCGGTGCATCGCCTCGAGCACCTGGTCGCGCCGCTCGAGCGCGCGCTCGGGGTTCACGAACGGGTTGTAGCGGCCGGGACTCTTGATCAGGCCCGCCAGCAGCGCCGACTCCCCGGTCGTCAGGTCGCCCAGGTCGCGGCCGAAGTAGAACCGCGCCGCCGCCTGGACCCCGCAGATCGCCACGCTGCCCCGCTGTCCCAGGTAGACCTCGTTCAGGTACACCTCCAGGATGCGGTCCTTGGGGTAGCGCAGGTCGAGCAACACGGACATCGGCAGCTCGCGCAGCTTGCGCCACCACGTACGTTGCTGCCCCAGGAACAGGTTCTTGACCGTCTGCTGGGTCACGGTGCTGCCGCCCTGGACGATCCGGCCGCTTCTCAGGTTCGCCGCGGCGGCGCGCAGCACGGCCCGCAGGTCCACGCCCCCGTGGTCGTAGAAGCGGGCATCCTCGGCGGCCAGCACGGCGTGCACGAAACGCTCCGGCACCTGCCCGAGCCGCACCACCTCCCGATCCTCCTGGCGCGGGCCGTAGACCGCCGCGATCAGCTCCGGCTCCAGCTCCAGCCGCGCGACACGCCGGCCGTCCAGCTCGCGGATCGAGGAGATCCACGTGCCGTCGAAACGCACCGCCACCGCGCGCGGAGCGGCGGCCCCGGCGGAGCGCGGCCCCACCGGGCGCGGCAGGATCTCGACGGTCCGCCCGTGCACGCGGAACTGCCCGGGGCGGGTCGGGCTGTCGGCCGACCGCGCGTAACCCGCACGCTCCAGCCGGCGGACCAGCGCGTCGGCGCCGAGCGCGGCGCCGGGGCGCAGCACGGTGGCGTCGGCGTAGATCCGGGACGGCAGCTTCCACAGCCGTCCCTCGAAACGGGTTGTGACGTCGACGTAGAGATAGAGCGAGACCGCCGCAGCCACGACGGCAACCACGGACGACGAGGCTGCGAGCAGGCGCAGCAGCCTGCCCCGCGACGCGCGCTTGCCGCGGCGCCGCTTGCGCCCCCGCTCGGACCGGGTCTTGGAGCCGGCCATGGGCCCTCGGTGACGGTCGGGACGTCGAGACTTCCCGGGCCCCGACTCCTACCGCCGCAGGGTTTCCTTCAGCGGCTTGCCGGCCTTGAAGGCGGGAGCGCGGGTGGCGGGAATGTCCAGCGTCTCACCGGTGTGCGGGTTGCGTCCCGTCCTGGCCTTGCGCTCGCGGGCTTCGAAAGTCCCGAAACCGCTGATAGCGACCTTGCCACCGTTGACCAGCTCGGCCGCGATCAGGCCGATGGCCGGGTCCGGGTCGAAGATCGCGTCCACGGCGGACCTCGCGTCGCGCAGCGGCAGGCCGGTCCGCTCCGCCACCATCTCGACGAGTTGCGCCTTGTTCACGTCTGCCTCGCTTTCCCTCCGGGCTGCTCCGGAAGAAGTCCAGAAACCAAGCTTTGCCGGGCCGCTCTTCAGGACACGAGCTGCATCTCCTTCAGGGAGGAGCGGACCACGAAGATGCGGATATTGTTGTCCTCGTCGTCGACCGGAAAAAAGAAGAAACCGCGGCCTTCCTCGGACGAGTCCGGGATCGTGCCCCACATCGTCTCGCCGTCCTCGAAGGTCAGGATCGCCTTGCGGCCGGACCGCCGCGCATCGTCGAACTGCTGGCGCGCCACGAAATCCCGGTTGCCCATCCAGCTTTTCACGTAGAACAGGGCTTTCATCTCCTCGACCGGCACCTTCAGCGGGACTCCCCCGCCCTCGGCAGGCAGCAGGTGGAAGCTCTCCCTCCCGGCGTCGAAGTCCTGGGTCAGCCCTTTGTGGATCGCCCCGTCCTTCATATGGACGACGACCTTGTTCTCCATCCGGCTCCTCCGACGGTCGGGACGGGCGCATCGTAGCCCGGAAGGCGCGCCCGGGCAATCTCAAGTGTAGCTTGACGCGGGACCGGCCGGGACTCTAATTTTAGGACTTTCAGGGGTTTTTCCGATGCAGGCCAAAACTTCGGTCCTCGGTCGAGCGTTCCGCCGGCGCCGGTTCCTGGTCAACCGCCGGTTCCAGTTCCGCGTCGGAATGATGAGTGCAACATTGACGTTGCTGCTACTGCTGTTCTTCAACGTCAGCGTGTACCTCGCCGGCGCGATCAACCGGGACGCCATGGCCCGCGTCGCGCCCGAGCTCGAGGAGCTCATCGGGGCCCAGGACCAGATCCAGCTGATCCTGATGATCGCGGGATCGCTGGTGTTCCTGGGCGGCGTGTTCGTGATCAGCATCCTGGAAAGCCACAAGACGGCCGGCGCGGCCTTCAACATCGAGCGCCATCTGCGGAAGGTCCAGTCCGGCCACTACAACGTCCGGCTGCTGCTCCGCAAGGGTGACAACCTGCGCGAGCTGGAGAGCGCGTTCAACCGCATGGCCGAGTCGCTCCGGGAGCGGACCGCTCACGACGCCGAGGTGATCTCCGCGCTGGCCGCCCGCGCCGACAGCGTCGCCGGCGGCGGGGAGATCGCCGCCGAGCTGCGCCGGCTGGCCGACGAGCAGCGCGCGCGGACGACCTAGCCGGCCGGGTCCGCGACGCCGGCCTCGCGAAAGCCACGGCGCCGCAGCTTGCACGCGTCGCACTCGCCGCAGGGCCGGGACCCGGGGCCCGGGTCGTAACACGAAACCGTCGACGCGAGATCGACCCCCAGCTCGAGCGCCAGCTTCACGATCTGCCCCTTGGTCATCCGCAGCAACGGCGCGTGGATGCGGAACCTCCGGCCCTCGATGCCCGCGCGCGTGGCCAGGTTGGCCAACCGCTCGAACGCCTCCAGGAACTCCGGCCGGCAGTCCGGGTACCCGCTGTAGTCGATCGCGTTGACCCCGAGGAACAGGTCGCGCGCCCCCAGCGTCTCCGCCCAGGCCAGGGCCAGCGAGAGCAGGACGGTGTTGCGCGCCGGCACGTACGTCGCCGGGATCCCCGATGCGATGTCCTCGTCCGAGCGCGCCTTCGGCACCTCGATCGCGGGATCGGTCAGCGCCGAACCGCCGGCGAACCCGAGGTCCACGGTGACGACGCGATGGGAGGCCGCGCCGAGCGAGGCCGCCACGCGACGCGCGGCCTCGACCTCGTGGGCGTGTCGCTGCCCGTACGCCGCCGTCAGCGCGTGCGCCCGGTAGCCGGCGCGCAGCGCGTGGGCGAGGGTCGTCGCCGAGTCCAGCCCGCCCGAGAGCAGCACCACGGCCGGGCCGGGAGCTGCGCCGCCGGTGCCCATCAGACGCCGCGCTCGACCCCGGGCCACAGCGTCTTGTGGAGCTGGATCTGGACCCGCACCGGCAGACGGTCCTCCAGCACCCACTCCGCCAGACGGCCCGGATCGAGCTCGTCGTGCACGGGCGAGAACAGCACCGGCGCGAGCCGGTCGAGACCCCGCCGGCGCACCTGCTCCGCCGCCCACTGGTAATCGGCCCGGTCCCGGACCACGAACTTCAGCTCGTCGCCGGGCCGCAGGTCGTCGAGGTTCTCCCAGCGGTTGCGCTCGACCTCGCCGCTGCCGGGGCACTTCACGTCGACGATCCGTCCCACGCCCCGCGGCACCGCCTCGATGGGCAGGCTGCCGCCGGTCTCCAGCAGCACCCGCCGACCGCGCTCCAGCAACGCCTGCATCAACGGGATCACCTCGGGCTGCAACAGGGGCTCGCCGCCGGTGACCTCCACCAGCGGGCAATCGTAACGCTCCACCGCGGCGAGCACGTCGTCCACCGACATCGCGCGGCCCTCGTGGAACGCGTAGGCCGTGTCGCACCACACGCAGCGCAGGTTGCAGCCGCTCAGCCGCACGAACACGCAGGGCTGCCCCGCGCGGGTCGACTCGCCCTGGATCGAATGGAAGATCTCGTTGACCTTCAGCACGCGGGTCATTCTACAGGCCCGATCGACCCGGGGCCGGGGGCCCTGCGGCGCTGCCGTGAATTGTCACCGCGCTGCCAAAAACGGGCCAAACTGGGTCACCCCGCCAGGGCCGGGGGACCGACCGATTCCGGAAGTCACTGGCCGGCGGGAGGTTGCGTCAGCCGGCCGGACATCCGCATCCGGGAACGCCGATTGCATTGAATCGCGACACGGGGAAGAGGGCGAACGTGCTGGAAACCGTCGTCGACCGGCTGCTGTCCGCCGAGGGCCTGATGCTCAGCGCCGCGGCCCTGATCACCGGGCTGGTGCTGACCCGGTTGCGATCGTTTCGCCGGGCCCGCTCCGACGAGCTGGAGCAGTTGCGGGTCGAGAAGACGCGCGCGGAAACCCAGGCCCGGGAACAGATGCGCATGGTGGCGCGGCTGCGCGCCGACGAGCGCACCGTGGCCAGCCTGGTGCGGTTCTTGCCCAGCGTCGTGCGCGAGCTGAACATGGCGCACCTGGACCCCAACCGGGTCCCGAACCTGATCGTGCAGCTGGCCACCGCGATCTTCGAGCCGGAGCAGGTGCTGCTGTTCCTGTACGGCGCGCCCGGGGCCGCCAAGCAGGACACCGCGCTGCGGCTGCGCGCCCACCACGGGCTGAGCAAGATCCCGCACACCGCCTCGGTGATCGCGCTGGGCGCGGGCAAGATCGGCTGGGTCGCCGAGCACAGGATCGAGATGGCGACCGAGGACTGGCTGAACTTCTCGCGAACCGAGGGCAACACCGTCGCGCACAACCATCCCTCGTTCCATCTCGACCTGATCGCACCGCTGGTCCACCACTCCGACAAGCAGGAGGAGCTGCTGGGCGTGCTGTGCGTGGGCAAGTCCAGCGCCCGGCCGCGCGATCCCAAGCTGATGATCCAGATGGTGACCAACCTGGGCTCGCTGGCCCTGATGAACTCGTACAACCTGCGCCAGCTCCGGGAGCAGGCGAACAATGACGGCCTGACCGGCCTGACCAACAAGCGCGCGTTCCTGGAGCAGCTCGGGATCCTGATGACCACGGCGGAGCGCGAGGCGCGCAAGGCCTCGGTGTTCATCTTCGACATCGATCACTTCAAGCACTACAACGACACCAACGGCCACATGGCCGGCGACGACCTGCTGAAGACGCTGGCGCGGGTCGTCCGCGACAAGGTGCGACCCGTCGACATGCTGGCACGCTACGGGGGTGAGGAGTTCATCGTGGCGATGCCGGACGTCGACGCCGCCGAAGCGTTGTCGCTCGCGGAACGGATCCGGGAGGCGGTCGCTTCCTACCCGTTCCAGCACGGGGAGACCCAGCCTCACGGCCGGATCTCGATCAGCGGGGGCGTGGCCTCGTTTCCGATGGACGGCTCGAACGGCAACGACCTGATCAAGAACGCGGACCAGGCCCTGTACCAGGCCAAGGAGGCGGGGCGCAACCGGGTGGGCCGCTACCGCGGCGTCAACATCGGCGACGCCCCCTCGACCGACCCTGCGGGGTGGCCGGGAAGCGGGAGGCAGGCCGGCTGAGCCGTGCTACGATGGCGCTGCGGTGGGTGAAGAGGGCACCCATGGAAAGAAGTTCGCGAGCGACACGTGCGCGGCCGACGTCGCGCACGCCGACCTACCGCGGCACGCTGCTGGGAGACGGGCGGCCCGGGCCGATCGAGCAACGCATCGGCCGCCGCCTCGTCCGGCTGATCGATCCCGAATCGGACGAGGGTCTCGATCTGCTGGACGCCGGCCGGGTCGACCTGATCGGCCCCGACGGCGACGCCCTGGGCCGGCTGACCACGGGCGAGGCCTACCGGCTGCTGCTCGAACGCCTCGAGCGCCGGCTGGACCGGAGGCTCGGCCGGGCCGACAGCGCTGCGGTGCGCGACGGCATGGAGCGGGTGCGGGGCTGGTCGCGGCGCCTGCGGCGGGGCTGACGCTCCGGCGACCGGCCCGGCGTCAACGCGACTGCAGCCGGCGCATCTCGCCGCCCAGGTTCCCGAACGCGTCGGTGACCCGCAGCACCAGGTGGCCGCCGGCTTCGGGCACGCCGTCGAGCGGGATCTCCACCCGGTAGCGCTCCTCTTCGGAGTCGGCCACCCCGTCCAGCGGATCGACGCTGCGCCACGTCCTGCCGTCGAGCGCGTACTCCACGGCCTCCACGCGGCCGTCCGGATCCAGGGCGGTGAACTCCACCTCGTAGGTCCGGCCGCGTGAGCGGACGGACAGATCGACCAACCGCGGCGGGGTGTGGTCCACGCGGAAGGGCTCGCTGACCCGCGTGGCCGTGAAGCTCCGGCCGTCGGGATTGCCCGCGGCGTCCTCGCCGCGCAACCGCACGCGGTAGGCCCCGTCCGGCATGGCGCGGCTGTCCCAGCTGAAGAAGTCCTCCTCGATCCCGCGAGCCAACGGGAACCATTCCGTCTCGCTGTCGCGTCGGATCTCCAGCGTGAACGACAACGCGTCGCCGTCGGCGTCCTCGGCCTCCCAGCTGAACGTGCGCGCGCCCGGCTCGTAGTACTTGCGGATCGGTGCGGGTCGGATCCGGCCGCCGTTGAGCTGCTCGAGCACCTTGCGCGAGACGGGGTCGTCGGCGACGAGCGGCCCGCGCGCGCCCTGCGACGGAGACGGGACCCGGAGCCACGCGATCCCGTACGGCTCGACGGTCAAGCGGCGGATCTCCGGAGGGTGGTTCCGCGTTCGGTAGGCGGCCTCGATGCGACGCAGCACGGGAGACCGGCCGTCCGCGGAGCGGCGCAGCCCCACGCGGACCTGGAGCCAGCGGGCCGCCGGAACGTTGGCGGCGACGCCGCGGTCCGGTCGCTGGCCCTCGAGCGGGCTCCACTCCGACCACGTCTCGTCCGGCTCGTCCGTGTTGCCCGAACGGGCGGCGACGGACAGCGCGGCACCCGGCGGAACGTCGCCGTCCCAGCGGACCCGGCCCCAGTCGGCCACGCCCTCGGCGTCGATCGGCTCGCTCAGCCACTGCCCCGCCTCCGCGGGCCCGGGCCCCAGCCACCCCACGCGGGCATCGGCGGCCCCGCCGACCAGGATCCGCCCTGCGGGCCCGGGCGCCAGGACGCTCACCTGCTCCGAGGGGACCCGCAGCACCTCGAACGCCTCGCCGTCCCGTTCGACCTCCCAGATCCGCCCGGCCCCGGCGGTTCCGACGAGCAGCCGGCCCGCCGCGGTCGCGGCAAGACTCAACGGCGTGTCCTCGGCCGGGGTCCAGATGCGGAAGGTCGTGCCGTCGGGATCGATGCGGTACAGCGCGCCTCCGCCGCGCGGGGGCGGTTGCTTGGCCTGGGTCAACGCCTGCGCGGCCTCCGCCGAAAGGTCGTCCTGCTCGGGCTTGCCCTGCTCGGGCTCGTCGCCCCCCGGCGCGGCGGCCTTGACCGTGACCGAGTCGCCCACCGGTTGCCTCGCGGCCGCACGGCGGCGCGCCGGAGTGCGGGGCTTGGGCTCGCCCGCCGCGAGCGCGAAGATCGCTCCGTCGCTTGCGACGACGAGACCGACGATCTCCTCCTCGTCCGCGTCGAGCAGCACGAACGGCTTGCCGTCGCGCGCGATGCGGATCACGCGGCCGCGCATCCCCGTTCCCGCGAGCATGCTGCCGTCCGGCAGCGCGGCCAGGCAGCGGACCGGATCGTCGCCGGACTCGAACACGGTCTCCACGCCGGTCTTCGAACGCCAGCGCAGCACGCGGCCGGGCGCTCCGGTGCCGGCCCAGACGGTTCCGTCCGGGCGCGCCGACAGCGCCCACACGAACAGCGATCCCGTCTCGAACAGCGGCCGGGGATCGTCGCGGCGCGTCTGTCGCAGCACGCGGCCCGACGGCGAGACCGCGTAGGTGACCGCCTTGGCGTCTGCGACGAGGGCCGTCACCAGCACCTCGTCCTTCGCCTCGAACCACGTTTCGGGAGCTTCGCCCGCGGAGAGTCGCAGCACGCGCGCCGGCCCGGACAGTCCGGCCCACGCCCCGGCGGCGCCGAACGGCGCCAGCGACCACACCACGCCGGTTTCCGGGCCCCACAGCGTCGCCAGCGCCGGAGCCAGGCGGACGTGACCCGTGCGATCGACGGCCACGTCGTCCAGCGTGCCCAGGGACAGCTCCTCGGCCGAGCCCGGAGTCCAGTGCCGGACCGTGGCGGCCTCGGCGACCGGGGGGACCGACAGGGTGATCAGCAGCAGGAGTGCGCCGCGCATCATGGGGACTCCGGGGCCGCGCCGTCGCGGACCCGGAACGTGGCCAGGCGGCCGCCGGTCACCGTTCCGTCCAGCGTCACGTCGCGACGGGACAACGTGGCCGCACGGGTGCTGTTCCGCGACTGGCTGCCGAGCAGCCGGCGGGCGGTCGGGGGCAGGTGTTCCAGCATCACCCCGTCGGCCGCCACGACCTCGGACGGTCGGTACAGCACCGCCGTGAGGCGGTGGGCCGGCGGCAACGCGCCGATGGCACGGACGAGCGCGGAAAGATCGTCGGCGGTGGCCACGCGGCGCGAGATCGGACGGCCCAGCGCGCGGTCCAGGAACACGCCCTCGCCGACCGCGAGCCGCAGCTCGGTGCCGGGCGCAACGCCGGCGGGAACGTCGAGCTCGAACGCCTGTCGCGAGGTCTCCCCGCGCCAGCCGCGAAGCACGCACTCGACCGCGATCTTCCCGCCCGGCTCGACCGGCCCGCGATCGTACAGCAGCTCCTGCACCTCGTACTCGCGCCGGTCGAGGCTCGTGCCGAGGTCGATCCGGATCGACTCGACCTCGGGCTCGGCGAAGCTGTTGCGGTACAGCACCGCGAGCACGGCGCTGATGCGGCTGGCCGTGCCGAGAGCGGCGCTGGCGGGTCCGTCGCCGGTGTTGGCCAGCTCGATGGGCAGGTCCGGCAGGCCTCGCAGCCGCACCGTCGCCGCCCCCACGATCGTCTGCGCGTCCTCGTGGCCGGGGTTGTTGATCAGCGAGCTGGAAGTCACCGCGGAGACCAGCAACGGGACGAACTGGGGGTGTCGCACCACCTCGTAGTGAAAGCTCCGCCGGCCGTAGCTGCCGCCGCGCACGATCACGTCGACCGGGATCATCGGGGCCTCGGCGCCCTTGCGGCCGATCACGGCCGCCTGGCGGTCCTCGAGGATCGCGCCCACCGCCCGGCCGACGTTGGACAGCTTCACCGATCCCGCCAGATCGGACACCGTGTGCACCACGCGGGCGGTCGTCATCGGCATCGCCACGCGTCCCGAACCGAAGAAGGGATGGCCGAACGCGTAGACGAGGTCGCCGTCCACCCAGGTCACGGTTCCCGTGGCGGCGATGCTGATGTCGCCGCCGACGAGCTGGATGCCGACCGGCATTCCGGGCGCCAGCTCGCCCGGGCCCGCATCGGTGTCCGACAGCCGGCCGCCGCCGGCGACGGGCACGAAGCCGTGACGCTCGAGTTGTGGAACGAGCCACTCGCGGACGGCGGGTGCCAGCCCCGCCATCTGGAGCGGCGTGCCGATCGGCGCGGGGCCGCCGCTCGCCGCGGGGACGGCCGTGGCGGCCCGCGCGGAATCGAGCATGTCCTCGATGGGGGTGACGCCTCCGATCGCACGCTTCGGCAGCAAGCCGTACCGGTAGGCGAGGGCGCCGACGATCTCGCCGTCGACGAACACGGGACTGCCGCTCATGCCGGCCGCGACCCCGACGCGATCGGCCACCGGCCCCTCCAGCTCGACCAGGTAGACGTCGTAACCCGGGCCGACGGCGCCCTCGTAGACCCCGAGAAAGCGCAGCGGAATCTCCTCGAGCACGTTGCCCTCGACCACGGTGTGCACGACGCCCTGAGTGCCGGGCGGGATGCGTTTCCGCTCGCCCGCTCCGAGGGCCGCCGTCACCGTCAGCGCCATCGCCAGCGCGGCGACGGCGGCGCGCTGGGCCACGGGCCTCACGCGCCGGACGGCTCGTTCCCGGTCTTGAGGGCCTGCTTGATCGCCTCGACGATGAAGTTCTGCATCGACGGCAGCTGGCCGCGCACGGCGGCGTAGACCAGGCACGGCAGCTTGAGCGAGATCTGCACGCCGCTCTCGTCCAGCGTGTCGAGCCAGTCGGTGAACTCTTTCCAGGACTCGAATTTCCTTCCCTCGACCGCCCCCTTGGGGTAGAGCTCGATCAGGCTCACGGAGTCCTTCAGCCGGAACAGGACATCGTCCTCGTTGTAGTCCGAGAAGTCGCTGTACGCAAAAAACTTGACCTCCCCCGCGGTCTGGTCCCGGCCCTTGATCGAGATCTCGGGGACCTTGTTGCAGCGCAACATGATGTAGTCGCCCTTGCCCTTGAAGTGAAACGCGAGGATCGGGTCGGTGCGCGGGTTGTTGTCGGACGGGGTCTTGAGGGCCCGGTAGACCCGCCGCGCGATGTCCACGTTCGTTCTATACATCCGCTCTCTCCGTTCGTGTTGACCCGTGGGCTTTCGAATATGCCGAGTATACGGGGCGGCATACGCCGCCTCAACCGGGAATCTTGGTACGGCCTCATTTTTGGGAGGTCGCCGTGAATCGTCTCACTCTGAGACGTCTCGAACGAACTTACGCTCTGCCCCGCAAGCCTTTGAGAAACAAAGTGTTCCGTCGTTGCCCGGGGGTGCGGGTCTCAGGATGAGACGGTACCGGCGTCCTGCGTCCGACCTGGCATGCCCGGGAAACAAGACCTAAACCACTGGAAAATAATGACTTAAGCCATCAAGCGGCCGAGGGGTCCCGAATGGTCCCGGTCTTGCTCTACTCACCGGGCGCAGGAGAAACAGGGGGTTGCAGGCCATGACACAGAAACTGATCATCGCAATCACGCTGCTGCTGGTCGCCGCCGGGACCGCAACCGCGGCCGAAATCAAGATCGCGAGCGATCTGCAGGAGCAGCTGGACAAGAGCGGCGCCCTCGGGTCGCGGGTCATCGTGTCTTACGCGCCCGGATTCGCGGATGCGGACCTGGACGAGCTGAAGCGGCGCGGGGCCAGGATGGGCGGCCGGCATCGGGGCATCGGCGCCTTCACCGCCACGATGCACTCCGACGAGATCCGGCGCCTGGCGGGCGATCCGCGGATCCTCTCCATCTCCCCCGACCGGCCAGTGGCCGGAACGCTGGCCGTGGCCAACGAGTCGATCGGCACGCCGCGGGTCTACGAGGCGCTCGGCCTGACCGGCCGGGGCGTGACCGTTGCGCTGATCGACTCGGGTCTCGCGGTGACCGACGCCGTGCCGGCTTCGCGGGTCCTGGCTCGCGTCGACTTCACCGAGGGCGCGAGCGGCGTCGACGGGTTCGGTCACGGAACGCACGTGGGCGGGATCGTCGACGGCGTGGCCCCGCAGGTCTCGTTCGTGTCGCTGCGGGTGCTGGACGATCGCGGCGCCGGCTACGTGAGCGACGTCATCGAGGCGATCGAGTGGGCCGTGGAGCACCGCGCGCAGTACGGGATCCGGATCCTGAACCTCTCGCTGGGGCACCCCGTGGCCGAGTCCTACCGCACCGACCCGCTGGCGCGCGCGGTGCGCCGCGCCTGGGCCAGCGGCCTGACGGTCGTCGTGTCCGCGGGCAACCGGGGCCGTGACGGCTACATGACCATCAACTCGCCCGGCAACGATCCCCGCGTGCTGACGGTCGGCGCGATGAACGACTTCAACACCGAGCTGCGCCTCGACGACGAGATCACGACCTACAGCAGCCGCGGGCCTTCCCTGATCGATCACGTCCTGAAGCCGGACCTCGTCGCGCCCGGCAACCGCATCGTCTCCAGCCTGGCCCCCGGCTCCGCGCTGGAGTCGATGTTCCCCGAGCGCGTCCAGGGCACCGACGGGATCGAGCTTTCCGGCAGCAGCATGGCCACCGGGTTCGTCACCGGCGCGGCGGCGCTGTTGCTCGAGCGGAATCCCGCGCTGACCAACGACCAGCTCAAGGCGATCCTGATGTACTCCGCGGAGACCCGGGACGGCGAGGACATCTTCGCCGTCGGCGCGGGCTACCTCCACCTGCCCGCCGCGGTCACGCTGACCGGCCCGTACCCGGCGATGCGGTTCGACAGCTCCTCGCCGATCGTCAGCCGCGATCCGGACGGGGGCTACGTGCTCGGACGCGCCGGATCGTCCGACCCCGCCATCCAGGGCGACGGCATCCTGTGGAGCGACGGCATCCTGTGGAGCGACGGCATCCTGTGGAGCGACGGCATCCTGTGGGGTGACGGCATCCTGTGGAGCGACGGCATCCTGTGGAGCGACAGCATCCTGTGGAGCGACGGCATCCTGTGGAGCGACGGCATCCTGTGGAGCGACGGCATCCTGTGGAGCGACGGCATCCTGTGGAGCGACGGCA
>JBFKMV010000154.1:0-12774 GCA_041629655.1 Candidatus Polarisedimenticolaceae bacterium
GCTGTTTGTGCTTCGGATTCTCACAGATCACGCGGACCACTCCGCGACGCCTGACGATCTTGCACTTGTCGCACATCTTCTTGACCGAGCTTCTGACTTTCATGTTCGACCCTATTTGTAGCGGTAGACGATCCGGCCGCGGGTCAGGTCGTAGGGTGAAAGCTCCACGAGCACACGGTCACCGGGCAGGATGCGGATGAAGTGTTTGCGCATCTTGCCCGAGATGTGGGCCAGCACCCGGTGCTTGTTCTCGAGCTCGACCCGGAACATCGCATTGGGCAGCGGCTCCAGCACCGTCGCCTCGACCTGGATCGCCTCTTCCTTCGCCATGCTCTCGCCTCGCCTCGGCCGCTCAGCGGCCGGCCCGCCCGAGCACCCTCGGGCCGGCGTCGGTGATCGCCACGCACCACTCGAAATGCGCCGAAATGCTGCCGTCGCGCGTCCGCGCGGTCCAGCCGTCGTCGGCGCTCAGCAGCACCTCGGGACCGCCGGCGTTGACCATCGGCTCGATCGCCAGCACCATCCCCTCCTGCAGGCGCTCGCGACGTCCCGGCGCGCCGAAGTTGGGCACCTGCGGGTCCTCGTGCAGCGCCGCGCCGATCCCGTGGCCGACGAACTCGCGGACGACCGAGAAGCCCGCCGCCTCGACGTGCCGCTGCACCACGTGGCCGATGTCCGAGACCCGGTTGCCGACGCGCGCCTGCTGGACGGCTTGCTCCAGCGACTGGCGCGTGACGTCGAGCAGCTTGCGCGCCCGCTCGTCGATCGTGCCGACGGGGAACGTCTCGCAGGAGTCCCCGTAGTAGCCCTCGTAGACCACCCCGATGTCGACCGAAACGATGTCGCCTTCGGCGAGGCGCACCCGGTCCGAAGGCACCCCGTGGACGACCTCGTCGTTGACCGACGTGCAGATCGTGCCGGGGAACGGCTTGCCGCCGGACTGGTGCGGGTAGTCCTTGAACGCCGGACGCGCGCCGGCCGCCGCGATCCGCTCCGCGGCCAGCCGGTCGAGGTCGAGCGTCGTCATCCCCGGGCGGATCAGCTCGCGCAACCGGTCATGGATCTCGGCGATGATCCCGCAGCCGCGGTCCATGATCTCGATTTCCGCCGGCGATTTGAGAACCAGGCTCACGCCTTCACCACCTCGGCCTCGAGCCGCCCGAACACCTCGTCCGGGCTGCCCGTCCCTTCGATCTCCACCAACAGCCCCCGCTCGCGGTAGGCCGCCGCCACCGGAAGCGTTTGCTCGCCGTAGACCGCGAGCCGCTCCCGGATCACGTCCTCGGAGTCGTCCGGCCGCTGGGCCAGCGCCGACCCGCACTTGTCGCAGACGCCCGCCGACTTCGGCGGCCGGCTCTCGATGTGAAACACCTCGTTGCAGCGCGGGCAGACCCGACGTCCCCCGAGCCGCCGCACGATCTCGCTCTCCGGCGCGAATAGGATGATCACGCGATCGAGCGCCACTCCCAGCCGCCCGAGCACCCGGTCCAGGATTCCGACCTGCTCCACGGTGCGCGGAAAGCCGTCCAGCACGAACCCGCGGCCGGCGTCGGGTCGGCCCAGCCGCTCCGCGGTCAGCTCGCCGATCAGCTCGTCCGGCACCAGCTTGCCGCCCTCGACGAAGCCCTTGGCCTTGCGTCCCAGCGGCGTAGCGGTCCGGATCGCCTCGCGCAGGATGTCGCCCGTCGAGACGTGGGGCACCCCCAGCGCCGCGGTCAGTCTCGCGGCCTGGGTCCCCTTGCCCACCCCGGGCGGCCCCATCAGCGCCACTCTCATCGGCGCAAAGTCCCAAGTATAGCAGAGGTTCTCATCTCGCCCGCCGGCTCAGCCCCGGCGCCCCCGGATCCGGGCGCCCTTCATGAAGCCCTCGTAGTGGCGCATGATCAGCTGGGCCTCGATCTGCTGGACCGTGTCCATCGCCACGCCGACCACGATCAGCAGCGACGTGCCGCCGAAGAAGAACTTGACGTTCAGGCCCCGCGTGATGAAGTCGGGCAGCAACGCGTCCAGCCCCGGGCCGATCACCGGCAACATCTGCGCCCGGAAGCCGCTGATCAGGAACATCGGCAGCAGGCTGATCAGCCCCAGGTACAGCGCTCCGGCGAAGGTCAGCCGGGTCAGGATGCGATCGAGGAACTCGGCCGTGCGCCGGCCGGGCCGGATCCCGGGAATGAACCCGCCGTACTTCTTCATGTTGTCGGCCTGGTCGACCGGGTTGAAGATGATCGACACGTAGAAGAAGCAGAAGAACACGATCGCCGCGAAGTACAGCGCGGCGTACAGCGGCGCCGAGTAGTCGAGCTGACGCAACATCGCCTGGACCCAGCCGACGTTCTGGAGCGCCGAGAACGATCCGATCGTCTGCGGGATGGCCAGGATCGAGGAGGCGAAGATCACCGGGATCACGCCCGCGCTGTTGACCCTGAGCGGCAGGAAGTGCGACTGCCCGCCGTAGACCCGGCGGCCCACCACGCGGCGGGCGTACTGGATCGGGATCTTGCGCTGGGCGCGCTCGACGAACACGATCGCGGCCACCACCGCCACCATCAGTGCCAGCAGGATCACCACGGCGAACGGGCTCAGCGTGCCGGTGCGCAGGTCGGTCAGCGTGCTGACGATCGCGCTGGGCAACCCGACCACGATGCCGGCGTAGATGATCAAGGAGATGCCGTTGCCGATCCCGCGCTCGGAGATCTGCTCGCCGAGCCACATCAAGAACGCGGTTCCGGTGGTCAACGTCAGCACGGTCATCAGCTTGAAGCCGACTCCCGGGTTGAGCACGATCTGACCCACGCCGCTGGCACCGGAGTTCTCGAGCCACAGCGCGATGCCGAGCGATTGCACGACCGACAGCAGCACGGTGCCGTAGCGGGTGTACTGCGTGATCTTCTTGCGGCCGACCTCGCCCTCCTTGCTCAGGCGCTCCAGGTACGGCCAGACCACGGTCAACAGCTGCAGGATGATCGACGCCGTGATGTACGGCATGATCCCCAGCGCGAAGATCGTCAACCGGCTGAAGTTGCCGCCGGAGAACAGGTCGACGAAGCCCAGGATCGTGCCGGCCTGTTGCTCGAACAACCGCTGCAGCGCCTCGCCGTCGATGCCCGGCGTGGGGATGTGCCCGCCGACCCGGAAGACCGCCAGCATGCCCAACGTGTAGAGGATCCGCCTCCGCAAGTCGGGGATGCTGGCGATGTTCTTGAACGCCTGGATCATCCGATCACCTCGGCCTTGCCGCCCGCTTGCTCGATCTTGCGCGCGGCCGCCGCCGTGAACTTGTGCACCTGCACGGTCAGCGCGACCGCGAGGTCGCCGTTACCGAGGATCTTCACGGGGGCGTTGCCCTTGCGCAGCAAGCCGGCCTGCTGCAGCGTCTCGGGGTTGACCACCGCGCCCTTGTCGAAGACGTTCAGCCGCTCGACGTTGAGCGTGCGGTACTCCTTGCGGAACAGGTTGTGGAAACCGCGCTTCGGCACGCGCCGGTGCAGCGGCATCTGCCCGCCCTCGAAACCCCGCTTGGCCGAGTAGCCGCTGCGGGACTTCTGCCCCTTCTCGCCGCGGCCGCAGGTCTTGCCCACACCCGAGCCCGGGCCGCGGCCGACCCGCTTGGGGTTCTTGCGCGACCCCGGGGCGCGCTTCAAGCTGTGCAGGTTCATGCCCGTTTCCCCTCGTCGGCCACGATCTCGACCAGATGCGAGACCTTGCCGATCATGCCCCGGACCTGCGGGTTGTCGGGGTGCACCCGCTCCCGCCCGATCTTGGCCAGGCCGAGCGCGCGCAGCGTGGCCTTCTGGCGCGCGCTGAACCCGATCCCGCTGCGCACCTGGCGCACGCGCAATGTCGCTCCCTTGGCCTTTACCGCGCTCATCCGCTCACCCTCTCCTTGATCACCGCGACGTCCTTGCCCCGCGTGCGCGCCACGTGTTCGGGGCTCTTGAGGCTGCGCAGGCCCTGCATCGTGGCCCGCAGCACGTTGTGGTGGTTCTTGGAGCCCAGCGACTTGGTCAGGATGTCCTGGACCCCCGCGGACTCCAGCACCGCCCGCACCGCGCCGCCCGCGATCACCCCGGTACCCGGCCCGGCCGGCTTGAGCAGCACGCTGCCCGCGCCGTGGCGTCCGACCACCGGATGCGGGATCGTGGTCCCGGCCAGCGGGATCCGCAGCATGTTGCGCTTGGCCCGGTCGACGCCCTTGGAGATCGCCGAGGGCACCTCGCGCGCCTTGCCCATGCCGTAGCCGACCCAACCGTTCCCGTCGCCGACGACGACCAGCGCGGCGAACGAGAAGTTCTTGCCGCCCTTGACGACCTTGGTGACGCGGTTGATGTGCACCACGCGCTCCCTCAGCTCACCCTGTGGTTCCCGATCCTGTCCCGGCACGTTGCCTCCCGTATTCGGCGCTCGTCGGTCCCTGCGCATCGCGCGGCCCCTAGCTCCCTTGAGCGGCCAGGACTCGACGGTACGTCGAGTTCCGGACGGTCAAGTGACTTGCGGGTGCTAGCAACATGCTAGCGCCCTCAAAATTTGAGGCCGGCCGAGCGCGCGCCCTCGGCGAGCGCCCGGATCCGGCCGTGATAGAGGTAACCACCGCGGTCGAACACGACCTGCTTCACGCCGGCCTGCTTCAGCCGCTCGGCGAGCACCTCGCCCACCACTTTCGCCGCCTTGACATTGCCCCCGTAGGGCACCTTGCCGCGGACTTCCTTGTCGCGAGTCGAAGACGCGGCGAGCGTGCGGCCGCCTGCGTCGTCGATCGCCTGCGCGTAGATATGCTTGGCGCTGCGGAACACCGCGATGCGCGGCCGCTCGGCCGTGCCCTCGACGATGCGCCGGATCCGGTGACGGATGCGGCGGCGGATCGTTCTTCTGTCGATCAGGGTCAACATCTCGACCTCCCGCTCACTTCGCGCCGGTCTTGCCGGCCTTCTTGCGCAGCTGCTCGCCCGCGTAGCGGATGCCTTTCTGCTTGTACACGTCGGGTTTCCGCAGCGCGCGGATCTCCGCGGCGATCTGGCCGACCTGCTGGCGGTCGAAGCCCGACACCTCGATCCGCGTATTCCGGTCGACCGCGATCTTGATCCCGTCCGGGACCGGAAAGCGGATCGGATGCGTGTACCCGAGATGGAACGTCACGTCCTTTCCGCCGGCCTCGGCCCGGTAGCCGACGCCGTGGATCTCGAGGTTCTTGGTGAAGCCCTGGCTGACCCCGTGCACCGCGTTGGCCAGCAGCGCGCGCACGAGCCCGTGCAGCGCGCGCTGGCGCTGGCTGTCGTCGGCGCGCGCGACGGTCAGCGTGTCGCCCTCGACCGCGGCCTTGATCCCGCGGGGCAGCTCGTGGGTCAGCGCGCCCTTGGGGCCCTGAACCGAGACGCTGCCGGGCTGGATCGAGACCTTGACCCCGGACGCGACCTTGATCGGAAGTTTGCCTATTCGAGACATCGCTGCTCGTCTCCGAGATTCGAACGGTTCACCAGACGTTGCACAGTACTTCGCCGCCGACGCCCAGCTCCCGGCACTGCGTGCCGGTGATGACGCCCTTCGGTGTGGACAGGATCGTGATCCCCAGGCCGCCCAGCACCTTCGGGATCTCGTCCTTGCCGCGGTAGATCCTCCGCCCGGGCCGGCTGACGCGCTCCAGTCCGGTGATCGCCCACTCGCCGCCCTTGCCGTACTTGAGCTGCACGCGGATCACGCCCTGATGACCCTCGGCGAGCTGCTCGAAGTCGTCCACGTACCCCTCTTCCTTGAGGATCTTCACGATCGCCAGCTTCATCCGCGAGGCCGGGAGCGAGACGCTCCGGTGCTTCGCCAGCTGGGCGTTGCGGATCCGCGTCAACAGGTCCGCGATCGGATCGGTCATGCTCATCACGTGCCTCCCAGTTCCGTCGGCGTCGGTCTCGCGCTCACCAACTGGACTTCGTCACGCCCGGGAGCAATCCCTCGAGCGCGAGTTGCCGGAAGCAGATCCGGCACAGCTGGAACTTACGCAGGTATGCGCGGGGCCGGCCGCAGCGCTGGCAGCGATTGTGCTTGCGCACGGCGAATTTCGGCTTCCGATTCGACTTCGCGATCCAGGCCTTCGTAGCCACGCCTCTACCTCCGGTCAATTCTTGCGAAACGGCATACCGAGCGCGGTCAGCAGCTCACGCGCTTCCTCGTCGGTCTCGGCCGTCGTCACGATGCAAACGTTCATGCCCTTGATCTTCTGCACCTTGGTGTAGTCCACCTCGGGGAAGATCGTCTGGTCGCGGATCCCCAGCGTGTAGTTGCCACGGCCGTCGAACGCCCGCGGCGACACCCCGCGAAAGTCCCTCACGCGCGGCAGCGCCAGGTTCAGCAGCCGCTCGAGGAACTCGTACATCCGTGCGCCACGCAGCGTGACCCGGCAACCGATCGGCATCCCGGCGCGCAGCTTGAAGTTGGCGATCGACTTGCGCGCCCGGGTGATCGAGGGGCGTTGCCCCGTGATCGTCGCCAGCTCGTCCGCCGCCTGGTCGAGCAGCTTGGCATCGGCCACGGCCTCGCCCACGCCCATGTTGACCACGACCTTGTTCAGCCGCGGGATCGCCATCGGCGAGCTGTAGCTGAAGCGCTTCATCAGCGCCGGCGCCACGTCCTGCTTGTACTTGTCTTTCAGCATGCTGATTCGACCTCGACGCTACTTCTTGTCCAGGATCGCGCCGCTGGTGCGGGCCACCCGCACGCGCCGGCCGTCCTCGAGCGTCTTCATGCCGACCCGGGTCGGCTTGCCGCTGTCCGGGTCGACCACCATCACGTTCGACACGTGGATCGGCGCCTCCTTCTCCAGGATCCCGCCCTTGATGTTGCGCTGCGGGTTGGGGCGCTCGTGCCGCTTGACCATGTTGACCCCTTCCACCAGCACCATCTCGCGCTTGGGGTAGACCCGCAGCACCCGATGGGGGGTCGTGCGATCGCGGTCCTTGCCCGAGATCACCACCACCATGTCTTCCTTCTTGACCTTCGCCATCGACCTCTCCACGCGCCGCTACAGGACCTCGGGGGCCAGCGACACGATCTTCATGAACTTCTTGTCGCGCAGCTCCCGCGCGATCGGCCCGAACACGCGGGTGCCCACCGGCTCACGCGCATCGTTGATCAGCACCGCCGCGTTCTCGTCGAAGCGGATGTACGTCCCGTCCCGACGCCGGTGCGGGCTGACGGTCCGGACGATCACCGCCTTGACGACCTGTCCCTTCTTCACGTTGCCCTCCGGAGCGGCCTCTTTCACCGAGGCGGTGATCACGTCACCGAGCCCGGCATACTTGCCGCTCGAGCCGCCGCGGAGCTGGATGCAAAAGATCTTCTTCGCACCCGAGTTGTCCGCGACCTGGAGGATCGACTGCATCTGGATCATCGAGGTATCCTCTTCCGTCCGCTGGCGCCCCTACTCGGCCGGCGCCTCGGCCACCTCCGCCCGGCGCACGATCCGCTGCAGCCGCCAGCGTTTGCGGGCCGAGAGCGGCCGCGCTTCGACGATCTCGACCGTGTCGCCGACGCGGCAGCTGTTCGACTCGTCGTGCACCATGAACTTCTTCGACCGCCGTACGTAGCGTTTGTACGTCCCGTCCAGCACGGTGCGCTCGACGCGGACCGTCGCCGACTTGTCCATCTTGTCCGAGGTCACCACGCCGATGCGGGTGGCCCTGCGTCGTTTCCTGCTCGTCTCCGCCATCGCCATCTCCGTCAGCGCCCCTGGGCCTTGGCCTCGGCCAGCTCCCGCTCCTTGCGGATGGTCAGGATCCGGGCCAGGTTGCGCCGCGCGTTGCGCACCCGGTGCGGGTCCTGGAGCTGCCCCGTGGCGAATTGCATGCGCAGCTTCCAGATCTCTTCGCGCACGCCGCTCTCTTCCTTCTCCAGCTCTTCGAGGCTCAACCCCCGCAGCTTTGACAGGTCCTTTGCCATCGTTACAACTCCGGCTGCCGTCGCGCCCCGGCTCAGGCCTGGCGGACGACGAATTTCGTCTTGATCGGCAGCTTGTGCGCGGCCAGCCGCATCGCTTCACGGGCGGTCGATTCCTCGACCCCTTCCATCTCGAACAGGATCCGCCCCGGCTTGATCACCGCGACCCAGGCCTCGGGGGCACCCTTACCCTTGCCCATCCGGACCTCGGTGGGCTTCTTGGTGATCGGCTTGTCCGGGAAGACCCGGATCCAGATCTTGCCGCCGCGCTTGACGAACCGCGTCATCGCGATACGGCTGGCCTCGATCTGCCGCGCGGTCAGCCAGCAGTCCTGCATCGCCTTCAGGCCGTAGTCTCCGAACGACACGGTCGAGCCGCGCTGCGCCTTGCCGCTGCGGCGGCCCCGCTGCTGCTTCCGGTATTTGACCTTGCTCGGCATCAACATGGTGACGACTCCAACTCGTTCTCGTCCGGGCTAGCGCCGCGGCTCGTCCAGCCGGCGGACCTCGCGCGACTCGCCGCGATAGATCCAGACCTTGACCCCGATCACCCCGTAGGTCGTCCGCGCCTCGGCGAACCCGTAGTCCACGTCGGCCCGCAGGGTGTGCAACGGCAACTGGCCCTCCAGGTACCACTCGGAACGCGCGATCTCGGCGCCGCCCAGCCGGCCGGCGACCCGCACCCGCACGCCCTTGGCCCCGAAGCGCTGCGCCGACTCGACCGCCTTGCGCATCGCGCGGCGGAACGCCACGCGCTTTTCGAGCTGCATCGCGATCGCCTCGGAGACCAGCTGCGCGTCGATCTCGGGCTTGTCGATCTCGAGGATGTTGATGAACACGTCGCGCTGCGTCCGCCGCCGGATCTGGTCCTTCAGCCGGTCGACCTCGACGCCCTTGCGACCGATGATGATTCCCGGCCGCGAGGTGAGGATGTTCACCTTGAGCTTGTTCGCGGCGCGCTCGATCTCGACGTCGGCGACGCCGGCGTGTCCCAGGCGGCGCTTCAGGTCACGGCGCAGCACGAGATCCTCGTGCAACAGCTCGGCGTATTTCTTCTCGGCATACCAGCGGGACCGCCAGGTCTTGTTGATCCCGATGCGGAAGCCGTACGGATGAACCTTCTGACCCACCTCTCACCTCCGTCCCGACGCGCCGGTGCCGCCCGGGACGTCCAGATCTACGGTCACGTGACAGGTCCGCTTCATCACGCGGAACACGCGACCCATGCTCTGATGTCGGATCCGTTTCTGCGGCGGAGCGTCGTCCACCGTGGCCCGTGCGATCAGCAGCCGGTCGATGTCCAGCTTGGGGTCCTTCTGCTGCGCGTTGGCCACCGCGGACTTGACCAGCTTCTCCAGGTCGCCCGCCACGCGGCGTCGCGAATAGTGCAGGATCTCCAGCGCCTCGCCGACGTTCTTGCCGCGCACCTGGTCGATGACCAGCCGCGCCTTCTGCGCCGAGACCCCGAGATACTTCAGTTTGGCCCTGGAAATCACCATCACCTCCCGCTCAGCGCGCCGACGACGCGGTCTTGTCGCCCTTCGCCGAGTGGCCGCGGAAGCTGCGGGTCGGGGCGAACTCCCCGAGCTTGTGCCCGACCATGTTCTCGGTGACGTACACGGGAATGAACTTCTTCCCGTTGTGCACCGCGATGGTGTGTCCGACCATGTCCGGAGTCAGCGTCGAGCGCCGGGACCAGGTCTTGATCACCTTGCGGTCGTTCTTGCGGTTCTGATCGTCGACCTGCTTGCGCAGGTGTCCGTCGACGAACGGTCCCTTGGAAATCGAGCGTGCCATCGGCTTACCTCTTGCCCCGTCGCCGCACGATCAGGCGGTCCGACGCGAGATTCCGTTTGCGGGTCTTCTTGCCCTTGGTCGGCACGCCCCACGGCGTCACCGGGTGCCGGCCGCCCGAGGTGCGGCCCTCGCCGCCGCCGTGCGGGTGGTCGACCGGGTTCATCACGACGCCGCGCACCGTGGGCCGCTTGCCCTTCCAGCGGTTGCGGCCGGCCTTGCCCAGCGTCTCGTTTTCGTGCTCCAGGTTGCCCACGGTGCCGATCGTCGCGTAGCAGTCGACGTGGATCTTGCGCATCTCGCCCGACGGCATGCGGACCGTGGCGTAGGCGCCCTCGCGCGCCAGCAGCTGGGCGCCGGTGCCGGCCGAGCGGACGAGCTGGCCGCCCTTGAACCGCTTGAGCTCGATGTTGTGGATCGTGGTGCCCAGCGGGATCGCGCGCAGCGGCAGCGCATTGCCCGGCAGGATGTCGGCCTGGTCGGAGGACAGCACCGTACGGCCGATCTCCAGCCCGTCGGGCGCCAGGATGTAACGGCGCTCGCCGTCCGCGTAGCAGACCAGCGCGATGTTGGCCGAGCGATTCGGATCGTACTCGATCGTCTCGACCTTGCCCGGCACGCCGAGCTTGTCGCGACGGAAGTCGATCGCGCGGTAGCGGCGCTTGTGGCCGCCGCCCTGGTGCCGGACCGCGATCTTGCCGCGGTTGTCCCGGCCGCCGTGCTTGGTCAACCCCGAGGTCAGCGGTTTGTGCGGCCGGTTGGCCGTACCCGCGACCCGCACGGTCGAGGTCATGAAACGGCGCCCCGGGCTCGTCGGCTTGTATTTCTTGATCGCCATGAGTTCCTCGATAGCCTCGCTCGCCGGGCGCTAGCCCGCCTCGAACAGGTCGATGTCCTTCTCGCCGGGCATCAGCTTGACCCAGGCCTTCTTCCAGTCCGGGCGCTTGCCGACGATGCGGCCCATCCGGCGGGTCTTGCCCTTGACGCGCGCAGTGCGCACGTCCGCCACCTTGACGCCGAACAGCTGCTCGACCGCCTGCTTGATCTCGATCTTGTTGGCCCGCAGATCGACGCGGAAGCAGTAGATCCCGGTGGCGTCCCGGAGGATCGTCGACTTCTCGGTGATCACGGGCTGGCGCACCTTGGTGTACGGGTTCTTCATGTCGACAGCACCTCGGTCAGCTGTTTGAGCGCCGGCTCCGAGATCACGATCGTCTCGTGATTCAACACGTCGACGACGCTCATCCCGAGCGGCCGCACGACCTTCAGCCGGCCGTTGTTGCGCGCCGCGAGGTCGAGGTTCTGCTCGAGCTGCTCGGGCACCAGCAACGTCTTGCCGGTCAACCCGAGACCCGCGGTCAGCGCGGCCTCGAGCTCCTTGGTCTTGTGCGAACCCACGCTCAGGCTGTCCAGGCAGACCAACCGGCCGTCGCGGAACTTCTGCGCCAGCGCCGACTTGATCGCGTTGCGGCGCATCCGGCGCGGGAACCGCCACGAGTAGTCACGCGGCCGCGGTCCGTGGACCGTGCCGCCGTGCCGCCACAGCGGCGAACGGTTGTCGCCCACGCGGGCGCGGCCGGTGTTCTTCTGCTTCCACGGCTTGCGCGTTCCGCCCGAGACCTCGATGCGGTTCTTGGCCTTGTGGGTGCCCGCCCGGCCGCCGGCCTGATAGGCGCAGACCGCCTCGTAGATCAAGTGCTGCTTTAACGGATAGTCGAAGACCTTGTCCGCGAGCTCGAGCTCGCGCAGCTTCTTGTTCTTCCAGTTGCGCACGGTTATGGTTGCCATCGCTGCCTCCGCCTCACTGGCCTGTCTTCGGCTTGGCGGACTTCGACTTCCGGATCAGCACCCGCGAACCGTTGGCGCCGGGCACCGAGCCTCGCACCAGCATCAGGTTCTTCTCGGGATCGATCCGCAGCACCGCGAGGTTCTTCGCGGTGACGCGCTTGTCCCCCATTTGTCCCGGGCCGCGCATGCCCTTGAAGACCTTGGACGGGAACGCCGACTGGCCGATCGAGCCGGGAGCGCGGTGGAACATCGAGCCGTGGGTCGCGCGGCCGCCGCCGAAGCCGTGGCGACGGATCACGCCCTGGAACCCCTTGCCCTTGTTGGTTCCGATCACGTCGACCTTGTCGATGCCCTCGAAGATCGAAACCGACAGCGCGTCGCCGGGTTTCAGCTCCGAGCCCGCCTCGAGCTGGAACTCGCGGAGCATCCGCGTCGGCGGCACGCCTGCCTTCTCGTGGTGCCCCTTGAGCGGCTTGCGCGCCCGCTTGGCCGCCGCCGGATCGACGAGGCCGACCTGCGCCGCCTCGTAGCCGTCGCGCTCCGCGGTGCGGCGCTGCACGACCACGCACGGCCCGACCTCCAGGACGGTCGCCGGCGTCAGCAGGCCGTCCTTGGAGAAGACCTGGGTCATGCCCACCTTCTTGCCGATCATTCCTTCGATCATTCCCGGTCCCCTGCCTCAGCGCCTGCGGTCAGGCCTGGGTCGGCCCGAAGGCCTTGATCTCGACGTCCACGCCCGCCGGCAGGTCGAGCTTCATCAGCGCGTCGACCGTCTCCGGCGTCGGCTGCAGGATGTCCAGCAGCCGCTTGTGGGTGCGAATCTCGAATTGCTCACGCGACTTCTTGTCCACGTGCGGCGAGCGCAACACGGTCCAGCGGTTGCGCACCGTCGGCAATGGAATCGGCCCGGCCACGCGGGCACCCGTGCGCCGCGCGGTATCCACGATCTCGCTCGTGGACTGGTCCAGGATCCGATGGTCGTAGGCCTTCAGCCGGATGCGTATTTTTTCGTTCACCATGCGTGTCGGACTCTCCGGTCCCCCGTCATTCCCTGCGGTCTGCCCGCGTTCCCGGCGCGCACCGGGCGGCCGGACAGCTCCGTCGGGTGGTCCGTGATACCCCTGTCGCCGTTACTCCAGGATGTCGGTGACCGTACCGGCCCCGACCGTCCGGCCGCCCTCGCGGATCGCGAAGCGCAGCCCCTTGTCCATCGCGATCGGCGTGATCAGCTCGATCTCCAGCGTCACGTTGTCCCCGGGCATCACCATCTCC
>JBFKMV010000155.1:0-12757 GCA_041629655.1 Candidatus Polarisedimenticolaceae bacterium
ACACCTTCAGCGGGTTTACCACGCGGCTCCCGGGCTCCGACCTGGCGCTGTACCTGATCCACTGCCCGGAGCTCTACGGCCGGCCGACGCTGTACACCCAGGACCCCGACGAGCACCTGCGCTTCGGCATGCTCTCGCGCGCCGTGTTCCACTGCTGCCAGCACATGGGCTGGGCGCCCGACGTGTTCCACTGCAACGACTGGCACGCGGCGCTGGTGCCGCTGTACCTCAAGACGGTCTACGCCTGGGACCGGCTGTTCGGTCCCAGCCGCACGCTGCTGACGATCCACAACATCGGCTACCAGGGCGTGTTCGGGGCCGGCGTGGCGGCCGAGCTGGGCTTCGCCGGCAACGAGCGGCTGCTGCACCAGGAGGACCTGGCCGCGGACAAGCTGAACTTCCTCAAGAGCGGGATCCTGTACGCCGACGCGCTCACCACGGTCAGCCCGACCTACGCCGCCGAGATCCAGACCGAGGCCTACGGCATGGGTCTCGACCCGCTGCTGCGGGCCCGCCGGGCCAGCCTGTTCGGGATCCTCAACGGCGTCGACTACGACGAGTGGAGCCCCGAGCGGGACCCCTACATCCCGGTCCGGTTCTCCGCCGACAGCCTGCCCAACAAGGGCCGCAACAAGAAGCAGCTGCTCGGGCAGCTCGACCTCGACTACCGCCCCGGCGTGCCGGTGATCGGGATCGTCTCGCGGCTGACCCACCAGAAGGGATTCGACCTGCTGTTCGACGTGATTCCGGCGTTCCTGGCCGCCCACGACGTCCGGCTGGCCGTGCTCGGAAACGGCGAGTCCAAGTACGAGACGTTCTTCGCGGAGCTGCAGCGCGGCTTCCCGGGACGCGTCTGCTACTACCGTGGCTACAGCAACGAGCTGGCGCACCTGATCGAAGCCGGAAGCGACATGTTCCTGATGCCCTCGCGGTACGAGCCGTGCGGGTTGAACCAGATGTTCAGCCTGCGCTACGGCACGGTGCCGATCGTTCGCCGGACGGGGGGACTGGCCGACTCGGTGGACCAGGTCGACCCGGCGACCGGCGAGGGCACCGGGGTGGTGTTCGAGCACTTCACCACCGACGGACTGCGCTGGGCGCTGGGCTTCGCGATGGAGCTGTGGCGGGACCGGGCGACCTGGCGGCGCGTGATGCGCAACGGCATGGCGCGCGACTTTTCCTGGAACGTCCAGGGGGCCAAGTACGTCGCGCTGTACCGGCGGCTGCGCGGCCACTGAGCGTGGGCCGGCGTCGGGCCGGATGTGATAGCATCGCCGCCCGATGCACGTGGTCTTCGTAGAGTCGGCATTCCCCCGCAACCAGCGGGAATTCGTGCGCGCGCTGCACGCCGCCGGCGCCGCGGTGACCGGCATCGGCGAGCGGCCGCCGGAGTATCTGGACGACCAGCTCCGCCACTGGCTTTACAAGTACGAGCAGGTGCCCTCCGTGGTGCACGAGCAATCGATGCTCGAGACGGTGCGGCGGGTCCAACGGCGCGGGCACGTCGACCGGCTGGAAGCCACCGTCGAGGCCCACATCATGCCCACCGCACGGGTTCGCGAGGCCTGCGGGATCCCCGGCACGTCGGTCAAGACCTCGTTCCTGTGCCGTGACAAGCCGGCGATGAAGCAGGCGTTGCGCGAGGCCGGGATCCCGACCGCCCGCTCGGCCGGCGTGGCGAGCCGCGACGAGGTGTCGGCGTTCGTGCGCGACGTCGGGCTGCCCGTGATCCTCAAGCCGCGGGACGCGGCCGGGGCGGCCGGGACCTACCGGGTCACGGACCAGGGTCAGCTCGAGCGGGCGCTCGCCGAGTCGGGCATCGAGCGCGGGGTGCCCTACGCGATCGAGGAGTTCGTCGAGGGGCACGAGGGGTTCTACGACACGATCACGATCGACGGCCGTGTGGTTCACGAGTTCGTCACGCACTACTACCCCAACGTGCTGGAGGCGATGCGGACGCGCTGGATCTCGCCGGTCTTCATCACCACCAACCGCATCGACGCGCCGGGCTACCAGGAGGTCAAGGACCTGGGCCGGCGCGTGATCGGCACGCTCGAGATCGGCACGTCGGCGACCCACATGGAGTGGTTCTTCGGGCCCAAGGGGTTGAAGTTCTCGGAGATCGGCTGCCGGCCGCCGGGCGTCGGCGCGTGGGACCTGTACTGCGCCGCCAACGACTTCGACCTGTACCGGGAATGGGCGATGGCGATCGTCCACGGCCGGATCAGAAAGCGTCCGAGCCGGCGCTTCTCGGCGGCGATGATCAACCTGCGGCCGCAGCGCGACGGACGGATCACCGGCTACTCGGGCCTCGACGAGCTCCGGCAGCGCTTCGGCGACTGCATCATCGATTCCCACTTTCCCCCGCCCGGCTCGTCGACCCAGCCCGTCGAGGCCGGTTACATGGCCAACGCGTGGCTGCGGATGCGCCATCCCGACTACGACACGCTGCGCGAGATCCTGACCTGGGTCGGGGAGAACGTCCGGATCCACGCGGGCTGAGCCGGCTTGCACGCCCGGCCGGGCTCGGCTATGTTGCGGCGTGGGAGGCGCACCATTCCTCGAGTTCAGCGAGCAACGGCACGGCACGGCGACCGCGCAACTTCCGCGTCGGCGCGGCGGCACGCCGGCTAGCTTCCGCGCTCCCGATTCCCCCGCGCGCCCGCGGCCCACGACGCCGGAGGCTCCGCGATGAGCGCCCGTGAGACCCTCGAACGCCTGCTGACCGAGAGGATCCTGATCCTCGACGGCGCGATGGGCACGATGCTGCAGTCGTACTCGCTCGGCGAGGCCGATTTCCGCGGCGAGCGGTTCCGCGACCACCCCCAGGACCTCCAGGGTTTCAACGACCTGCTGTCGCTGACCCGCCCCGACGTCGTCGAGGAGGTGCACCGCCGCTACCTCGAGGCCGGCGCGGACATCATCGAGACCAACAGCTTCACCGCGACCTCGATCTCGGCCGCCGACTACGGCCTGGCCGGCGAGGTCGACGCGATCAACCGCGCCGCCGCGGCGATCGCGCGCCGCGCCGCCGACGCGATGACCCGCAGCACCCCCGACCGGCCGCGCTTCGTCGCGGGCTCGATCGGGCCGACCAACCGCACGGCCTCGCTGTCCCCCGACGTCGACGACCCCGCCTTCCGCGCGGTGGGCTTCGACGACCTGGAGCGGGCCTACCACGAGCAGGCGCGCGCGCTGATCGAGGGCGGCGTCGACCTGTTGATGCCCGAGACGACCTTCGACACGCTGAACCTCAAGGCCGCGCTGCACGCCATCGAGCGGGCCTTCGACGAGCTGGGCCGGCGACTGCCCGTGATCGCCTCGATCACGATCACCGACCAGAGCGGCCGCACGCTGTCGGGCCAGACCGTGGAGGCGGCCTGGATCTCGATCTCGACGTTCGAGCTGTTTGGGGCGGGCGTCAACTGCGCGCTGGGCGCCGAGCAGATGCGACCGCACGTCGAGGAGCTGGCCCGCGTCTCGCCGCTGTGGATCGCCTGCTACCCCAACGCCGGGCTGCCCAACGAGCTGGGCGGCTACGACCAGACGCCGGCCCGGATGGCCGGGCTGCTGCGGGAGTTCGCCGCCGAGGGCTGGCTCAACATCGTCGGCGGCTGCTGCGGCTCGACCGACGCCCACATCCGCGAGATCGCCGCGGCGATGCGGGGCCTGGCGCCCCACCGCCGCTCGGAGCGCTGTCCGTTCACGCAGCTCAGCGGCCTCGAGCCGCTGACGGTGCGCCCCGACTCGAACTTCATCATGGTCGGCGAGCGGACCAACGTCACCGGCTCGCGCCGCTTCGCCCGGCTGGTCAAGGCGGGGGACTTCGAGGGCGCGCTCGCCGTGGCGCGGCAGCAGGTCGAGGGCGGGGCCAACGTGCTCGACGTGAACATGGACGAGGGCCTGCTGGACTCCGAGCAGGCGATGACGACGTTCCTCAACCTCGTCGCCGCCGAGCCCGAGATCGCCCGGCTGCCGATCATGATCGACAGCTCGCGGTTCTCCGTGATCGAGGCCGGCCTGCGCTGCCTGCAGGGCAAGGGCATCGTCAACTCGATCAGCCTCAAGGAGGGCGAGGAGACGTTCCGCCGCCAGGCCCGGATCGTCAAGCGCTTCGGCGCCGCGGTGGTGGTGATGGCGTTCGACGAGCGGGGGCAGGCCACCAGCGTCGACGACAAGGTCCGGATCTGCGAGCGGGCCTACCGGATCCTGACCGAGGAGGTCGGCTTTTCGCCCACCGACATCATCTTCGATCCCAACGTGCTCAGCGTGGCCACCGGCATCGAGGAGCACGACGACTACGCGGTGGCGTTCATCGAGGCGACGCGCCGGATCAAGCAGCGCTGCCCCGGGGCCAAGGTCAGCGGCGGGATCAGCAACGTCTCGTTCTCGTTCCGCGGCAACGACCGCGTGCGCGAGGCGATGCACGCCTCGTTCCTGTACCACGCGATCCGGGCCGGGCTCGACATGGGCATCGTCAACGCCGGACAGCTCGAGGTCTACGAGGAGATCCCGCCCGAGCTGCTGGAGCGCGTGGAGGACGTGCTGCTCGACCGGCGTCCCGACGCCACCGAGCGGCTGGTCGAGCTGGCGGGGCGCGTCCGCGGCGCCGGCAAGTCCCGCGAGCGCGACGAGGCCTGGCGCGACCGCCCGCTGCAGGAGCGCATCTCCCACGCGCTGGTCAAGGGCATCGTCGAGCACGTCGAGGCCGACATGGCCGAGGCGCTGGAGGCGTATCCCGAGCCGCTGGCGATCATCGAGGGGCCGTTGATGGACGGGATGAACGTCGTCGGCGACCTGTTCGGCTCGGGCAAGATGTTCCTGCCCCAGGTGGTCAAGAGCGCCCGCGTGATGAAGAAGGCCGTGGCGTACCTGGAGCCGCACATGGAGGCCGGGCGCCGCGCCGGCGGCGACACGGCGCGCGCGCGCGTCCTGCTGGCCACGGTCAAGGGCGACGTCCACGACATCGGCAAGAACATCGTCGGCGTGGTGCTGGCCTGCAACAGCTACGAGATCGTCGACCTGGGCGTGATGGTCCCGGCGGAGCGGATCCTGCGCACCGCGCGCGAGCAGCAAGTCGAGATCGTCGGACTGAGCGGCCTGATCACTCCCTCGCTGGACGAGATGGTCCACGTGGCCCGCGAGCTGGAGCGCGAGGGGCTGCAGCTGCCGCTGTTGATCGGCGGCGCCACGACCAGTCGCAAGCACACCGCGGTCAAGATCGCCCCGGCCTACGAGGGTCCGACGGTGCACGTCCCCGACGCCTCGCGCGCCGTGGACGTCGTCGGCCAGCTGCTCCAGCGCGACCAGCGGAAAGGCTTTTTGGCCCGAAACCGCGAGGAGCAGCGCCGCGCCCGGGAGGCGTACGAGGGACGCCCCGGCGTCGAGCTCATGCCCTACCCCGAAGCCGTTGCGCGGCGCTTCCGCACGGACTGGGACGCCGCCTCCCCCGAGCCGCCGTCGTTCCGGGGGGTGCGCGCGCTGGATGCGGTTCCGCTGGACCGGATCGTGCCCTACATCGACTGGTCGCCGTTCTTCCACGCCTGGGAGCTCAAGGGCGTGTGGCCCGCGATCCTCGATCACCCACGCTACGGCTCCGCCGCGCGCGAGCTCCACGACAACGCCCGCGAGCTGCTCGACTCGATCGTCGGCGGCGGACTGCTGACCGCGCGCGCGGTCTACGGGTTCTTCCCGGCCGCCGCGGACGGCGACGATATCGTGCTGTTCGAGGACGACTCGCGCGAGAACGAGCGGGCCCGCTTGCACACGCTCCGGCAGCAGCGGGTCAAGAGCGCGGACAAGCCGATGCTGGCGCTGGCCGATTACGTCGCGCCGCTGGCGTCCGGCCGCGCGGATTGGATCGGCGCCTTCGCGGTGACCGCGGGCCACGGGCTGGACGCGCTCGTGGCGCGCTTCGAGGGCGAGCAGGACGACTACCGCGCGATCCTGGCCAAGGCGCTGGCCGACCGCCTGGCCGAGGCCCTCGCGGAGCTGCTCCACCAGCAGGCGCGCCGCGAGTGGTACGCGCCCGGGGAGCAGCTCGAAGCGGAGCAGCTGATCCGCGAACGCTACCGCGGCATCCGCCCCGCACCCGGCTACCCGGCGTGCCCGGACCACAGCGAGAAGCGCACGGTGTTCGAGCTGCTGGACGCCGGCGCCAACGCCGGGATGACGCTGACCGAGAGCTGTGCGATGCGGCCGGCGGCCGCGGTCAGCGGTCTGTACTTCGGCCACCCCGCGGCGCGCTACTTCGCGGTCGGCCGCATCGGCCGCGACCAGCTCGAGGACTACGCCCGGCGCAAGGGCGTCGCGCGGGCCGAGGCCGAACGCTGGCTGGCGCCGTGGCTGGAGCAGGCCTCCGGCGCTACGACGCCGGACCGCCCGTGACGAGCTTGTAGCGCTGGCCCGCCTCGAGGCGCGCGGTCTCGTCGAGCTGGTTCAGCAGCGCCAGGCTCTCCACCGGGACGGTCGCGCCGTTCCGGCGGGCCAGCTCGGCCAGGCTCGTCGCCCGGTCGGCCCGCACCACCCGTAGCCGGCGCGGCTCGACGGACAGCACGGCGGGGTCGTCGAGACCGTCGAAGCTCTGAAGCGAGCGCTCCACGGCCGCCGACCGGGCGGCCCAGCGAGCGGACGGGGCGTAGCCCGTCAGCTGGAACACCCGGCCGCCGTACTCCACGAACGCCACCAGCCCCTCGAGGGCGCCCTGCTCGGTCTGCGCCGTGAAGCCCGCGCCGGCCGTGGGCAGACCGTGGATCGAGCCGCGCCCGCCGTCGGTGCGCGTGACCCCTTGCTGAGCGAAGAACTTGTCCAGCGCCCCGCGAGCGCTCCCCTCCGCGCTCAGCGTGAGCTGGACGATCGCGTCCTTGTCGGGGCTCAGCGCGCCGACCACGCTGCGCTGGTTCACCAGCGTCCAGCCCTCGGGGAACGCGAGCTGGAACTTCATCCGCGGGTGCAAGAACCGCGACTCGCGGAAGAAGCCGTCCCGGGGGTCCTCGCCGTACACCATGCCGTCGATGCGGTCGAGGTACTCCTCGCGCCGGACCGGGCGGTTCGCGAGGTCCTGCCCCAGCGCGGGGATCGCCCGCTGGGCCCATTCCCGCCGGTTCTCCGGCGCCGGGTGCGTGGCCAGCCAGCCCGGCGCGCGCCCGCCGCCGCCGCTCGCGCTGACCGCCTCCAGCAGGCCGAACACCTCGGCCATCGGCCACGGGTTGTAGCCGCCGCGCATCAGGTAGCGCAGCCCCAGGTCGTCGGCCTGGCGCTCGTCGTCGCGCGAGTACTTCAGGAACAGCAACCCGACCCCGGTCTGGAGCAGGCCGCCGAAGCTGTCCATCCGCTCCGGCGCCAGGATCGCCCCGACCCCGAGACCGAGCTGCGCCAGCTGGGCCTTGCTCATCTGGTTGACGCTGTGCCGCGCGGTGACGTGCCCGATCTCGTGCCCGACCACGGCGGCCAGCTCGGCCTCGCTGTTGAGGTGGGCCATGATGCCGCGGGTCACGTAGATGTATCCGCCGGGCAGCGCGAAGGCGTTGACCACCGGATCGTCGACGACCCGGAAGCTCCACGGCAGGTCCGGCCGCTCGGAGCTGGCCGCGAGACGCTTGCCGAGCCCCTGGACGTAGGCCTGCAGGTCGGGATCCTCGTACGCCCCGAGCTGCTGCACGATCTGCTGGTCGTACTGCCGGCCCATCTCGCGCTCCTGGGACTCGCTGACCAGCGTCAGCTGCCGCTTGCCGGTGGCCGGGTTGATCGAGCAGCCGACGGCGAGCAGGCCCAGGCCCAGCAACATCCCCAGCACGAGGGCGATCCCACACAGCTTGTCGTTCATGACTCTCCTCGACGCGACGTGCGGTTCGTTTCGATTATGCCATCTTCCTGCGGCTCGCGATGACCGGCGCAACGGACGACCGGAAGCGGCGGGTACTTGACGAAGCCCGGACGGGTGCCCGCCAGCGCGCAGCGGTGGAACGTCGAGCCGCGACGCGAGCGCGTGATCCGCGCGTGGGCGCAGCGACCGCACAGGCCCGGTTCCGGCTCGCCCGGGCGCTCCGCCGGCGGCCGGCGCCGCTCGGGCATCAGCGCCAGCGGAACAGCGCCAGCGCGGCGCCGAAGGTGGCCAGGCCCCACCCGGTCATGATCGCCAGCTCGCCGCCGATCGCGGTCAGCGGCGACCCGTCGAGCATCACCGCCCGCAGCGCGTCGTTGATCGCGGTCAGCGGCAGCAGCTGCACCAGCGGCTGGACCACGTCGGGGAAACGCGCGGTGGAGAAGAAGATCCCGGACAGGATCCACATCGGCAGCATCACCAGGTTCATCAGGCCCTGGACGCCCTCGATGGTCTCGGCGCGGCTGGCCACCAACAGCCCGACTCCCGAGAACGTCAGCGCGCCGAGCGCCGCGACCAGGCACAGGCCGATCACCGAGCCGCGCAACGGAACCTGGAGCACGAGCACCGCAAACAGCAGCAGCACGCCGACTTCCAGCACCAGGAACGCCAGCCGGCCGAGCATCTGGGCCAGCAGGAAGTGCGAGCGCCGCATCGGGGTGGCGACGAGCCGTTTGAGCAGCCGCTTGCTGCGCGCCTGGACGATCGCGAAGCCGATGCCCCACATGCCGGTGCCCATCAGGTTCATGCCCAGCAAGCCGGGCACCAGGAAATCGATGTAGCGCGAGCCGCGCTCGCGCATCTCGCGCAGCTCGGTCGGTCGCGGCTCGGCGCGGCCGGCCGCGCGCTGCAGCGCGTCGTTCACCGCCAGCTCGGCGAGCCGGCCCTCCTCCCGCGTCGGGTCGTACCAGTAGGTGAAGCCGCCGCCGTCGCCCGGGATCACCACCAGCGCGACCTCGCCGCGCCGCAACCGCTCGCGCGCGTCCGCCGGCCCGACCAGCTGCGGGGTGAGCCCCGGCGCCTGTTCCAGCGCGTTGCGGGCCCACTCCGCACCGGCAGCCTGCTGGACCGCCACCGGGATGTCCTCGGGCCCGCTCGACCGGAACGCCACTCCCAACGCCAGGGCCAGCAGCAGCGGGAACACGAAGACCCAGAAGATCGCCTCGGGCTCGCGGAGCAGGCCGCGCACCTTGGCCAGGGTCAGCTCCAGGATCGGCCGGTACTTCACGACGCTCCTCAGTCCTCCCGCAGGTGCCGCCCCGTCAACGCGACGAAGACGTCCTCCAGCGTGGCGTGGTGGGTGGTCAACCGGGTCAGCGTGATGCGTTGCCGCGACAGCTCGTCGAGCAGCGCCGGCACGGCGCGGTGGACCTCGCCGACGGTCAGCGAGATCACCCCGTTCTGGCTGCGCAATCCCTGAACGCCGTCGAGGGTCTTGATCGTGGAGGTCTCGGGCGCGTGGTCCGTGGTGAATTCCACCACGTGCTGCGCGCCGAGCGAGGCGATCAGCTCCGCCGGAGCGCCCTCGGCGATCACGCGGCCGTGGTCGATGATCGCGACGCGGTCGCACAACCGCTGCGCCTCCTCCATGTAGTGGGTCGTCAGCAGGACCGTCCCGCCGCGCGAGCGGAACTCGCCGACGACGCTCCAGATCTGGCGCCGCGACTGCGGATCGAGCCCGGTGGTCGGCTCGTCCAGGAACAGCACCTCGGGACGCGACACCAGGGCACAGGCCAGCGACAGCCGCTGCCGCTGGCCACCGCTCAGCTTGCGCACCCAGCTGTTGGCCTTCTCCTCGAGCTGGACGATGCGCAGCACCTCCTCCGGCTCGACGCCCCGGTGGTAGAAGCTGCGGAACAGCCGCAGCGTCTCCAGCACCGTGAGCTTCTCCTGGAAGTTCGCCTCCTGGAGCTGGATCCCGATCCGCTGCCGCAACGCCGCCGCGTTGCGCCGCCAACCCTGCCCCAGCACCTGCACCTCGCCGGCGTCGGCCTCCAGCAGTCCCTCGAAGATCTCGACGGTCGTGGTCTTGCCGGCACCGTTCGGCCCCAAAAGGCCGAAACACTCGCCGCGGCGCACCGCGAGGTCGATCCCGTCCACCGCCACCACGTCGCCGTAGCGCTTGTGCAAGCCGGTGCAGCGCAAAGAGATATCACTCATCGCGGTTATTCTAGCGAAGCGCCCCGAGACGGCCAGCGGCCCAGGATTGCCTGGCGGCCGTTTCCCTGGCATCCTGATCGAGCCGATGCATTCCCCCAGCCGCGTATCCGGACGCCGGCCGCCCCGCTTGCCGGGGTTGCTGGCCGCCCTCGGTCTCCTGCTGGCAGGTTCGGCTGCGTCGGCCCAGTCGCTGACCGAGCTGTTCGGGCTCGGCGACGAGGCGCCGGCGTTCCTGGACGCGCTCGGTCCGCCCGAGGAGCTGCGCGCGATGGCGCTGTCGCCCGACCGGCGTCGCTGCGCGGTCGCGGTCGACGCACCGGAGCGGCGCGGACACTCGATCGTGCGCGTGGTCGACCTGGACGGCTCGCGACCCACCGACCTCGAGGTCCCCGGGCAAGCGCGCGGGCTCGCGTTCGGCGCGAGCGGCGAGATGCTGTACGTGATCCTGCATCGCGCGGCCAAGCGACGCCCGGGCGAGACCCACCTCGTGCGGGTCGAGCTGGACACGCTGAAGGCGCGCAAGGAGATGCGGCTTCCCCCGAGCGCCGCCGCGCTGACCCGCGACGGGACCGGCCGCGCCCTGCTGATCGCCGGCGAGAACGAGGTCCGCTCGATCCTGGTGCCCGACCTGCGCAGCGGGCCGCTGTTCCGCATCGAGGGCACGAACCGCGCCGTCGGTGCGGTTCCGGGGGGAACGGAGATCGTGCTCGGCCAGCCCGGCCGGATCGTCGCCGTCGATCTCTCCGACCCGCCGCTGGAGGACGGGATGCCGCTGCGGGGCACGCTCCCGGTGGAGGCGCCGGTGATGGCGCTGGTGGTGGCGGCGGACGGCCGGAGCGCCGCGGCGCGGCTGGACAGCGGCGCGGTGCTGCGCTTCGGGCTGCACCCGCTGCGCGAAGGTCTCGACTCGCCGGTCGAGCTTCGGACCGCCGCACCGCCGCCCGAACCCGCAAGGCCGGTCCCCGCGCCGGAGCCGCAACCCGAGCCCGCCGTCGAGGTCGCGCCCCCGGAGCCGCAGCCCGAACCCGTAAGGCCGGTCCCCGCGCCGGAGCCGCAATCCGAGCCCGCCGTCGAGGTCGCGCCGGCCGCGCCGCCGACGCCCGCGGACCCCGGGCGGAGTCCCGCGCTGCGCGGCGCGATCGAGGGACCCGCCGCCGATCGCGTGGTGGCGGTGGTGCTGTTCGGTCCCGACAACCTGCTCAACGAAGCCGCGCGCGTCCGGCCGCTGGCCGACGGCTCGTGGTCCGTTTCCGGGCTCGACTCCGGCCGCTATCGCGTTCAGCTCGACGGGGGCGGCTCGCGGGCGCTGGTGTGCGACCCTCCGTTCAGGACCGTCGTGGTCGAACCCGGCCGTACCGGCGAGGTCCCCGCCTTCCGGGTGCTGCGGGTCCTTTGATTCCGCCGGCGCGCGTTCTGGTCAACCCGTCGTCCGGCCACGGGATCCCGCGGCGCGTGCTCGACGCCGTTCGCGCCCAGGCCGAGCGGCACGGCGCTCCGTTGACCGTCAGCGCGGATCTCGCGGACTTCGTGGCCCGCGCCCGGGACGCGGTCCGTTCGGGAACGGAACGGCTGGTCGTGGTGGGCGGAGACGGATCGCTCTACCACGCGCTGCAGGAGACCGCCGGAACGGAATGCGCGCTCGGGGTGGTGCCGGCCGGCAGCGGCAACGACCTGGCGCGCTCGCTGGGCGTGCCCGCGGATCCCGGGCAGGCGCTGGAGCTGGCGCTCCACGCGCCGCTGCGGCGGATCGACCTGGCCCGCCTCGGGGACCGCCGCTTCGCCACCGTGGCCGGGGCCGGGTTCCACAGCGAGGTCGCCCGCCGCGCGGCCCGGGTGCGGATCGTCCGCGGCCCGCTGATCTACCCCTGGTCCGTGGTCGGCACGCTCGCGCGGTACCGGCCCCCGCAGTTTCGCGTGCGCTGGGACGACTCGTCGTTCGAGGGGCCGGCCTGGATGGCCGTGCTCGCCAACACCCCCTACTTCGGCGGCGGGATGCGCATCGCTCCCGGAGCCCGCCCGGCGGACGGGCTGCTGGACCTGGTGATCGTGCGGCGCCTCCCGGCGCTGCGCCTGCTGGCCGTGTTCCCGCGCGTGTACTCGGGGCGCCACCTCGATCACCCGGCGCTGCTCACCGCCCGGACCGCCCGCGCGACGCTCGAGGTCGACCGGCCGTCCGACTGGTACGGCGACGGCGAGCCGCTGCTGGAGCACGCCTCCGGCGCGGTGGAGATCGCGGTCGAGCCCGGCGCGCTGCTCGTCCCGCTCAGCGAGAGTCCGGCGTGACCGGAGGGCCCAGCATCCTGCGCATGTCGGCGCCGTTGATGGTCTCGTTCGTGATGCGCGCCGCCTTCAGCATGGTCGACACCGTCTATGCGGCGACGATCGGGGACGACGCGGTCGCCGCGATCGGTCTGACCGTCCCGTTCGAGTTCTTCATGATCGCGATCTGGGTCGGCCTGTCGAACGGACTGACCTCGAGCCTGGCGCACGCCATGGGCGCCCGCCAGGCGGAGAAGATCGAGCAGTACCGCGCCGCGTGCTGGCGGCTGGTCTGGCTGGTCTCGCCGGTCTTCCTGGTGCTCGCCGCCGGGATCTGGGTCGTCGCGCCGCGCCTGGAGCTGGAGGCCGACGTCGCGCGCAGCTTCCAGATCTACGGCAGCGTGCTGGTCGGCGGGTCGGCGTTCACCGCCTTCTGGTCGGTGATCCCGGACTCCC
>JBFKMV010000156.1:0-12592 GCA_041629655.1 Candidatus Polarisedimenticolaceae bacterium
AGCTGTTCTCGAAGAGCCTGCGCGGTTTGACGGTGTACAAGATGGAGCTGGGGGGCCTGGAAGGGCTGTTCACCGGGATCGCGCTGCTGCTGCTGCCGTTCGTGATCCTGTACGTGCTGATCAAGCTGCTGCCGCCGTGGGAGGAGTCCAAGGCCGCCTGACCCCGGGGGGAATCCGCGATGCCCGACTCCCCGACCGATCTCGAGGCGCAGGTCGGCCGGCTGGCCGGCCGGCTGGAGCGGATCGAGCGCCGGCTCTCGGCCCTGGAGGCGCGGCTCGGCGAGCCGGCCGGGCCGGACGAGGCGGCGGGGGAGGCCGCCGGAGCACTGACGCCGCCCGCGGTCGAGGCGGTGCTGCAACCGGCCCTGGTCCCGCTGGTCGGCCGCACGCTGATGGTGTTGGCGGGCGCCTTCCTGCTCCGCGCGATCACCGAGCAGGGGCTGCTGCATCCGGCCGCCGGGGCCGCGCTGGGACTGGCCTACGCCGTGGCGTGGCTGATCGTGGCGGAGCGCGCCGCGAAGAACGACCGCTGCACCAGCGCCGGGTTCCACGGTCTGGCCGCGTCGGTGATCGCCTTTCCCCTGATCTGGGAGTCGACGGTCAACCTCGGGTTCCTGCGACCGGCGTGGAGCGTCGTCGCGCTGGCCTTGTTCGTCGCGCTCGCGCTCGGGGTCGCGTTCCTGCGCGGTCTGTACGTGCTCGGCTGGCTGGCCACCCTGGGGTGCGCCGGGACGGCGATCGCGCTGGCCGCCGGAACCAAGCTGGTGATCCCGTTCTCGGCGCTGATCCTGTTGCTCGGGCTGGCCACACTGTGGATCGGTTGGCTGCGTGGCTGGGAGGGCATCGCCTGGACCACCGCGGCGATGGTCGACGGCACGATCGTGCTGCTGACCCTGATGATCCTGATCGGCGAGGAATCGCGCGTTCGCGAGGTGCTGCAGCCCGGGCCGCTGATCGGGCTCCAGCTGATGCTGGTCGTCGTCTACTGCGGCAGCTTCATCGCCCGCACGTTGTCCCGGGGCGCGGAGGTCACGCCGGGGCAGATGGTCCAGGGCTTCGCCGCGCTGGCCTGCGGTCTCGGCGGCGCGATCGCCGTGACGCGCGTGTCCGAGGTCACGGGCGTGGTGGTCGGCGGGACGAGCCTGGTTCTCGCGGCGGGCTGTTACGCCGCGACGTTCGCGTTCATCGACCGGCACGCGGGGCGCCGGCTGAACTTCGTCTTCTACAGCACGCTGGCGTTGCTGTTCACGCTGCTCGGGCTCGACGCGGCGCTGCGCGGCGCGGCGCTGGTCGCCGCCCTGGCGCTGGCCGCGGTGGGGACGGCGTGGCTCGGGGCCTACCGCTCGCGCGCCACGTTGAGCCTGCACGGCGCGGTGTACGCCACGGCGGCGGCCGGGCTGTCCGGGCTGCTGGTAGGGGCGGTCGACGTGCTGTTCGGAGCGGGCGGCCGGACGGCCGTCGTGGTGGCACCGCCAGCGCTGATCGCGCTGGCGGCGGCGGCGGTCTGCAGCTGGTTCCAGGTGGCCACCCACGGGCGGACCTGGGGCAGCTTCTCCAACGCGCCGAAGCTGGCGCTGCTGACGGTCACGGCGCTCGGGCTGGGCGGGGTGGTCGTCGCGCTCGGCCGCTCGCTGCTGTGGGGCGACAGCGACCCCGTTCCGGACCTCGCCGCGTTCGCGGTGCTGCGCACGGGCGTGCTGTCGGTCGCGGCCGTGTTGTTGGCCTGGGCCGGGTCGTGGAGGCGCATCGCCGAGGCGGCGTGGCTGGTCTACCCGGTGCTGATCCTGGCGGCGGCCAAGCTGCTGCTGCAGGACATGCGCGCCGGCCGGCCGTCGACGCTGTTCCTGTCGTTCGCGCTCTACGGCGGCGCGCTGATCGTGGCGCCGTGGATCGCGCGCCGGACCAGGAAAGCGGAGCCGACCTAGCTTCGACGGTGCTTGTGCACCAGCTCCTCGAAAGCCGGATGGTCCCGCAGCGGGTCGATGCGCGGGTCGAGCAGCAGCAGCTCGATCGACCACACGCAGGGCACCGAGAGCAAGCGGTCGAAGGTCTCGATCGCGGCCTCGGGCTCGCCGGTCATCACGTAGATCCAGGCCAGGTCCTGGAGCTGCCAGGCGCCGACGAAGGCGTCGCGCTCGATCGGCATCAGCTCCACCGCCCGCCGCCCCGCACGCAGCGCGTCGTCCTTGCGCCCCAGGCCGGCGTAAGCGATGGCGAGCGCGCCGAGGAGGCGGGCGTCCTCGGGGCGGCCCAGGACGTCCGACTTGAGCGTATCCAGTGCCGTCTGGAATCCGCGCCGGGCGTCGGCTTCCCGGCCCTGCAGGCGGTCGGTCCAGGCGACCAGCAGCGAGACCGGGTAGTCGTGCCACTGGCCGAACACGCGGTCCGTGGCCGAGACGAACTGCTTCGCCCGCTCGAACTCGCGCAGGCACAACAGCCCCTGCCAGCCGTGGCTGTACTTCCAGGGGATCGGCGCGGCGGCCTCGATCTCCCGGACCGCTTCCCGTACGCTCTCCAGCGTGCCGTCGCGCAGCGCGGGCGTCAGCGCGCGGTAGATCCGCCCGGACGCGTACTCCGGCACCAGCGCCAGCGCGCTGTCGAAGTAACGCTCGGCCTCGTCGTAGCGCCGGAGGTTGAGCAACGTGAAGCCGACCTCGAGCGCCGCGTCCGCGTCGCGCGGGTCGAGCGCCCGGGCCCGGGTCAGGTCCCGTAGCGCCTCCTCCCAGCCGCCGCGGCGGCGCACGATGTACGCCTTCCAGCGCATCAGCTCCGCGTTGCCGGGCAGTCCGCTCTCGGCGATGCGCAGGTGGTCGAGCGCGTCCTCGTAGTCCAGGGTCATGTAGAAGCACGTCCCGAGCGCCAGGTGCGCCTCGGGCAGCTCCGGCGCCAGCTCGACCGCCCGCTCCGCCGCACGCACCGCCTCGTCCTGCACTTCCCGGTCCCCGCCGCCGAGCCAGTAGTGGTTGCGCGCGGCGCGCGACAGGCCGGCGTAGGCCAGCGCGAACGAGGGGTCGCGCTCGATGGCCAGGCCGAACAGTCGCTTGGCCTCGACCAGGTTCTCCTCGGCCTGCCCCGGCCGGCCGAGGTACTCCAGCCCGCGCAGGTAGAGCTGGTAGGCCTGCAGGTCGCCCGTCGGCGACTCGCCGATCCGTTGCCGCTCCTCCTCGGTCAGCCGGGCCTGGAGCGCCGTCGCGATCTCCTCGGCGATGTCGCTCTGGATCGACAGGATCTGCTCCAGCGTCAGCTTGCGGTTGTAGCTTTCGGCCCACAGGTCCTCGTCGGTGGCGGCGTCGATCAGCTGCACGTTGATCCGCACCTGGTCGCCGGCGCGCTGCACCGATCCCTCGAGCACCGTGGCGACGCCCAGCTCCTCCGCGATCTGGCGCAGGTTCTTCGAGCTGTCGCGGTACTCCATCACCGAGGTGCGCGAGATCACCTTGAGGTCGCCGATCTTGGCCAGCCGGTTGAGGATCTCGTCGTGGATCCCCGCGGTGAAGCCGTCGTTTTCCGCGCCGCCGAGCGTGTTGTCGAACGGCAGCACGGCGATCGAGCGGCTCCGCTCGTCCGCGGTCGCTCCACCGGCCGTGCGCAGGTCGCGTCGCTGCGAGATGGCCCAGATCGCCAGCGCGGCGCCGCCCAGCACGACGGCCGTGACGATCAACGCCACGGCGGCGCCGCTCCGCGCGGGGCGGGCTTCGGCGGTCACGGGTCCGGTGGTGGGGAGCTCGCCCGGCAGCGGCATCGCCCCAGGGAGCGACGTCTCGCCCGAGATCGGAAACTCTCCCGTGAGCGGCGTCTCGCCCGACAGGCTGGCCAGGCCCTGGGCCGTCTGCAGGATCCGGCGCGCCTCGCCCGCGGAGGCCAGGCGCCGCTCGGGGTCCTTGTGCAGGCATCCGCGGACGAGCTCGCGGACCGTGTCCGGCGTGTCGTCCGGAAACGCGCTCCAGTCCGGCTCCTGACGCAGCACCGCCGCCAGCTTGTCCCAGCGGGTCTCCCCGCCGAACGCGGGACGCCCGCACAACATCTCGTACAGCACGCAGCCGAACGACCACAGGTCGGTGCGCGCGTCGACGGTCTTCCCGCGCGCCTGCTCGGGACTCATGAACGACACGGTCCCCAGGATCATCCCCGGCCGCGTCGGCTCGGGCTCCGCCGACTCCTCGGCGTAGGCCGCGGGCTCGATGCCCCGGGCGATCCCGAAGTCCAGCACCTTGACCTCGCCGAGCGGCGTCACGTAGATGTTGGCCGGCTTCAGGTCGCGGTGGATCACGCCCTTGGCGTGGGTCGCCTCCAGCGCGGCCGCGGCCTGGCGCGCGATCGACAACGCCTCCACCAGCGGTAGCGGCGTGCCACGCAGCCGGCTGGCCAGCGTGGTCCCGGGGATCAGCTCCATGGCCAGGAAGCGCGCGCCGTCCTGCTCGTGCAGGCCGTAGACCGTGGCCACGTTGGGGTGGTTGATCGAGGCCAGCAGCTTGGCCTCGCGCTCGAAGCGGGTCATGCGGTGGGATTCGGCGGCGAACGACTCGGTCAGCAGCTTGATCGCCACCTCGCGGTCGAGGTTGGTGTCGAGCGCCCGCCACACCACGCCCATCCCGCCCTCGCCGATCTTCTCCAGCAGACGGTAGTGCGCAAGCGTGGTGCCCGGTTCGATCGCCATCGTCTCGAAACCTCGAAGGACGACGGCATTCTATCCCGGATCAGGCGCGGCGTTCGAGTTTCGCCAGCTCCTCGTGCAGCTCGACCGCCGAGGAATAGCGGCGCGCGGGGTCCTTCTCCAGGCACCGGGCGATGATCTGCGCCAGCGCGGCGGGGAGGGTCGGGTTGAGCTCGGTGGCCGGCGGGGCCGCGTCGTGGATCACGGCGACGAACAGGTCGGCCGGGCTTTCGCCGCCGAACGGGCGTTGCCCGGTCGCCATCTCGAACAGCATCACGCCGAGCGAGAACACGTCGGAGCGGGCGTCGAGCGGCGTGCCCTTGACCCACTCCGGGGACATGTAGGGCAACGTCGCCCGGTCGGCGACCTCGTGATCCGAGGTCAGCGTCGGCACCTCCTCGGGATCGACCTCGGCGACCGGCTTGCGCTCGTGCACCTCTCCCAGGCCGAAGCCCAGCACCCGCATCCGCCCCTGGTCGTCGAACACCACGCGGCTCGGCGTCAGGTCGCGGTGGGTCACGCCATCGCGATGGGCGGCGGCGACCGCGTCCGTCAGGCGCAGCGCGTGGTCGAGGAGCTTCCCGTAGGACAGCCCGCCGGTGGGGATCAGCCGCGACAACGTCGTGCCGGTGACCAGCTCCATGCTGATGAAGCGCGTCCCCTCCGACTCCGCGACCGGATCGATCTGCTCGATGTGCGGGTGTTCCAGCGCGGCGACCTTGGCGATCGAGGCGTCGAGCCGCGCCCGCCGGTCGGCCTGCTCGATGCGGGGCAGGATCCGGATCGCGACTTCCCGGTTGCTGCGGGTATCGACCGCTTTCCACACGTCGCCGCGGCGGCCCACTCCGATTCTCTCGAGCAGCCGGTAGTGCGAGAGCCTGTCGCCGGATTGATGCATGGCCTTGCGCCCCGCGCCGTGAAGGACCCCGAGGAAGTGTACAGGGCTCGGTGCGTCCGATTCAAGCGGAAGCCGCGCCTGTGGCATGATGGCCCGCCTTCGAAGCGGAGTGGGGATGCAAACGGCGCTCCTCGTCATCGCGGCCCTGGCCGCGACCGTGCTCGTGCTGTGGGTCGCGTTGACCTTCAATGCGTTCGTGCGCCTGCGCAACCGGGTCCGCGAGGCCTGGAGCGGTATCGACGTCCAGCTCAAGCGCCGGCACGACCTGGTCCCCAACCTGGTCAAGGTCGTCCAGGCCTACGCACGGCACGAGCGCGAGACGTTGGAGGAGATCACCCGCGTGCGTGGCGAGGCGGCCGGCGCCGAGCGGTTGCCCGAGCGGGAGCGCAACGAGAACCGGCTCGGCCGCTCGCTGGACCGCCTGATCGCCCTGGTCGAACGGTACCCCGACCTGAAGGCGGACGGCAACTTCCGGCAGCTCCAGCAGGACCTGGTGGACGTCGAGGAGCACCTGCAGTACGCGCGCCGCTACTACAACGGCGCCGTCCGCGACCTGAACAACCGCGTCGAGCAGTTTCCGGCCAACCTGCTGGCGCCGCTGTTCGGCTTTGCCGCGGAGCCGTTTTTCGAGGTCGAGTCCGCCGCCGAGCGCGGAGCGCCCGCGGTCCTGCTGGGAGGTTGACGGAATGCGCGCGACGCTGCTGACCCTGCTGCTGCTGACTTCCTCGGCGGTCCCGGCCGCCGCGCGACAGCTCACGATCGTCGATTTCCACGCCGCGATCGAGGTGCAGCCGAACGGCACGGTGCGCGTCGAGGAGCGGATCGTCGCCGATTTCAAGGGGTCGTGGAACGGGATCTTCCGCGACATCCCGTACGGGTTCAGCTACCCGCTGGGAATCCGCGGCTCGATCCGCCTGACCGTCAATGCGGTGCAGGGTGCCGACGGGACGCCGCTCGAGTTCTGGGAGCAGCGCGAGCGCCGGCGGGTGCGTCTGAAGATCCGGGTGCCCGGGGCAAGCGACGCGCAGCGCACGGTCGTGATCCGCTACCACGTCGAGAACGTGATCCGCCGCGAGGGCGGCGACGACGCCTCGTACGGGCTGCACGACCAGCTGTACTGGAACGTGACCGGTAACGACTGGCCGGTCCCGATCGCGCGGGCGTCGGCCGAGGTGCGGCTGCCCCCGGGCGTGCCGTCGGAGACGGTCATCGCGACCGCCTACAGCGGTTACCACGGCGCCCGGGGTCGCGGCTTCGAGATCGAGTTGCTCGACGGCCCGGGGCTGCGCTTCGAGACCACGCGGCCGCTCCGGCCCGGCATGGGCCTGACGATCGTCGCGGGGTTCGAGCCGGGCCACGTCGCACATCCTTCCCGGCTGACCCGGGCCTGGTGGATCGCACGGGAGAACTGGTTTCTGGCGCTGCCGCCGGCGCTGCTCGCCTGGTGGTTCACGATCTGGTGGCGGCGCGGGCGCGACGCGTTGGCCGGCCGCACGATCATTCCCGAGTGGGAGCCGCCGGACGGGCTGCGGCCCTCCGAGGTCGGCGTGGTGATCGACGACAGGCTGGACCGGCGCGACCTGACCGCAGGGATCATCGATCTTGCGGTGCGTCGGGTCTTGACGATCGTGGACGAGGAGCATCGCGGCTACGTGCTGCGCCTCGATCCCGCGGCCCGCGCGCAGGCGAAGCTCGAGCCGTTCGAAGAGCGCCTCGTGGATGCGCTGTTCGCGGGAGGCAGCGAGGTCGCGCTGGAAGCGCTCGACCGCAAGTTCTACGCGGAGGTCGGCCGGATCAACAGTGCGGTTCAAGCCGACCTGGTGGCCAAGGGAATCTTCAAGCGCTCGCCGCGGCGGCAGCGAGCGGCGGGGGTCGGGGCGTCCGTCGTTGCCGCGATCGCGGTGGTCGTGCTGGGAATCGCGCTGGGCGCGCCGCCGCCGTACTGGGTCGCCGTGGCGCTCTGCGTTCCACCGCTGTTCCTGCTGGCGTGGCAGATGCCCCAGCGCACGCCCCGCGGGCTCGACGCGCTGGCGCGGATCCGGGGTATGGAGGAGTACCTGGTGACCGCCGAGCGCGAGCGGATGCGGACGCTGCCGCTGGACCAGTTCGAGAGGCTGCTGCCGTATGCGATCGCGCTCGACCTGCATCGCCGCTGGACCGAGATCTTCGGCCCGCTCTACGAGCGTCCGCCCGCGTGGCTCGAAACCCCGGGGGGCTTCTGGAACGCCGGATCGATGGGGGGCACGATCGACGGGATCGGGAGCAGCGTCGGCTCGTACCTCTACTCCGTCCCGCGCACCCGATCCAGCGGCGGATCCGGTGGCGGCTGGAGCGGCAGCAGCGGCTTCAGCGGCGGCGGCTCCAGCGGGGGCGGTTTCGGCGGTGGCGGGGGAGGCGGCTGGTAGGCCCCGGCCCGCTAGACCTCGGACAGGCGGTCGTGCGGGATCTCGGGCGGATCCGGCTTCTGGATCACCTCGGGGTCTTCCTCGGGCAGCTTGCCGATCCGCGCCTCGCCCGTGGCTTCGCCGGCCGTGGGCAAGACTTCCGCCTGCCCGCCCGTCACTTGCTCCAGGTCGTCGTCGTCCAGCCGGCGTTTCTTCATCGGAACGCTCCTCTCCCGTCTGTGATCGCGGTACCGGGTGTCCGGTCTCCGGGCTGACTCGATACCGCCGCGGCGCCGCGGCTGCTTGTTTGACCCTGTAGTAGCCCGACGGACCGGGTTTCACGATCCGGGGTTAGAATCTCCGACCGTGCCGAAAAAGGTGGATATCTTGCCGGTTTCGAAGACGCGTCCGAAGGGTATCCTGCCCGTCTGCCCGATCTGCATCGCCACCGGCCGCTGCTCGCGATGCGACGGGCACGGCTGGTGCAGGACCTCGGATGACGCCGGCGAACGCAGCCTGCCCTGCAGCGCCTGCCAGTCCAGCGGCCGCTGCGTCTACTGCAAGGGCCGCGGCAAGCTGATCTCCCCGGCCTGAGGGCGCGGGCGCCGGCTCCGGATCAGAAGGCGTAACCGGCGATCTCGTTCAGCCCGACCCGGTAGTAGACGCGGTTGTCGATCGCGTCCACCTGGTAGTCCGGGGTCCGGTCGCGCCCGAGGTCGATCGTGGCCACGATCGCGCCGGTCGCCTTGCTGACCCGGGCCAGCCGCAGTCCCTGTTCGGGCAGCCGCACCATCATGAACACCGAGTCGACGGACTCGGCGGAGGCCCGGAAGCGCGCCCGGGCGGCGCGCACGTAGTCGCCGGACAGGCCGGCGTAGCCTTCGGAGAGCTGCGCGAAGCCGTGGGCCAGCTCGGATGCGACCTCGCGGTCCGGCGTGCCCGGCTCCGTCTCGGCCGCGGCGCTGCCGAACGCCGCCCCGTAGAGTCCCGTCGCGGCCGAGGCCATCGCCGCGCGGAACGCGTTGGCGGCGTACAGCGCGCGCAGCAACGCCGGCTGCTTCGGCGACGGGTGGTGCGCGTGGAACCTGACCGCGCCGTCGAAGCCGAAGCCCACGACATTCTGGCTCGAGACCAGCGTGATCCGGTCGTCGCCGGTTTCCAGCGACCACGGCACGTCCTTCTCGGCCAGCCGCACCTTCTGCTTCGACAGCGGCCGCACCTCGCCGCTCCGCTTGTCCAGCGCGTAGAGCAGGCCGTCGTCGTGCGAGAACGCGTAGAGCACGTTCCCCCGCTCGGCCGTCACGAGGTTGCCGTCCGAGGCGACCGCGCGCTTGAGCACCGGCTGCCCGGTGGCGGGGTCGAGCAGGTTGACCTCGCTGGTCGTGACGTACAGCACGCCGCGCGGGACGACCTCGGTGCGCAGCAGGCGCCCGCGGCACCTGGCGGGCTTCGAAAAGCGTAACGTTCCGGCCGCCGGGTCGAGGATGCTCAGGTAGTACTCGATACCCTTGTTGGTCCAGGCGCTGTCGTGTCCGGTCACCAGCAGGATCCCGCCGTCGGCGAGCGGTGCGTGGTCGACGAGCGTGCCCTGGATCTCGATACCCTTGCCCTTCTTGCCCCACAGCGATTCGCCGCTCTCGTAGTCGGCGAGCTTGAGCCGGCCGTTGCCGTCCGGACCGGACGACAGCACCGCGCCCCGTTCCAGGAACAGGATCTCGGTCGCCGCGCCCTTCATCCGCACCGGCTTGTCCCACACCGCCGAGCCGTCGGACAGCCGGAACGCGCCGTAATGCGTCGTGACCACCTCCGAGTTGCTGGTGCCGATGGTCATCGTCTGCTGGGCGGCGACGAAAAACAGGTCGTCGCGGTGGGGCGAGGCGTAGACCCGCGCCAGCGCGACCCCCTGGATTCCGGGCACGCGCCACGCCAGCTCGCCGGTGGCGATGTCGATCTTGGAGACGCCGGTCAGCTCCGGGATCAGGATCGCGCCCGCGGCCTCGACCGGCTTGGGGAAGCTGACGCTCTCGCCGGTGTGCCGTTCGACCAGCGCCGCGGCCAGGCGGCCGATCACCGAGGCGGTGGCGCCGGCGTGTTGCTTGGTCCAGCGCACCTCCGCCGTGGCGACGTCGACCAGCGACATCGCGCTCTTGCCGCCGTCGGCGCGCGGGCCGATGACCAGCAGCGCGCGGTTGCGCGGCAGCAGGTGGTGGCCGACCACCTGGGCGAAGCCGACCTTCAGCGAATCGAACACGATCCGGCCGTTCATCGAATCCAGGATCAGCACGCGGCCGCGCTGCCCCTGCTCGGCGACCAGCACGAACGGCGAGTTGAGAATCTCGCGGTACCCGTCGGGGGAGAGGTCCGGGAGGTCCTCGTGCCGCCACGCGATGCCGCCTCCGCCCGGCTCGACTCCGTAGAGCCCCTTCGCCGTTCCGACGACCAGCCCGCCGAGCGGCGTCACGCGCTGCCACAGCACCGGGCTCTCGAAGCGCAACGTCCAGGCCGGATCGACTTCCGGCGAGGGCGTCTCTCCGGTCGCCGCTGCGGCGCCGAGCGCGGTGAGCAGACACACCACCGACAACGTGTGAGCGGACCGGAACCTGTTCATCGGCTCGACCTCGCGGGTTGGGAGTTCAGGGGAAAGTTAGGTTCGGGCGGGGGCGAGTCAAGCCGAAGGGTCAGGGGGTCACGGATCCGTCCGCGGCGACCGTGAAGGCCAGGCCCGGCTCCTGGCCGTTGCCGGGTGTGGGCACGATACGGGTCAGGCGCCGCCCGTTGGCGAACACGTTGTCGGTGCTGGCGCCGTTGGGGTCGCTGGCGCAGGCGTTGGGATCGCTGATGCGGATGCGCTGCTCCGTCCCCACCGGCACGTCGTCGAACACCGCTTCCCAGCGGTCCTGGCCGGCCACGGTCATGTCGCGGCGGGCGAAACCGCGCCAGCCGGGGTGGATGTGGGTCTGGCCGACACCCTGGACGCAGTTCGGGAACTGCGCGGCCACGTCGGGGTCGGTGACCGTCGGCGCGAGGTACTGGAAGGTGACCCTGGCAAAGCCGGACCCGGTGGGGTTGCCGTCGTCGTTCGGGCAGCCGGCGCCGCCGAACGCGAGCAGCGCGATCGAGACCAGCGCCATCGCAAGGCGTCGCTTCATCGCCCCCAGGCTACTCGGTTCGGCCCGGCGACTCAACCGGCGAGTTTGGCGTCCAGGTCGGCCAGCGACCGCTCGAGGAATCCCGGCAGGTCACCCCGGGTGCGCAGCTGCTCGATACGCTCGCGGAACTCGCGATACTGCCGGCGCGCGCCGGTCTCCAGCGGCGCGAAACGGGGATGCGTCCGCAGCGGCTCCAGCTCCGGCCGCATCACCCAGTCGTAGGTCGGCATCAAGCCGTGGCCGGCCGCGTATTCCTCCAGCAGCGTGATCGCGAACTCCCGCTGGCCGTGACGCAACAACAGCGGGGTCAGGTTGCGGTAGGCCTCGTCGAGACAGTAGAAGTCGCGGCAGCGCTCGCGGGGAAACTGCTGCAACGCCGCCGCCGCGGTGGCCTCGTCGCTGCCCGCGAGGTCCAGGGCGAATTGCGCGAACGGCCGCAGGTACCAGTCGCTCGATTTCGGGTCGTGGTCGCGCAGCGCCTCGAGCACGGCGCGCGCCTCGTCGAGCCGTCCCGCCGTGGCCAGGAAGATGCAGCGGTACATGTTCGCGGCGTAGCTGTCGGGCTGGATCTCGAGCGCCTGGTCCAGCCGCGCGATCGCCTCGCCGGTCCGGCCGAGCTGGAACAGCGTGTTGGCCTCGCCGACGTGGCCCCACACGTACAACGGATCGATCTCGGTCGACCGCCGGATGACGTCCAGCGCGAGCTGGTCGCTGTACAGCTTGAGCTGGGAGTGGACGACGTAGTACGCGAGCCCGTCGTTGGGTCCGTGGCGCAGCGCCTTCAACGCGTACTCCAGCGCCTTGGCCGGATTGGCGCCGTCCCACTCGATGAAGGCCAGCGTGGTCCAGGCGCGGCTGGACGTGTCGTCGATCGCCAGCGCGCGCTCGGCCTGGTCGCGGGCGATGCGGTTCCGTTCCTCCCTCGACGGGATCGACCACATCCGCAGCACCGCCAGCTCGCCCGCCGCGTCCGCGAGCTGCGGGTCGAGCTGCAACGCCTGTTCGAACGCGGCGCTCGCCAGCTCGAGGTCCCGCGTTTCGCCCGTGTCGTTGTACCGCTCGGAGTGGTACTTACCGCGCTGGAAGGCCAGCTCGGCGCGGGACCCCGAGGCGACCGCCCCGGAGGGCAGCTCGCCCACGGCCCCCGGCTGCAGGATGCCGCGGATCCCGTCGGCCGATCGTCGGGTCAGCTCGATGAAAGTGTCGAGGTTGCCCCGGTAATTACCCGACCACAGGTAGCGGCTGGACCGCGGCTCGACCAAGTTCACGGTCAAGGCTAGGTCCTTCACGCCTTCCACGGTGATCGTGCAGGTCACGCACGCGTCGACGCCGAACATCTCGGCCAGCTTCCGGATGTCGAGCCGCTTCGGATCGACCTCGACGCTGGTCGGCGGCCGCCGCGTATCGATACCCTCGACCTGCGCCAGCATCGAGGCCAGGTTGGACGGCACGGCGTCGGTCAGGTACTGCACCTCCTCCGCGCCGAACACCTGGCACGGCAAGACCA
>JBFKMV010000157.1:0-12549 GCA_041629655.1 Candidatus Polarisedimenticolaceae bacterium
CGCTCGGCGTCGTAGAGCAGCTCGGCGAACAACGGCCGGTCCGAGATCTCCAGGTCGTACCGTGACGCCCCGGCGATGCGCTCCCAGCTCAGGTTGACCTTGATCGACCCCGGGTTCTCGTGGGCGAACACCTTCTGGTCCGACGGTGAGATCAGCCGCGGCACGCCCGGCAGCAGCTCCTTTGCCGACAGCTTGCCGGAATCGCCGGTGCGCACGCGCTCGCCGGCCACGACGTGTTCCTTGCGCTTCGGGGTCGAGACCTCGATCTTGCCCTGGAACACGTCGAACGCGCTGGTCCCCTGCTGCTTGTCGTAGGCCACGCGGAACGCGCCTTCGTCGCGCGACTGCGCGGTGGCCTTGTCGGTGACGACCTCGTGGAACGAACCTTCCACGTTCCGCTTCTGCGTCGAAGCCAGTACCTCGCCCCAGTTCAGCTTCTCGCGCACGCGGCGCACCTTGGTCACCGGATCCTCGTACAGGTCGCGGATCTCCAGCAGCGAGCCCGGCTCGATCGTCGTCAGCGTGCCGTCGAAGTAGATCAGCTGTGCCGACGCGGAGGACGACGTCTTGACCTGGTCGCCGACGTCGAGCACCATCTTGTTGGTCGCCGACTCCCAGGCGAACTCGCCGGCGCGTTTGACGCGGACGTCACCCTCCAGGCGGTAGAACCGCACCAGGCTGCGGCTCTCCGTCCCGCCGGCCAGGTCGACCGCCTTCTGGGACAGGTTCTCGGAGCGGATCGCGGCGATGCGCGCGTCGTCGTAGCGCCCCCGGTCGAACTCGGTCCGCCCCTCGTCCAGCGCCGCGCGGGCGTTGGCCCGGATCTGTTCCAGCCGCTCGTCGCCGCGGAGCGCCTCGGTGCGGGCCAGCGCCGTGGTGGCGCGCGCGAGCGCTTCCGCCGCGGCGTTCCGCGGTCCCGCGGCGTAGCTGCCGAACCACACGTAGCCGGCCGCGAGCGCCCCGCCGAGCACCACCACCGCGAGGATCACGCTGCGGTAGGTGACGTTGAACCACTCGATCTGGAACCCGCTCTTGTTGAAGGTCCTGGTGGCCATGTGTCCCGAGCCGCACTCCCTCCCATTGCGATCCTGTGACCGCCGGGGAGCGAATGTAGTCCCTGGACGGCGCCCGAACCACCCGCCTTGCCGGGTTTCCGCGGCTGCGATAGATTTACGTTTTTGCAATGACCCCCCGGGACCCGGAGACCACGAGATGCTGAACAACCTGCGGGAGAGTTTCAAGAAAAAGCCCTATTTGAAGTGGGTGATGTGGCTGACCGCTTTCTCGCTGACCATGTATCTCGGGTACTACTTCATCGAGGACACGCCGGGCCAGGGCCCCGGCAGCGAGGAGTGGGCCGCCCGGGTCAACGGCGAGACGATCCCGGCGACCCGCTTCCTGACCGAGGCGCGCAACCGCGACGCGCGGTACCGCCAGCTGCTCGGCGAGCAGTACGAGGCGATGAAGGAACGGATCCGGCTGGGCGATGAGGTGCTGCGGGACCTGGTGGCGGTGGAGATCCAGCGCCAGGAGGCGGAGAAGCTGGGCCTGCGCGCGACGCCCCAGGAGGTCGCCCGGGAGATCGTCGAGAGCCCCTCGTTCCAGGACGAGACCGGCAACTTCATCGGCCGCGAGCGCTACGCGCAGGTGATCGAGCGGCAGATCCCCGGCGGCGTGGCGGCCTTCGAGCAGCTCGTCGCGCAGGACGTCCAGGCGCGCAAGTGGCGCAACCTGGTCACCGAGCCGGCGCTGGTCGCCAACGCCGAGGTCGAGGAGCTGTACCGGCAGCGCTACGAGAAGACGACCATCGACTACGTGCTCGTGCGGACCCAGGACCAGGCGCTCGATTCCGCGGTCTCGGACGACGAGCTGCGGCGCTGGTACGACACCCACCCCGCCAGCTACGAGCGGCCCGCGGGCCGCAAGGTCGCGGTCGCGCTCGTGGAGCGCCAGACCGTGGCCAACCAGATCCAGATCGCCGACGAGGAGGTTGCCGCGTACTACGAGGCCAACCGGCAGAGCTTCAGCCACCCCGAGCAGCGGCGGGCCCGCCACATCCTGCTCGACGTCGACGTCAACGCGCCGGAGGCCGAGGTCGAAGCGACCCGGCGCAAGGCCGAGCAGCTGCTGCAGCGGATCAAGGGCGGCGAGGACTTCGCCGCGCTGGCCGCGGTCGAGTCCCAGGATCCGACCAGCGCGGTGCGGGGCGGCGACCTGGGCTTCTTCGGTCGGAACCAGATGGTCGGACCGTTCGACCAGGCGGTGTTCGAGACCCCGGTCGGCGAGTTCGCGCCGGTGGTCCGCACCGATTTCGGCTTCCACGTGATCGAGGTCACCGACGAGCGGCCGGCCGGCGAGGCGCCGCTGGCGGAGGTCCGCGAGGAGCTGCGGCGCCGGCTCGGTCTGCAGCGCGCCGCGCAGCGGGTCGACGAGATCGCGACGCGGATCAGCTCGGAGGCGGAGACGCCGCAGCAGCTGCGGGACGTCGCCACGCGCGAGGGGGTCTCGGTGCGCTCGATGACGGTCCGCCCGGGCGACCCGCTGCCCGAGCTCGGCCCGTTCCCCGGCTTCCTCGACGCGGTGATGGCGCTCGAGACCGGTGCGGTCAGCCGTCCGCTGGGCGTCAGCCGCGGGGCGGCCGTCGTGGCGGTCGAGGAGCTGATCGGCAAGACCGTGACGCCGTTCGAAGAGGTGAAAGCGCAGGTCAAGGCCGACCTGCTGAACCAGCGTCTGCGCGATACCGCGCGGCGCCGGGCCGAGCAGGCGTTCGCCGGTGCGAAGACGATCGCCGACGTGGCCAAGCGGCTCGAGCTCGAGCAGAAGAGCTCCCGCGACCTCGCGCCCGGCGACACGATCCCGGGCACCGGCGGCCCCTCGGCCGAGCTGCGCCGCGCGTTGTTCGGCCCCGACGCGGCGGTCGGCAGACGCGGCGTGGCCGACGTCCCGGGCGGCACGCTGGTCTACGAGATCACGCGGCGCGAGCCGTTCGATCCCGCGGCGTTCGAGCAGGCCCGCCCGGCGCTGCGCAGCGAGCTGCTGGAGCAGCGGCGCGAAGCGCTGCTGCAGTCGATCCTGGGCGAGCTGGTCGAGGCCTACGAGGTCGAGATCAACCAGCCGCTGATCGACCGCGTCAGCGGCTGACCGGGCGAGGGGCCCGCCGATCACGGTCTCGTCACCGGCGCGACGTTTTTTACTATCGACCGCCAGCGGGGATCGACCGATACTTCCAGTGCCGGCGCGGGAAAGCTCCGCCGCCGCACCGGGAGTCATCGATGCTGGTCAACGCTGCCGAAGAGAGCTTCCGGCGCGGCAAGTCGGCGCTGGAGAACGACAGGCTGCTGGAGGCCACCGCGCTGTTCGAGGCGGCGATCGAGCTGGAGCGCCGCCTGCGGCAGCAGCGCATCCAGGCCCGCTACCTCTCGTTCTACGGCCGCTGCCTGGCCGAGCTGGGCTCGCGGGTCCACGAGGGCGTGCAGTTCTGCCGCGAGGCCCGCGAGATGGAGCCCTACGACCCCGACCACTACTGGAACCTCGGGGTCGCGCTGCTGGTGGCCGGGCGCAAGCGTCCGGCGTTCGAGGCGCTCAGCGCCGGGCTGGCGATGCAGCGCGGTCACCAGGGCATCCGCGCCGCGCTGACGCGGATGGGCCGGCGGCGGCGACCGGTGCTGCGCTTCCTCGACCGCAACCACCCGATCAACGTGCTGCTGGGCCGGATGAGCTTCCGCCGCGACGGCGGCGAAGGCATCTCCGTCCGGCGCTGAGCGGCCCGCCGTCTCAGACCCGCACGGTCGGGTCGAACAGGCGCTGGTACTCGTCGACGGCGTAACGATCGGTCATCCCGGCGATGTAGTCGGCGATCGTCCGCTCCAGCCCCTCGCGCTCGCCGCGCCGCCGCGTGTCGTCGGGCAACAGCCGCGGGTTCTCCCGGTAGCGCCCGAACAGCGCCTGCAGGATTCGGCTGGCCTTGTCCTTCATGCGCTCGATGCGGTGGTGGCGGTACAGGTGCTCGTGCAGGAAACCCTTCAGCACGCGGTTCGCGGCGGACACCTCCTCCGACAGTCCCGCCAGCGGGCGCCCGGCCCGCCGCACGTCGTCGACGCCGCTCACGCCCGCCCGCGCGACGTTGCGACGGGTGGTCTCGATCAGGTCGGTCACCAGGCGGTCGATCAGGCTCCGCAGCGCCTCGGCGCAGGCGAACTTCTCCGGCCGCGCGGAGAGCCGCCGGCGCGCCAGCCGGAACGGATCGCCGAACAGCGGCACCGCCCGCGCCAGCTCCTCCGCGTCGAGTAGCGCCGACTCGAAGCCGTCGTCGATGTCGTGGTGGTTGTAGGCGATCTCGTCGACCAGGTCGATCAGCTGCGACTCCAGCGGCGGCTGGAGCTCCGGGGCGTACTCGGCGAACTCCGGCGCGGCCTCGACGTCGATCGACCCGGAGTGCTTGGCGACGCCCTCGCGGATCTCCCAGCTCAGGTTCAGGCCGGGGAAGGCCGGATAGCGGTCCTCGAGCTGCTCGACGATCCGCAGCGTCTGGCGGTTGTGGTTGAACCCGCCGTGACCGTCCATCAGCCGGTCCAGCACGTCCTCGCCGAGATGGCCGAACGGCGTGTGGCCGAGGTCGTGGCTCAGCGCCAACGACTCGACGAGGTCCTCGTTGAGCGACAGCGCGCGCGCCACCGTGCGGCCGATCTGGCTGACCTCGATGCTGTGGGTCAGGCGGGTCCGGTAATGGTCGCCCTCGTGGTTGACGAAGACCTGGGTCTTGTACTCCAGCCGCCGGAAGGCCCGGCAGTGGATGATCCGATCGCGGTCGCGCTGGTACACCGAGCGGTAGGGATGCTCGTGCTCGGGGTGGCGGCGGCCCCGCGAGTCGGACGAGCGCTGGGCGTGGTCCGCGAGGTGCCGCTCCGCGTCGACGGGAACGCCGGAGTCCATGGCCCGGCAGGGTAACGGCCGCGGCGCGGCCCGGTCAAGGGCGGACGACGGTCAGACCGAGAAGCTGTTGCCGCAACCGCAGGTGCCTGCGGCCTTGGGGTTTTCGATCTTGAACCCCGAGCCGTTGAGGCCTTCCACGTAGTCGACGCTGACGTCGTCGAGGTACATCCGGGACATCGGATCGAGGTACACGGGCAGGCCGTCGAACTCGAGTACCTGGTCGTCCGGCCGCCGGTCGCCCTCGAAGGTCAACCCGTACTCGAACCCCGCACAGCCGCCGCCCTTGACGGCGATCCGCAAACCGTGGCCCTGCTTGTCCTCGGCCGCGAGCAACTGCTTGACCTTGCTGACGGCCCTGTCGGTCAACTGGAGCATCGACCGTAGCCTCCCGGCGCCGGTTCGCGGCGCCACCGGTACTCGGGATTCAAGGTAAGACAGGCCCCGGGCCCTGTCAAACCCGGCCTTGCGGCCTGCTCGGGCGTTCCGCTATGCTCCCCGCCCGTCAGGGAGAGAGCAAGCCGATGAGCACCTCGGACCGCATCCAGCTGCAGCTCGTGCTGCCGTACAAGTTCGAGCCGCGTCGCGACCCGCGGATCCGCGGTTATCTCGAGCGCGGCTACCGGATCGTCGTGCTCCAGCGGCTCAGCGACCGCGAGGCCGTGGTGACCCTGGAGCCCCCCCGGCGGCCGGAACCCGCCCCGTAGCGCTCAGCCGATCAGCCCCAGCGTCGTCCCGACCCTGCGGAACGCGCTCAGGGCGAAGTCCAGGTCGTCGCGGGTGTGGGCCGCGGAGAGCTGGCAGCGCACCCGCGCCTCCCCCTGCGGCACGACGGGAAAGCCGAACCCGGTCACGAACACGCCCTCGTCGAGCAGCAGCTCGCTCATCCGGATCGCCTGGGCCGTCTCGCCCAGGATCACCGGCACGATCGGCGTCTCACCGGGCAGCGGCTTGAACCCCAGCTCGGTCAGCTGCCCGCGGAAGTAGCGCGCGTTCTCGTGCAGCGTGCGCACGCGCTCCGGGTGCGCCTGGAGGTACCGCACCGCGGCCAGCGCGCTGGCGGCCACGGTCGGCGGAAGCGCGTTGGAGAACAGCTGCGGACGCGAGCGCTGGGTCAGGTAGTCGGCCAGCGTCGCGCTGCCCGCCGTGAAGCCGCCCGCGGCGCCGCCGAGCGCCTTGCCCAGGGTCGAGGTGACGATATCGACCTCGCCGAACACGCCGTGGTGCTCGGCGGTCCCGCGTCCCGTCCGGCCCAGCACGCCGGTGCCGTGCGAGTCGTCCACCGCGACGACGGCGTCGTGCTTTCTGGCCAGCTCGAGGATCTCGGGAAGCCGGGCGATGTCGCCCTCCATGCTGAACACGCCGTCGGTCATGATCAGCCGCGTCCGCGAGCCGCGGCTGTCGATCAGCGCCTGCTCGAGCCCGCGCATGTCCGAGTGCGGGTAGATCTTCCGCTGCGCCTTGCACAGCCGCACCGCGTCGATGATGCTGGCGTGGTTCAACGCGTCGCTGATCACGGTGTCCTGCTCGTCCAGCACCGCCGGCAGCAGCCCCTCGTTGGCGTTCCAGCACGAGACGTAGGACAACGCGGCCTCGGTGCCGACGAGCCCGGCCAGCGCCTGTTCGAGATCGCGGTGGATCGTGAAGGTGCCGCAGATGAAGCGCACCGATCCGGTGCCGGCGCCGAAGCGTTTCAGCGCCGCCTGGCCCGCCTGCACGACCTCGGGCACGTCGCACAGCCCGAGGTAGTTGTTGGAGGACAGGATCAGTACCTCGCCGCGCCCTTCCATCGTCGTCCGCGCGGCCTGCGGCCCGTCGAGGTGGTTGAGCCGCTTGTACACCCCCTGCTGCTTGAACTGCTCGAGCTCCCCGGACAGCCGCGCGTCGAAGCTCTCGTTGGTCGCCGCGCCGGCGGCGGGCGCGGCGGGCGCGGCGGCTCCCCCCAGGCCGAGGAACCGCTGCATCTCGGTCATCAGGTACTCGACGTGCGCGCGGTCGGCTCCGCTCAACTTGCGTTCGTTGATCAGGATCACCTGCTGGTCGAGCCAGGCCTTCCAGCACGCGCCGCAGGTCGACTCGAGCACCTGTGCGGCGAGGTCGCCTGCGATCGGTACGCTCGTCAGCGCGTCGGTCGTCGTTCCGCAGCGTTTGCAGGTCACCTGGCCCATCGCGATTTCCTCCGGCGGACTACCTTAGATGCTCCCCCGGGGCGTTTCAAGATCGGGCCGGTGCTACCATGCCCGGCGTTCCCCGGAGGAGAGCCCGATGGCCAAGAAACGAGAGCTTCCGGTCAAGGTGCCCGACAGCGTGCTGCGCGGCGTTTACGCCAACCAGATGGTGGTCAGCCACACGCGCGAGGAGTTCCTGCTGGACTTCGTCAACCTGTTTCCGCCGGAGGGCGTCGTGACGGCGCGCGTGATCGTGTCGCCGGGCCATCTCAAGCGGATGATCAAGGCGTTGTCGGACAACCTGGCGCGTTACGAGCGCCAGCACGGACAGATCATCGAGGCCCCGGTGCCGGACCCCGAGCCGTTTCCCAACTAGCGCGGGTCCGGACCGGCGTTCAGCGCTCCAGCTCGGCCAGCAGGTGGCCCAGCTCGGGCAGAATCAACCGCTCCAGCGCCAGCCGCACCGCGCCGGTCGAGCCCGGCATGGCGAACAGCAGCTTGCCTCCGGCCACCCCCCCCACGGCGCGGCTGAGCATCGCGGCGCTGCCGATCTCGTCGTAGGACAACCGGCGGAACAGCTCGCCGAAGCCGTCCAGCCGGCGCTCGATCAGCGCCGCCAGCGCTTCGTGGGTCCGGTCGCGGGAGGTGATCCCGGTTCCCCCGGTGACCAGCACGCCGTCGCATCCGGGCGCGGCGAGCCAGCCCCCGACCGCGGTGCGGACCGCCGAGGGATCGTCGGGCAGGATGCGTCGCTCGAACACCCGGTGCCCGGCGCCCTCCAGCAGCTCGGCGATCGTGCGGCCCGACGTATCGGTCTCGGCCGTGCGGCTGTCGCTGACCGTCAGCACCGCCAGCGAGGCGACGCGAGCGGCCCCGCGCCGGCGGTGTTCGTGGTGGCTCAACTCAGACGCTCTCGAGCCAGCGCAGCAACGTGCGCACGCCGGCGCCGGTCCCGCCCTCGCGCGCCTCGGCCGTGTCGCTCTCGGCAAAGGCCGGACCCGCGATGTCCAGATGGACCCAGGGCACCTCGCGCGGCACGAACTCGCCGAGGAACAGGGCGGCCAGGGTCGCGCCGCCCCAGCGTCCGCCGACGTTGCACAGGTCGGCGGGCCCCTTCTGGAGCTGCTGCAGGTACTCCTCGTACATCGGCAGCGGCCACAGCTTCTCGCCCGCGCGCTCGCCGGCCTCGAGCAGCGCCTCGCGCAGCGCGTCGTGGCGCGAGAACACGCCCGTCGCCTGCGGGCCCAGGGCCACCACGCAGGCCCCGGTCAGCGTCGCCACGTCGAGCAGCAGGTCGGGCTTGATTCGTTTCGCCCCGTAGGCCAGCAGGTCGCACAGCACCAGCCGCCCCTCGGCGTCGGTGTTGCCGACCTCGACGGTCTTGCCGGAAAAGGTGTCGAGGATGTCGCCCGGCTTGTAGGCCGCGCCTCCGGTCATGTTCTCGGTCAGACCGAGCAGGCCGTGCACCTCGGCGCGGCAGCCCACCGCCGCGAGGGCCGTCATCGTGGCCAGGACCGCGGCGGCGCCCGCCATGTCGCCCTTCATGTGCAGCATGCTGTTTCCGGGCTTGAGGTTCAGCCCGCCGCTGTCGAAGGTGACGCCCTTGCCCACCAGCAGGACCCGCTTGGACTTGCCGCGTGTCTTGGGCCGGTAGACCAGGTGGACCAGCTGCGGGGGCTCGTCGCTGCCGCGGGACACGGACAGCAGCGCCTTCAGCCCGAGCCGTTTGAGCTCCAGCGCCCCCAGCACGCGGCTCTTCAGACCCGTCCGTCGCGCCGCCGCGCCGGCGCGACGCGCCATGGCGCGGGGCGTCAGCCGCGACGGGCCTTCGTTGACCAGATCGCGGGCCAGCCACACCGCCTCGCCCGCGGCCTCGCCCAGCCGCGCCGCCTTGCGCAGCGCCGCCAAGGTGCCGTTGCCGGCGATGTCCAGGCTCTCGATGCGCGGATCGCGACGGGCCGGGTCGGTCAGGTGGGCGTCGAAGCGGTACGCGCCGAGCAACGCGCCCTCGACCGCGGCACGGATCTCCTCGGCGGCCCGGCCGTCGTCCGGGGGCGGCAGCTTGACGGCCAGGCTCCGGGCCTTGAACTCCGAGGCCTGCTTGGCGGCCTGGGCGCAGCCCGTGCGCAGCGCTTCCCCGGCAGCGCCCTCGGGGCGGCCCAGGCCGATCACGAGGTAGCGGCGCGCGGGCGCGTCGTGATCGAGGTTCCACACCAGCCGGTCGTTGCGCCGGCCCTGGAAGCGCTCGAGCTTCATCTGCCGCGATAGCACGCGTCGCAGGCCCGCGTCGGCGATGCCTCGCGGCTGTTTGTCCCCTTCGTAGGCGAAACAGGCGGCGACGTCCGCCTTCTGCTCCGCCAGGTCACGGTTGTTGAGTCGAACTCGCATGCAGCAATTCTCCCGGCAGGGGCAACGCGGGACGTTGATGGAAACGGCGCTTACTCTATCGACTGCGTCGAAGCCGGTCAACGATCGGCGGGCGGCCGAGCGTCCTCCCAGCGGCCGATCATCCGGTCCAGGTCCCGGTGCAACGCCTCCAGGTCCCCGGCGTTGGAGAGCTCGTGGTCGGCGAGGGCGAAGGTGGCGTCGAGCTGCTGCCCCGCGGGGTCGGTCGCGTTCTCCTGCGCCTCGCGGTCACGGAACTGGTCCAGGGTCTCTGGATCGCCCGACCGCGCCCGCTCCAGCGAGCGGCGGAAGCGGAGCGCGACGGGAGCGGTCACGCCGACCAGCCGGAACCCGCTGACACCGGCGCGCAGCACCTCGACCTCGCGTGGGTTGCGGATCGAGTCGACCACGTCGCGCTCCCCGAGCCGCGGCAGGATGCGCTCGGCCAGCACGCCCGGGCCGCCTTCGCGACGCAGCCGGTTGCCGACGCGGATCAGATGCTCGCGCTCCGGGGGCAGGCCCAGCCGGGCGGCCTCCTCGCGCACGATGTCGGACAGCGAGTGGATGCGGAAGCCGCAGGATGCGAGGTACGCGGCGACCTCACCCTTGCCCGCGGCGTTGGGGCCGGTGAGGCCGATGACCAGGCGCATCGGAACGATCAGCCGTCGCTGTCGCCCTCGCCGTTGGACGCGGGCCCGGCTCCGCCGTCGTCCGCGGCGCCCGCGTCCGTCTCGGTCGGCACGGGCGGCGGCTCGTTGCGCAGTCCGATGCGGGTCGGCGCGACGCCGCCGCGATTGGCGGGGTGGGTCGTGCCGTTGATGACCCACTTGCTGCCCCGGCGCTGGGCGCCGACCATCCGCGGGTCACCCGGGTTGGACAGCACGGGTCCGGTCACGCCGATGCTGCGCGCCGCGCGGTTGGAGTGGCCCGAGAGCGGGAAGCCGGTCTCCAGTCCGTGCTCGCCCTCGCGGGTCGGCATCGCCGTTCCGTGACGGGCGTTGGGGTCGTACTCGGGCGTTGCTTCCCCGCCGCGGCGACGCTTCTGGCTGGCGGAGACCTGGTCCCGGGCGCTGACGGGGAAGTTGCCGTCGTTGGGGCCCGAGGACAGCCTCCCGGCGGTCACGTTGCCGTTGTAGCTCGGCTTGAGGTAGACCTCGCGGCCGGCTTCCTCGATCTTCTCCACCATCGACTCGGGGAACGCGATGTGGTTGTCCGACCCGAGATCGAGGTGGATCATCCCGTCCTTCACCTCGTGCCCGCGCACGGGCATCGTGGTGCCGTTGGTGAAGTAGACGATCTCCTCGGCCAGCAGCGGCGCGCCGAGCGCGAACGCCAGCAGCAGGAGCGACAAGACGGGCTTTCCGAGGCGCATGGACACCCCTTTCGTTCACCGGAGGACGACGGTCGGAAGTGTACCGCGAACCCCTGGCGGCGACAACCGGACCGTGGCGGTCCCGTTGCGTTTCCGTCCGCAGGCCGGCCGGTTGCGCCACCGGGGCTTTGCACTAGAATGCTGATCATGTTGAAAACACGGTTGTTCGCGCTGTCCGCGGCCGTTCTGGCCGCTCTCGGGCTCGGCTTGGCGGTGGCGGCGGCCTCGCCGAAGCCGCCCGAGAACCCCGCGGTCCTCGATGTGAAGGTGGACCCGCCGGCGGTGTCGCCGGGCGCCGAGGCCCGCGTCACGGTCAAGCTGGTGCCCCAGTCGGGGATCAAGATCAACCGCTACCCGAAGATGAAGCTGACCGTCCCCGTGCTGGAGGGCGTGGTGGCCTCGGCGGAGGTCGCGGTCGGCAACGACGCTCCCCCGCCCCCGGACCGGCTGGACGACAACTACTACCAGGAAGTCGATCCGCTGGTGCTGGCGTTGGCGGTCGACCCCGGCGCGGCCTCGGGAGCCCACAAGGTGCCGGCCAAGCTGCGTTACTTCTACTGCGTGACCGCCAGCGGGTTCTGCGCACCCAAGCAGGCGACGCTCGAGATCCCGATCCACGTCTCCGCGCGCTGACCGCGGTCGCGCCCTCGGCGGCTATCCGGTCTCGACGCGCAGGCCGCGCCGCGCGAGCGGTGCGACCAGCACCCGGGCCCCGGCGCGGCGCATCGCCGCGGCGACGGCGTCCCGGCGGTCCTCCCGCGCGAAGGCGACCAGGCAACCGCCGCCTCCGGCTCCGCAGACCTTGACCCCCAGCGCTCCCGCCCGCCGGGCGGCGGCCCCCGCGGCGCGCAGCGCGGGCGTGGCGACGGTCGGCGCCAGGCTGTAGCGCAGCCGCCCCTCCTCGCCCAGCAGCCGACCCGCCTCGTCGAGGTCGCCCTGGTCCAGCGCCTCCGCCAGCTCGCGCGCCACGCCGGCGATCGCCTCCATCCGCCGCACCGTGACGCGCTCGCCGTCGACGAACCGCCGGAACATGTCCCAGTTGCTGTAGCCGGAGTGGCGCGGCTCTCCGGTGTAGGCCAGCACCAGCCGCTCGGCCAGACCCCGCGGCACGGCCAGCCTGCGCCGGCGTGTTCCGTCGGGGCCGTGCTCGTACGCCGCGAGCCCGCCGTGGAGCGCGGCCAGGTAGTCCTGGTTGCCCGTCGGCACGCCGAGCTCCGCGGTCTCGACGTTCATCACGCGCCGCAGCAGCGCCTCGCGGCCGAGCCGCGCTCCGCTGAAGCGCTCGAGCGCGGCGCCGACGGCGATACCCAGCGTGGACGAGCCCCCGAGCCCGGCGCCGGCCGGCGCGCGGGCCTCGCAGGTCAGCGTCAGCCCGATCCGCGGCTCGAAGGCGCGCACCAGCCGCAGCAGCACGGACAGCGCGCCGCGCTCGCTGCCCGGACCGAGCGGCAGGCGGCGCGTCACCCGGCGGCGGCGGTCGCGGGACACGACGCGCACCCGGCGGTCGGCGCGCGGTGCGATCGTGGCGGTGGCGCGCAGCTCGACCGCCAGATTGACGGTGACGGCACCCGGCACGAGCACGGAGATCGGCCAGATGTCCAGCGTTCCGCCGGCCAGGTCGATGCGGGTCGGCGCCGACGCGGTCACCGTGCGGGGCCTCAAGACTCCTCGCCCTCGGCCCGCGACGCCGGATCC
>JBFKMV010000158.1:0-12539 GCA_041629655.1 Candidatus Polarisedimenticolaceae bacterium
GGGCGGGACTGCCCTGACGCCGGAGGACACCGACGCCGACACGGTGCCGGACTACCTGGACGACGACAGCGACGGGGATGGCGTCCCCGACACGATCGAGGGGCACGACGCCGACGCCGATGGCGTGGCGGACACGAGCTCGGTCGGAGCCGACGCCGACGGCGACGGCCTCGACGACGCCTACGACACGGTGGCCGGCCCGGCTCCGGGCAACGAGACCGGCAGCAATGCACCACTCCAGAACACCGACGGCGCGGACGAGCCGGACTGGCGCGACACCGACGACGACAACGACGGCACCCCGACGAGCGGCGAGGACGGCAACGGCAACGGCGACTTCAGCGACGACGACCAGGACCTCGACGGCGCTCCCGACTACCTCGATGCGGACGGCGCGCCGCCGGGGTCCGTCGAGTTGATGAAGGATGCGGGTCGCTTCGAGGCTCGGGCCGGGGACCTCGTCTCGTACGTCCTGACCGCTCGCAACACGGGTGGTGCCGCGTTGGCCGGGGTGATGCTGAGGGATCGTGTTCCTGCAGGGTTCAAGTACGTCGCCGGCTCCGGGCGCGAGCGCCGGGCGGGTCTTGACGGGCTGCTCGACACGGCGGACGACGCGGTGACCCCGCTGGAGCCGTCCGGTCAGCGCCCGATCGAATTCGGTGGCCTGCTGATCGCAGGCGGCGAGACGATCCGGATCCACTACGTGCTGCGTGTCGGCTCGGGTGTCGTCGCGGGTCCCGCCGTCAACATTGCAACACCGCTGCTCGGCGGAGTGCCGGCCGGAAACACTGCCAGCCGCTCGGTCCTGGTGAGGCAGGACGACCCGATCTTCGACCGCAGCACCGTGATCGGCAAGGTGTTCCACGATCGTGACGGAGACGGCCGGCAGAATTCCGGCGAGCCGGGCCTGGCCGGCGTCCGCCTGGTCACTCCCGCCGGGCTGATCATCGAGACCGACGCTCACGGTCGCTACCACCTGGCGGACCTGGAGGTCGGGCGCTGGGAGCGCGGCAGCAGTGTCATCCTCAAGATCGATCCGTCCAGCCTTCCGCGCGGCAGCAGGTTCACGACCGAGAATCCGCGAGTCGTTCACGCAACTCCCGGCCTGATGGTGACCGTCGACTTCGGGGTCGCGTTGCCGGAGCTTGCGGAGCCGGGAGCCGGCGGTGTCGCGGGCGCTTCGGGTCGCATCGAGCTGTCCGGCGGCGGAACCGTGCACGTCACGTCCGAGGCGAACCCCGGGGCCCGAAGCCTGACCGTCGCAGCGGCCGCAACGACGACCCTCCGCGGCGGCGCTCTCGTGCGCCCCGTGCGGTTCGTCAGCTACACGGACTACTCCGCCTTCATCGATCGCTGGGAGCTGGTGATCCGAAGGGCCGACGACCTGCGAGTGATCCGGACGCTTTCCGGCCGGGGCCTCCGGCCGCTCGACGTGTTCGAGTGGGACGGGGCGGGGAGCCCGCCGGCAGGTCCGACCGCCCGGCCCGGCGACTACACCTACGCGCTGCGGGTGTACGACCCGCAGGGGCGGCGTGACGAGACCGCGCCGAAACGGTTCTCGATCGTCGAAGGCGCGGAGGGATCCGCCGGTAGCGCAGAACGCGAGGCCGCCGAGGAGGATCGGCTGCGCCGGACGGTCTTCGGCGCCAGCAGCCTCGCCTCGCACGGCATCCCGCTCCCCGGTGGCCGGATCCGGGTCCACGGCCGTGACCTGCCCGCGTCCGGCACGGTGCGGCTCGACGGGACCGTCGTGCCGCTGGACCGCGAAGGCCGGTTCACCTGGGACCAGCACGTCCCCGCGGGCCGTCGGGACGTCGCGCTGGAGGTGTCCACGGCCGACGCCACGGCGTGGAGCGGCGCGCTGCCGGTCGAGGTACCCGAGAGCCGGTTCTTCATGGTCGGCATCGCCGAGCTGACGGCCGGCGCCAACGACCTGTCCGGCGCGGTCGAGCCCCTGAGCGGGGACGAGCGGTTCGACGGGGACGTGTTCGTGGAAGGCCGGGTGGCGTTCTACCTCAAGGGCAAGATCCGCGGGCGCTATCTCGTCACGGCCAGTCTCGACACCCGCGAGGAGGGCCTCGGCGACGTGCTCGACGGCCTCGACCGAGAGGATCCGCGCAGCGTGTTCCGGCTGCTCGACCCCGACCGCTACTACCCGGTGTACGGCGACGACTCGACGACCGTGAGCGACACCGACACCCAGGGCCGCTTCTACGTGCGTCTGGACTGGGACGGCTCCACCGCGTTGTGGGGCAACTACGAGACCGGGTTCACGGGGACCGAGTTCGGCCAGTACGACCGGAGCCTGTACGGGGCCAAGCTGGACTACCGCACCTCGTCGGTGACCGAGCACGGCGAACCCCGCGCGGAGCTGGCGACGTTCGTCTCGGAGCCGCGAACCGCCTTCGGGCACGACCGGTTCCTCGCCACCGGCGGCAGCCTGTACTACCTCTCCGAGACCGACATCGTCCAGGGCTCCGAGAAGCTGTGGATCGAGGTGCTCGATCGCGACTCCGGCCGCGTCGTGCAGAACCTGGCCCTGGAGCGCGACCGGGACTACGAGGTCGACGAGATCCAGGGCCGGATCCTGCTGCGGCGGCCGCTGACGCAGTTCGCGGCCCCGGCCGCCCCGGGCATCATCCAGGACGCCCCGCTCGACGGTGACCGCGTCGTGCTGCTCGCCGACTACGAGTTCGTGCCGCGAAGCCTCGATCCCGACCGCCTGACGCTCGGCGCGCGGGGCAAGACACGGCTCGGCGACACGGTGGCCGTGGGCGGCACGTGGGTCCAGGAGCAACGCGCCGATCAGGACTACCGCCTGACCGGCGCCGATCTGGCGTTCCGTCCCGCCGAGGGCACGTACCTGAAGCTCGAGGTCGCCGAGAGCGAGGCCTCACAGGCCTCGGCCACGCGGCTGTCCGCAGACGGCGGCCTCAGCTTCGCCGATCTCGAGCCGGTGCCCGGCCAGGCGCGCAGCGGCGAGGCAGTGGCCGTCGAGGCCCGGCTGGACGCCGCCGACCTGGGACGGGGGAATGTCGACGCCGTGGTGTCCGGCTGGTGGCGTCAGCGCGACGCCGGCTTCTCCACCGCGCGGGCCGAGAGCGGGGTCGAGACGACCGAGTACGGCGCCGCCGCGACCTGGCAGGCGCGCGAGGAGCTGGCGGTTTCGGCGCGGGCGTCCGTCGTGGAGCGCGCCGGTGTCGGCGAAGACGTGGCGGTCAGCGTCCAGGCCGACTATCGAGCTACGGATCGGGTGCGCGTCGGTACGGAGATCCGGCAACGGCGCAGCGATCCGGCCGCCGGGGCCGACACCGAGGGCACGCTGGCCGGGGTTCGCGTGGGCTACGACCTGTCGGAAAGCACCGAGGTCTACGCCAAGGCACAGGTCACGGTCGACGAGGGAGACGGTTTCGAGTCCAACGACCTCGCCACGGTGGGAGCCCGAACGCGTCTGGCCGGAGGGTGGAGCGTCGGGGCGGAGGCCAGCGCCGGCGACCGCGGCAACGCCGCCCGCGTCGGCGTCGATCGCGCCACGGCCGCCGGCACGCTCTACGGCGCCTACACGCTGTCGACCGACCGCACGACGCGCCGGGCCGACGTGGTCACCCTGGGCCGGCGGGCGACGATCAGCGACCAGGTGCGGATGTTCAGCGAGGGGCGCTTCTCGCGCGACGCGCGGGGCACCGGCGCAGGGCAGCTGGTCGGCCTGGATCTCGACCTCGCGAAGAGCTGGACCGCCCGGTTGTCGCTGGAGCGGAGCGACCTCGATCCGCCCTCCGGGGCAACCATCGAGCGCGATGCCGCCTCGGCCGGCCTCGGTTACCGGGCCGACCGGCTGAGCATGAGCGGCAAGCTCGAGTACCGGCGCGACCGCGGTGCGGCGCCGCGCCGGCAGTGGCTCGCCAGCGGCCTGTTCGACGCGGCGGTTTCCGACAGCCTGAAGCTGCTGGGCAAGCTGAACCTGTCCCGCACCGAGGACCGGCTGGACGGGAGCACCGAGGCCCGCTTCGTCGAGGCCGACCTGGGTCTGGCGTACCGCCCGGTCCGCCACGACCGCGTCAACCTGCTCGCCAAGTACACGTTCCTGTTCGATCTGCCGAGCGCGGGCCAGAGCGTCACGCGTCCCGACCAGCGGTCGCACGTGCTGTCGGCGGAAGGTTGGTGGAGCGTCAGCCGTCGCTGGCAGGTCGGCGCGAAGCTCGCCGGCAAACGCGGCGAGCAACGTGCGGATCGCGACGCGGGGCCGTGGTTCCGAAACCGCCTGGACCTCGGTGTCCTGGCGGGCCGCTACCACCTGGTGCGCAACTGGGACGGCGTCGCGGAGTACCGCGTGCTGCGCTCGCGCGATGCGGGCGACCGGCGCAGCGGCGCGCTGCTCGGCCTGTACCGGCACCTCGGCGACCGGCTCAAACTGGGAGCCGGCTACAACTTCACGGACTTCTCCGACGATCTGACGAAGCTCGACCACGACGGCCACGGCTGGTTCGTCAAGCTCGTCGGCAAGCTCTAGCCGAAGCGCGTCGGGCCCGCCGCCTCGCAGGGCGACGGGCCCGCTTCGACAGCCGGTTTCCAGGTCAGCGCGTGAACGTGAAGTCGGACGCCGTGGTCTCGCCGTCGGCGATCGTCACGGTCGCGGTCTGCGTGCCCAGCTTCTCGTGCCAGGCCTCCACCTCGTAGGTGCCCGCGGGCAGCCCCGCGATCTCGAACGACCCGTCCGCGCCCGACACCGAGTAATACGGGTGGTCCAGCACGGCGACGAACGCGTTCATCCAGGGGTGGACGTCGCACTTGATCTTGAACGGCTCCTCGGTCTTCGTGAACGTGAACTCCGCCTCGGTCTGGTTGGCGGGCATCGCGCGGTTGAAGCCCTTGTTGATCTTGGGCAGCGAGTGCACGTTGTGCAGCAGGCCGTCCGAGTTCAGGATCTTGAACGTCTGCCCGACCATGATCCCCATCACGTGCGGGATGTAGCGGCAGCCTTCCTGGTCCATCACACGCGGCTCGGCGGGCGGCGCGAACTGCGTCGCCGGCAGCCCGTTCTTGACCTGCACCAGCACGTTGGCCAGCGTGTTGCCGTCACCCAGCACCAGCGCCTCGGACTGGACCGGCGTCTTGTGCTTGGCGGCGCAGCCCGGGTCGGCATCCATCTTGATCGCGGCCAGCCTGGGTACGTCGCCCTCGTAGCGAACGGTCCCTTTGACCGTCGCCGAGCCGAGCGGTTGTGAGGTTCCCGCTGGAGCCCCCGCCGGCTCTTCGGACGGCGTGGTCGCGGGCGCGGGTTCGGAGCCGCCGCCGCAGGCGGCCAGCGCGAACAGCGCGGCGATCGCCACCGCGACTGCAAGTGTGCGCAACAGTTTGTCGATCATCGGTCGTCACCCTCCTGTCGGATGTAGGCGTTGCCTGCGCGATGCCCAGATGAGCCCGCGCGGTCGGAATCGACGCAGAGTCCAGGTCACCGCTCATCATAGCAGCGGGCCGTGTACCGGGCCGTTCGGCGCCGCAAGGCCTACGGACCCGCTACGATCACCGCGGGCGCTCCCGTGGCCCGGACCCGCTCGTTGAACCCGGCAAGCTCGCTCTCCCGGATGCGGCGCAGCTCGCCGAGCAGCTCGTCCAGCTCGGCGCGCAGCTCCGCGAACCGCTCGTGCGAGCCGTCGGTCGGCCGGGCGTCGGCGCTCTCGACGGTGGACTGCAGCGCCAGTAGCTGGTTGTCGAGTTGCGGCGGGAAGTTGAGGATGTCCTGCCCCGCCGTCGATTGCGTCTGATGGATCCGTTGCTCGAGGGCGGTCAACGGCGCCGTCACGCGCTCGGCCGCCTGCGCGATGCCCTCGCCGTGGCCCGCCTCGGTGAGCCGCCGCGCGAGGTCCTCGACCTGCTGCCGCGCGTCACGAACGCGCTCCAGCGCGTGGTGGCTCTCGGTGAGCGCTTCCCAGATCCGACGGGCCAGCGCGAACTGGTCGGCGAAGTCCTCGGGGGTCGTGGCCAGACGCGGGTCGGCCAGCACGCGGACGCTCCGGGTCTCGCTCCAGTCGCCGCGGCGCAGGCGGATCTGGTACGTGCCCGGCGCCACACGCGGCCCCCGCGCGGCGCCCCACAGGATCGTCTTGTCGACCAGCTCGGCGTCCGGCAGCCGCAGGTCCCACACGAAGCGGTTCAGGCCTTTCTCCGCGCTCAGCTTCTTGGGCTCGGCCAGCTCCGGGAAGAACTGGACCCACGGCGACCATGCGCGGCGCTCGGGCTTCAGGCTGGAGAAGCTGCGCAGCTCGTTGCCCGCCGCATCGAGGATCTCGAGCAGCAGCTCCTCGCCCTCCGCCGGCTCGCCGGCCAGCAGGTAGTGCACCAGCACGCCGGCCGGAGGGTTCTGGCCGGCCGGCTCTCCACGACCGCCGAACGAGAAGCCTCCGCCGAGACGGTACGCGTCGCGCGGCGCGAACAGGTGGGTCTCCCGCTTCGCGATGTCCGCGCTGAGCTGGTGCAGGGGTGTCAGGTCGTCGAGGATCCAGAACGATCGCCCCTGGGTCGCCACCACCAGGTCACGCTCCTTGACCGCCAGATCGGTGATCGGTGTCGCGGGAAGCTTGAGCTGCAGCGACTGCCAGCGCCGGCCGTCGTCGAACGACACGTAGACGCCGAACTCGGTCCCCGCGTAGAGTAGCCCCTTGCGGTCGGGATCCTCGCGCACCACGCGCACGAAGTGGCCGGCGGGGATGCCGTTGTTGCCGTCGGTCAACAGCTTCCAGCTCTTGCCGTAGTCGTCGCTGCGGAAGACGTACGGACGAAAGTCGTCCATCCGGTACCGCTGCACGGCCAGGAACACGCGGCCCGGATCGTGCGCCGACGGCTCGATCATGTTGACCGTGGCCCACTCGGGCATCTGCCGCGGCGTGATCTCCTGCCAGCTCGTTCCGTTGTCGCGCGAGACGTGCACGCGGCCATCGTCCGTCCCCGCCCACAGCAGCTCCGGCCGGTGGGGCGAGGGCTCGAAGGCGAAGATCGTCCCGTAGACCTCGACACCGGTGTTGTCCCGTGTGATCGGGCCGCCCGCGTAGTCCTGTTTCGACGCGTCGTTCCGGGTCAGGTCGGGGCTGACGATCTCCCAGCTCTGTCCCTCGTCGATCGAGCGGTGGACGAACTGCGAGCAGTGGTAAAGCACGTTCGGGTCGTGCGGGGAGAGCCGGATCGGTGCGTTCCACTGGAAGCGGTAACGCAGCCCGCTGGCGGCCTGGCCCACGGCGAGTTGCGGGTAGGTCAGGATCTCGCGGCCCTGGCCCGTGGCCCGGTCGTGCCGTTCGATGCTGCCGCCGTAGCAGCCGCCGTACGTGATGTCCGGGTTGCGCGGATCGACGGCGATGTGCGCCGACTCGCAGCCGGCGACCGTGAACCAATCCTGGCGCGTGATGCCGGAGCCCGTCGTGCGGCTGGGAACGGACACGGTGGAGTTGTCCTGCTGTGCCCCGTACACGCGGTAGGGGAACTGGTCGTCCACCGTGACGCGGTAGAACTCTGCGGTCGGCTGGTTGGCCTGGGTCGACCACGTGGCGCCGCCGTTCACCGAGACGTTCGCCCCGCCGTCGTTGCCGTTGATCAGGATCGAGTTGTCCCGGGGATCGATCCACAGGTCGTGATGGTCGCCGTGCGGGGCGCGGATGAACTGGAAGTCCTGGCCGCCGTCCGTCGAGCGCCACAGGCCGACGTTGGCGATGTACACGGTGTCGGCGTCGACGGGGTCGGCGAAGACGTGCGTGTAATACCAGGCGCGCTGGCGGAAGTTGCGGTCCTCGTTGATCCGGCGGAACTTCTTGCCGCCGTCGTCCGAGCGGAACAGTCCTCCGTCCTCGGCCTCGACCAGCGCGTACACCAGGCCGGGCCGCGCCGCGGAGACGCTGACCCCGATCCGGCCCGTGACGCCTTCCGGCAGGCCCTGCTCGACCGGCTCCCAGGTGTCGCCGCCGTCCGTCGAGCGCCACAGCCCGCTGTCCGGGCCGCCGCCGATCAAGGTCCAGGGCTTGCGCTCGGCCTGCCAGATCGCCGCGAACAGCCGGCGCGGGTTGTTCGGGTCCATCGCCAGGTCGACCGCGCCGGCGCGCTCGCTCACGAACAGCACCTGCTCCCAGGACTTGCCGCCGTCCGCCGACCGGAACACGCCACGCTCGGCGTTCGGGCCGAACGCGTGGCCGAGCGCCGCGACGTACACCAGATCTTGATTGCGCGGGTGGACGCGGATGCGGCCGATCTGACCGGCCTCCGGGAGCCCTGCGTGGGTCCACGTCTCGCCGGCGTCGGTGGAACGGTAGACGCCGTCGCCGGCCGACACGTTGCCGCGGATGCACGCCGAGCCCATGCCGGCGTAGACCACGTTGGGGTCGGACTCGGCGACGGCGATCGCCCCCACCGAGCCGCTCTTGAAGTGCTCGTCGGAGACGTTTTTCCAGCTCAGCCCGGCGTCGGTCGTCTTCCACACCCCGCCACCGGTCGAGCCCATGTAGAACGTGCCGGGGTGCCCCGGGACGCCGGTCACCGCGGTCACGCGCCCGCCGCGATAGGGTCCGATCGAGCGATACTCGAGCGCCTTCAACACGTCGGGGTCGAACGCCGGCTCCACCCCGGCCGCCGGGAGGGCGGCCGCTACCGACAACGTCACCACGCCGAGCCACCATCGCACGCTTGCCGTCATGGTCTATCCCCCAATCCGAAGTCCCGGGTCGGTGCTGATCCGGGAACCGGTCCATTATCGCCGCGCGTATCCCGACCCGTCCGATCCTGTTTCGCCCCCTTCTCGACACCGACGTCGTGGACGGCGATGCCCGGCGCAGCGGTGGCGGGCCCGAGCGCCAGCTCGGCGCGCTCGAACTCGAGACGCATCCCGGTGCCTTCGAGCCGGGTGGCCCACAGCCGGCACTCCAGCGCGTGCAGCGGCGCGTGGGGCGTATAGGCGTAACGGATCGTCACGCGGTCGCCACTGTCGAGCTCCGGGAACTCGCGGGCGAACAGGCGCTCGTCGAGCTGCACCAGGTCGTGCTCCAGTTTCAGGCGGCCCGGCCCCCCGGTGATCCGCACCCGCAGGTCCACCTCGACCCGCGCGCCCGCCCCGACGGCGATCGACTGGCCCGCCATCAGGAGCTGGGGCTCTCCGGCCACGGCGGTTGCTCGATCGAGCAGGGGCACGGCGCCGCGGCCCAGCAGCGCGTAGCGTCCGCTCGTGCGTGCCGGCCCGGCGGAAGCGCCGCTGGCACGGGCGATCCGCCGCAGGAACTCGGCGTCCTCCGGACCGACGGGAACACGACGGCGCTGCGGGTCGAACGGGCCGCGCTCCGTCAGCTCGAAGCGCATGCACTCCTCGAAGCTCTCCCGGCACAGCACCAGGCCGCCGGCGCCGTCCAGCCCGCCCACGGTCCCGAGGAACGTGTTTCCGAAGGCCAGCGGCCGGCCGGTGTCGTACGAGCGGAACACGCTGCGGCCGCCGAAGCGCGCCGCCTCCTCCGGGTAGCCCAGGTAGTCCAGCACGGACAGGGCCAGATCCATCTGCGCGTACGGCCCGTCGACGATCCGCCGCTCGCCCGAGGGGAGCAGCGCGGCGAGAAAGCTCCAGTTCTGGCTCAGCATCTTGGTTACGTCGTCGGTGCCGCGGCGGATGCCCATCGACTCGTCGGACGTGATCAGCACCAGGGTGTCCTGCAACACGCCCATCCGGTTGAGTTCCGGAACGAACGGGGCGAAGGCGCGATCGAGGTACTCCATCGCCCGTCCCGGTGTACCGACGGCGTGGCCACTGTCGAAGTCGTCCGGGACCACCCCGGGGTGGTGCGTGCCCACGTTGAGCAACGCCAGGAACCACGGGCGGTCCCCCTGCCGGAGCTCGCGCACCATGTCGAGGCTCTGCTCGAAGAACGCGCGGTCGTCAACGCCCCACTGGTTGCGCGCATAGGACGTGCCGAACCACTCCTCGCCGTGGACCCGCGCGAAGCCGATCCGCGACATGAACTGGTCCTTGAGCATGAACCCGAGCGGCGCGGCCTGCAGGTACACGGTCTCGTGGCCCGCGTCGCGCAGGGCCGCGGGCAGGCAGCGCACACCGCCCGAGACGACGTACTCCGACATCTTGGGCGGCCCCGTGATCAGCCCGGGGTAGTCGCCGCACAGGATCGCGTACTCGCCGCGATTGGTCTGTCGTTGCTGGGCGATGAAATCGGGAAACAACAGCCCGCGCTCGACGATCCGCCCGAGGCGTTCCATCCGGATCACCGGCCGGATGCCGAGCGGCGCGGCGACCGGCTCGAGATGGGCGCCGGAGACGCTCTCGAGCATGATCAGCAGCACGTTGTGACGCGGATGGCCGAGGGGAACGAGCGGGTCGCCGTCCAGCTCGGCGCCGGCGGCTCTCGCGCCGGGACCGACCGGCGCGTCGCTTCCGGTGCCGGCGTGAGGCAGCGTGGGGCGGACCAGCGCCCGCAGGTTCTCGTGAACGACGTTAACCTGCCGCCAGGGCAGCGTGCCGGGGTCCAGCGGCCACACCAGACCGGCGACCCACAGCACCAGCGCGGCAATGGCGAACGGCCGCAGGCGGAACCGGGCCTCGCCGCCCCGGAGCGCCAGCCAGCCCAGCAGCAGCGAGCCGGCGAGCACCGCCGCCGGCAACAGCGGTCGCGACAACGCGAGCGCCGAACCCCTCAAGAACGTCCAATTCCACAAGTAATGCAAGTGCTGTAGGCCGACGACTCCTTCCAGGGCCTTGACGTGCTCGTAGTTCGCGTGCGCCAGCAGGGTCCAGAACGGCAACACGACCCACACCACCCAGCGTCCGCGACGGGCAACGGCGGCGATGACGAGAGTCAGCACGACCGCGGCCAGCACGTCGAACAGCACGCCGCGCAAGTCCTGCGACGCCGGGCGGATACCGCGTTCGATGAGCAGCGCGGCGCGCATCGAGAGCGGAGGCGTCAGCGTCGCCGCAAGCAGCAGTCCATGACGCGACGGGCTCGTGGGATCCGACGTTCGACTCAACGTGGCGCGCGCCTCCGATGACGGCAGTCTACACACACTCCGACCGCGTGACTTTTATCGACTATCGGGGTCTGTTGAAGACGACGATTCTTGCTTCACTTAACGCATTTTTTGCGTGCAAAGCGACCTCTATTGCGGTACAAATAACGAACGGGTCATCTCAACTTGCGCACCACGAGTGCGAGTGAAATACGCGGACGAACAAAGTCCGCGCCGACATCGGTGACAGCGTCAAATTGTTTAAGGAGCTTATCACCTGCGACAGGGGGATAAGAAAACCGCATCGGGGTCCGGTCGACCCAAGAACCCCGCAACATGCAAGGAGAGCACTGATGAGGAGAGGTTCTAGGCCATGTAGCATCGCACCCGGCAACGCGCTGGGTGCGCTACTGCTGACCGCTGCCCTGGCCGTTGGATTGACGGGCGTCGCGCTCGCCGACGGCAACGCCATTCTGGGCCCGCCGAGCATCGCCATCGCGGCCGGCTCCGGCGTGTCGGTCGGGGGCACGGGACTCGTCAGCCAACCGGGCACGCTGGACATCACCGTGCCGGGCGGCGTCACCATCAACCAGACCCTGCTCTACTGGGAGGGTCGCGGAGCGCCCGACGACACGATCGTCGTCGACGGCAACCTGATCACCGGGACGCTGATCGGACAGAGCGCGCCCGGGCTGACCAACGTCTCGTCGGCCTATCGTGCCGACATCACCGCGCTGGGCCTCGTGGCGCCCGGGTTCAACTCGCTGACCGTCAGCGGGCTGACCTTCGGACACCGCAACGACGGCGCCGGCATCCTGGCGATCTGGGACGACGGCACCGCCTCCAGCGTCGACATTCGCGACGGCGACGACTTCGCCTGGATGGACGGGCCGAACGCGGACCTCCAGAACGCGGTGGCGCAGACGTTCAACTTCGATCCCGCCGGGGCCGACCGCACCGCGAAGTTCTACATGTTCCTCGCGGACGGCACGAACTTCCGGCCCGACGACCTGGTGATCACCACCTCGGCCGGCGACACCACCACCTGCAACGAGGCGCGGGGCCGCAACGGCGAGTCCTACGACGCGTTCGGGGTCGACGTCACGGTTCCGGCCGGCTCGTCCTCGGTGACGGTGCAGCCCTTCTCGCGTGACGACAACTGCGGGTTCGGCTCGCAGCCCGACTCCTTCGCCTGGCACGTCGGCGCGTTCGTGATCGAGACCGTGGCCGTCTGCGGCGACGGTCAGATCAACCAGCCCGGCGAGACCTGCGATCCTCCGGGTTCGCCTGCGGGCGCCAGCGGCAACGAGTGCCGTGACGACTGCACCGTCTGCGGCGACGGCGTGCTCGACGCCGGCGAGGAGTGCGACGACGGCAACAACGACAACTTCGACGGCTGCCGTAACGACTGCTTGCTGCCGATCTGCGGCGACGGCATCCTCGATCCGGGCGAGACCTGTGATCCTCCGGGCGAGCCGGCCGGACAGCCGAACGAGTGCCGCGACAACTGCACCTTCTGCGGCGACGGCGTGCTCGACGCCGGCGAGGAGTGCGACGAC
>JBFKMV010000159.1:0-12491 GCA_041629655.1 Candidatus Polarisedimenticolaceae bacterium
GCTGGTGCGGGGCGCGCAGCTCCGGCGCATCGACGCCGGCGGCGCGGCCCCGGCCGGCCCGGCCGGCGGCGCGCGGGCGATCGCGGCGGGCGATCTCGACGGCGACGGCCGGCTGGAGCTGGTCGAGCTGGGGGCGAGCCGCTCGGGGCGTTCCTCGCTCGACGTCCGGGCGCTCGACGCGGCGGCGGACGGCTCGTGGAGCCGTCGTGAATCGCCGCTGGTCGCGTTGCGCGGCGCCCCGGGCGCGCCCAGCGGCGGCGCGCTGGCGCTGGTCGACCGCGACCACGACGGCGACCTCGACCTGTTCGGGTGCTGGACGTTCGATCCGGAGCCGGCGCCGCCGCGCTGCGTGCTGGCCGACAACGACGGCTCGGGCAAGTTCGCCGCGGCCCCCGAGGGGCACGGCGTGACGATCGCCGGGCCGGCGCCGCGGATCCGCGCCGGCTTCTCGGACATCGACAACGACCGCGACGTGGACCTGCTGGTGGCGACCGGGGAGCGGCTGTCGCTGTTCTTCAACGATCGCGACGGCACGTTCAGCGACGTCTCCGACGCGCGCGGCCTCGGCGCGGCGGTGCGCGGCGCCGAGTCGCTGGCGATCGCCGACCTGGACAAGGACGGCTTCATGGACCTCGTCGTGGGCACCGCGGCGGGGCCGCAGGTGCTGTGGAACCGGCGGGGCACGTTCGAGGCGCCGGCGTCGCTGGAGGCGCTGGCGGGCGGAGCGGGCGCGGCTCCGGGCGGTTCCGGCGGCGGCCGCGCCGGCGCGGTCGCGCTCGACTTCGACAACGACGGCTTCCTGGACGTCGCCGCGACCGACGCGGCGGGGAGCTTCGCGCTGTACCGCAATCTCGGCGCGGGGGGCTGGACGCGCGTCGCGACGCCGCTGGCGGCCGATGCCGGGCCGTTGACGCCGCTGGCCGCGTTCGACGCCGACGCCGACGGCGACCTCGACCTCGCGGTGCGCGCGCAGGCCGCCCACGGCCTGCTGATCAACCAGGGCGGCAACGCCAACCGCTGGCTGAGCATTCGCCCCACCGGCGTCGGCGACAACGATTACGCGATCGGGCTCAAGGTCGAGGTGCTGGCGGGCGGGCTGCGGCAGAAGTTCGAGGTCACCACTCCGCTGCCGGTGCACGCCGGGCTGGGGAGCCGCGAGCGCGCCGACGCGGTGCGGATGCTGTGGCCGGGCGGCGTGCTGCAGGACGAGCTGGACCAGCAGGCCGGCAGCGTGGCCTCGATCGAGCAGCTCGACCGCAAGGGCACCTCGTGCCCGCTGCTCTACGCCTGGCGCGACGGCGGCTGGCGCTTCGTGACCGACTTTCTGGGCGGCTGCGCGATCGGCTACCAGCACGCGCCGGGCGTCTTCAGCACGCCCGACACCGACGAGTACGTCAAGGTCGAGGGCGGGCTCGTGGAGCAAGACGGGCTGCTGCGGCTGCGGTTGAACAACCAGCTCGAGGAGGTGATCTGGTTCGACCAGGCCGAGCTGGTGGTGGTCGAGCACCCGGCGGGCAGCGAGGTGTTCCCCAACGAGCGGCTGATGCCGGGACCGCCGTGGCCGGAGTTCCGGCTGTTCGCCTCGCACGACGTGCGGCCGCTGCGCGGCGCGCGCGATCCGGGAAGCGACCGCGACGTGACGGGCCTGCTGGAGCGGCGCGACCGGCGCTGGGTCGAGGGCTTCGGGCTGCTGCCGTTCAAGGGCTACGCCGAGCCGCACGCGCTGGAGCTGGACCTCGGCGACCTGCCGGCGGGCCGGCGGGTGGTGCTGCTGCTCGACGGCTGGATCGACTACGCCGATTCCTCGGCCAACGTCGCGGCGCACCAGGCGGGTGTCGCGCTCGAGCCGCCGCGGCTTTTTACCGGCGACGGGCACGGCGGCTGGCGCGAGACGCGCGGGCTGATGGGCTTCCCGGCCGGGCTGCCCAAGACGATGGCGGTCGACCTGACGGGACGGCTGCGCGCGGCCGACCCGCGGGTGCGCATCGAGACCAACATGCGCATCTACTGGGACCGCGCGCGCGTGATGGTCGGCGGCGAGGACACGCCGCTGCGGGTGACGCGCGTTCCCGCCTCGACCGCCGAGCTGCGCTTCGGCGGCTTCCCGCAGGAGACCAGCCCGGACGGGCGCAAGCCCTTCGACTACGACCCCGCGCGGGTCGAGCCGCGCGCGCCGTGGAAGGCGCACGTCGGCCGCTACACCGCGTTCGGCGACGTGCGCGAGCTGCTGCGCGCCGTCGACGACCGCTTCGTGACCACGCGCAGCGGCGACGAGCTGGAGCTGGCCTTCGAGTCCCCCGGACCGCCGCAGCCCGGCTGGACCCGGACGTACCTGCTGTACGCCGACGGCTTCGGCAAGGACATGGACCCCAACTCGGCCGCCAACGACCGGGTCGGCCCGATCCCGTTCCACGGCATGCCGACGTATCCCTACGGGCCGGGCGTGGTGCCGCCGGTCGCGGCCGACGGGGAAGCGCCCGCCCGCCGCGTGCTGCCGGCCCCCGACGGCCTGCACGGGGCGACGCCGCTGGCGTTGCGCTAGTCGGGCGCGGTCCCGTCGAGCGCCGCGAAGCCGCGCTCGAGCCACGCGGCGTCGACGCCGGTGTAGTGCCCGGCGCCGGGAAGCTCCAGGTACGTCACGTGCCGGAAGCCCTCGTCGCGCAGCGACTCGTAGGTCGCCCGCGTCTGCAGCCGGTTGAAGTCCAGCTCGCCGGTCAGCAGCACGAAGCGGTGCTGACGCTTCAGCTCGCGCAGCGACTCCCGCGGCGGCTTCCGGAACATCGCCGGCCAGCGCGCGCCGGGCCGGTCGGTGACCGGCATGTCGAGGTAGTGGTCGCAGCCGAAGAAGTAGAACCCGCCGCGGAACACGTCGGGGTACAGCATCGCCAGCCCGCTGGCGACCCGCCCGCCGCCCGAGTAGCCGCCGATCCAGACCCGGCGCTCGTCGATCGCGTAGAGCTTGCGCGCGTGCCGCGCCGCCTCCAGCGCCAGCGCGTAGCGGTCCCAGCGCGGGCGCTGGTTGCCGGAGCGGTTGGCGCCGATGGAGATGATGCGCAGCCGGTCCAGCACGGCGCGCGTCTCGTCGCGCCCCACCCCGCCGTAGGGCGTCGGGCTGACCCACACGAACAACCCGTGCGGCACGTCGGGGCGGTAGCCCGCCGGCACGTAGACCTCGAACGTCTCGTCGGCCAGCGCGCGCGTCCCCGCCGCGGGGTCCTCGGCGCGGATCGCTCCCGGGTCGATGCCGCTGCGCTCGACGAAGGTCGCCAGCGACGAGATTTCGCCGGCCTCGGCGAACGCGGTGCGATAGCTCCCGGTGCGGTGCGGCGCGGGCGCCAGGACCGGGCGGTCCGGCAGCGCGAACGCCGGCGAATTCTCCACGCCGGCAAGCGGCGCGACCTCTTCCCGCGGGCGCAGCCGCACGGTGACGCGGCGCGCCGGGCCCGACGCGCGCACCGCGACGCGCCCGTGCGAGGTGGCTTGCCCCGCGGCCTCGATCGCGATCCCCCACACCCCGGCGGCGAGGCCAGCGACCGACCAGCGCCCCTTGGCGTTGGTCGTCACGGGATCGGGTCCCCCGCCGGCGTCACCCGGCGGCGTCAGCGTCACGCGCGCCCCCTCGACCGGTCGGCCGTCCGCGTCGAGCACGACGCCCGCGGCGCGCCCCTCGCCGCGCCACGCCCGGGCCGGCGGCGCCGCCAGCGCCGGCAGCACGAGCGCCAGCAGCAGCACGACGGTGGCGCGCCTCACCTCGGCTCCCCCGTCAGGTCAGGATCCACGAGGCCAGCGAGAAGTACAGCACCAGCCCCGTCACGTCGACGATCGTGGTCACGAACGGCGTCGAGGACGCGGCGGGATCGGCGCCGAGCCGCTGCATCACGAACGGCAGCATCGAGCCCACGATCACCCCCCACAGCACGACGCAGATCAGCGAGACGCCGATCGCCAGCGCGACCCACGGCCACTCGGCGCCGAACTCCCCGCCGACCGTGCCGCCGAGCGCGATCCGCAGCAGCCCCAGCAGCGACAGCAGCACGCCCAGCGTGATGCCGAACAGGATCTCGCGCCGCATCACGCGCCACCAGTCGGCGAGCTGCACCTCGCCCAGCGCCATCGCGCGGATCACCAGCGTCGCCGCCTGCGAGCCGCTGTTGCCGCCGCTGGAGATGATCAGCGGCACGAACAGCACCAGCACCACCGCCTGCCGGATCTGCTCCTCGAAAAACCCCATCGCGTTGAGCGTCAGCAGCTGGCCGAAGAACAGCACCACCAGCCAGATCGCGCGCTTGCGCACCATCTCGCGGTAGCCGGCCTGCATGTACGGCGATTCCAGCGCCTCGGTGCCGCCGATCTTCTGGATGTCCTCGGTGGCCTCCTCCTCGGCCACGTCCAGCACGTCGTCGACGGTCACGATGCCGACCAGCACGCCCATCGAGTCGGTGACCGGCAGCGCGACGCGGTCGGTGTCGGCGAAGACCTGGATCGCCTGCTCCTGGTCGTCGGCCGCGGTCAGGCTGACGAACTTCCAGTCGCACAGCTCCTCGATCGTGCGCCCGATCGGCTGGACCAGCAGCTCGCGGATCCTGAGGTCGTCGATCAGCTTGCCGTGGTCGTCGACGACGTAGACCACGTTGAACGTCTCGCTGTCCTGGGCGTGCTCGCGGATGTAGTCCAGCACGTGCTGCACCGTCCACTCGGTCTTGACCGCGATGTAGTCCGGCGTCATCAGCCGGCCGATGCTGTCCTCGGGGTAGCCCAGCAGCGTGCGCGCGATCACGCGCTCGTCCGGCGTGAGCAGCGCCAGCAGCCGCCGCGTCACCGACGCCGGCAGCTCCTCCAGCAGCGCGGTCCGGTCGTCGGGCGCCATGTCGTTCAGCACCGCGCCGACCTCCTCGCGGCCGAGGCTCCGGATCAGCGTTTCCTGGGTCTCGGGCTCCAGGTACTCGAAGGTCTCGGCGGCGCTGTCGCGGGGCAGCAGCCGGAACACCACCGCGCGGTCGGACTCCTCGAGGCCCTCGATCGTGGCCGCGACGTCGGCGGCCGGCCACTCGTGGAACAGCCGGCGCAGCGCCCCGAAGTCGCGCGCGCGCAGCGCCTCCTCGACCTGGGGAATCGACAGATCGTCGCTCATCGCGTTCCTCTCGCCTCGCGTCCGGGACCCGGCCAGGGTACACGAGGCGCTACCATGCCTGCATGAGTCGACCCCTTCTGACCGGCGCGCTCGTGTTCTGCCTGGCGGCGTGCGGCGGCACGCCCGACGTCGACCTGCTGCTGCGCGGCGGCACGGTCGTCGACGGGACGGGCGCTCCCGCGCGACGGGCCGATGTCGCCGTGCGCGACGGACGGATCCACGCCGTCGGCGACCTGGCGGGGCTGTCCGCCGCGCGCGAGATCGACGTCTCGGGCCACGTCGTCGCCCCGGGCTTCGTGGACATCCACAGCCACGCCGACCTGCTGCTGCTGTCCGATCCCGCGACCCAGCAGCGCCTGCTGGAGGCCAAGATCCGCCAGGGCGTCACGACGGTCGTGGTGGGCAACTGCGGCCTCGGCGTCGCGCCGGCCACCGCCGAGGCGGCCGCGATCCTGGCCGCGGTCAACGGCTGGATGACGCCCGAGGGCGCGGTGGCCGGCCCGCTGAGCGTCGGCGAGTACCTCGACCGGCTGGAGACGAACGGCGTGGCGGTCAACGCCGGCACGCTGGTGCCGCACGGACCGCTGCGCATCTCGGCGATGGGTCTGACCGGCGGCGCGCCCGACGCGGCCGCGCTGCAGCGGATGCGCGCCGAGCTCGCGCGCGGCCTGGAGCAGGGCGGTCTCGGGTTGTCGACCGGGCTGATCTACCCGCCGGGGATGTACAGCGCGACGGACGAGCTGGTGGCGCTGGCCCGCGAGGTCGCGTCGCGCGAGCGGCTGTTCACCGCGCACGTGCGCGGGTCGTCGGAGACGCTGCTCGAGGCGACGGACGAGCTGACCCGGATCGCGCGCGCGAGCGGGGCGCGCGTGCACCACTCGCACCTCGAGGCGGTCGGCGAGCGGTTCTGGCCCGCCGTGGCCGACGTGCTGGAGGCGGAGGACGCGGCGCGCGCCGCGGGCCTCCCGATCAGCCACGACGTGTTCCCCTACACCCGCGCCGCGACGATGATGGCGGCGATCTTCCCGCCCTGGGCGCTGGAGGGCGGCGTTCCGGAGCTGCTCGACCGGCTGCGCGACCCCGCGACGCGGGCGCGCATCCGCCGCGAGATCGAGACGCGGCGCCCCGAGTGGCCGCCGTGGCAGCCCGGCGGCTGGCCGCACAATCTGGTCGGCGCGGTCGGCTGGGACGGCATCCTCGTCGCCAGCGTCGGTCCCGACGGTCCCGCGGAGTGGGTCGGCCGCAGCCTCGCCGCGATCGCGGCGGACGCCGGTCGCGACCCGTTCGACGTCGTGGCCGACCTGATGATCGCCGAGGACGGCCGGGTCGGGCAGCTGGTCGACCAGATCTCGGGCCGCGGCGAGCGCGTGGACGCGTTGCTGTCGATCCTGGTCCATCCCGCCGCGGCGGTGATCTCCGACGCCGAGGACTACGGTCGCGGCGTCCCCCACCCCGCGCACGCCGGCGCCTTCGTCCGCGCGTTGCGGCTGGCCCGCGAGCGCGGCCTGCTGCCGCTCCCGCGGATCGTCGAACGCATGACCTCGCGGCCCGCGGCGATCGCCGGTCTGGCCGGCCGTGGGGTGCTGCGCGAGGGAGCGCCCGCGGACCTCGTGGTGCTCGATCCGCAGCGGGTCGCCGACCGCGCGACGTGGGACGAGCCGCGGCGGCACGCCGAGGGGGTGCCGTGGGTGCTGATCAACGGCCACCCGGTCGTCGAGGACGGGATCTACCGCGGCGGCCTGCACGGCGCCGTGCTGCGCGCGTCACCCTGACGGTGCTCGACTTGACAGACCTGCGGATTGTCGGAACATGTCAGGCATGACGAGAATCGCTGGGCTCGCGCTCGTCGCGGCGTTGACCGCGATCGGATGCGGCGGCGCGAGCTGGGAAGAGCTCAACCAGGCCGCCAAGACCGCGCACGGCGAGGGCCGGATCGAGGATGCCGAGCGGCTGTTCGGCGAGGCCCTGGCGCGGGCCGAGGCGATCGGCGACGACAGCGACGAGCGGGTCAAGAGCCTCAACAACCTCGGCGAGTTCTTCCGCTCGACCGGCCGGTTGGCGGATGCCGAGGGCTACTACCGCCGCGCGCTCGAGGTGCGCGAGCGGCAGCTCGACGACAACGCACCGGAGCTGGCGCAGAGCTACGGCAACCTGGCGCTGCTGGAACGGCTGCTCGGCCGGCCGGCCGAGGAGGAGCGGCTGTACCGGCGGGCCCTGGCGATCCATCGCCACAACAACCCGGCATCGGTCGAGACCGGCGACTGCCTGAACAACCTGGCCATCGCGCTGTACGACCAGGGCAAGTACGACGAGGCCGAGCAGGCGCTCCGGGAATCGCTCGAGATCTGGGAGGGCATCGTGCTCGCCGACTCGCCCAAGATCGCGGCGTCGCTGGGAAACCTGGCCTTCATCCACAAGCAGCAGGGACGTCTCGGCGAATCGGCGGAGCTGTACGAGCGCGCGCTGGAGATCTGGCGCCGCAACCGCGGGCCGCAGGACCCCGAGGTGGCGCGCGGCCTGACCAATCTCGGCGAGGTGTATCGCCTCCAGGAACGCTACGACGACGCCGAGCAGGCGCTGCGCAAGGCGGTCGAGATCCGCGAGAAGGCCCTCGGGCCGGGCGCGGTCGAGACCGCGCAGAGCCTGAACAGCCTGGCGATGATCCGGCGCCACCAGGACGCGGTCGACGAGGCCGAGGCGCTGTACCGGCGCGCGATCGAGATCCTGGAGCACGAGCGCGGCGCCGAGCACTCCGACGTCGGCGCCGGCCTGTTCAACCTCGCCGTGCTGTACCTCGAGCTCGAGCGCTGGCAGGACGCCGAGCCCCCGTTGACGCGGGCACTCGAGATCTTCGAGCGCGAGCTGCCGGAGCGGCACCCGATGGTCACCGTGGCGCTGGAGCGCTACGCCGAGCTGCTGCGCCGCACCGCTCGTGCGGACGAAGCCGAGGCGGTGACCGCGCGCGTCGCCGCGATCCGCGGCGGCTGATGGACCTGGCCCTCGAGACGCGCGGGCTGCGCCGCACCTTCGGTGACCTGGTCGCGGTGGACGCAATCGACCTCGTCGTGCCGCGGGGCAGCTTCTACGGGTTCCTCGGACCGAACGGCGCCGGCAAGTCGACCACGATCAAGTGCCTGACCGGCCTGCTGCGACCGACCGCCGGCGCGATGACGATCCTCGGCGTCGATCCGCTCGCCGATCCGGTCGCGGTCAAGCGGCAGGTCGGCGTGCTGCCCGAGGACCTGGCGCTGTTCGACCGGCTGACCGGGCCCGAGACGCTGGCGTTCGTGGGGCAGGTGCACGGTCTCGACCGCGGCACGCTGGAGTCGCGCGCCGGCGAGCTGCTGGCGCTGATGGACCTCGCCGGCGCCGGCGACTCGCTGGTCGCCGACTACTCGCACGGCATGCGCAAGAAGCTGTCGCTGGCGACGGCGCTGCTGCCGGCGCCGAAGCTGCTGTTCCTGGACGAGCCGTTCGAGGGCATCGACGCGGTCGCCTCGCGCCAGATCCGCAACCTGCTGGCGTCGTTCGTGCGCGGGGGCGGGACGATCTTCCTGACCTCGCACATCCTCGAGATCGTGGAGCGGCTGTGCGACCACATCGGCGTGATCCACAAGGGACGCATGGTCGCACAGGGACCGGTGGGCGAGCTGCGCAACGGGACGGGCGGCGAGAGCACGCTCGAGGAGCTGTTCCTCGGACTGGTCGGCGCGGGCGGGGCGGAAAGTCCCGGGCTGAGCTGGCTCGGGGGATGATGCGCTTGCTGCGCGCGCTGGCGTGGTTGCGCTGGCGCCTGTTGCTCAACGGCATGAAGACGCGCCGGCGGGACACGCTGGAGCAGCTGGCGCGGGTCGCCGCCGCGCTGGCGCCGATCATGCTGGCGCTGATGCTGGTCCCGTCCACGCTGACGATCGCGGTCGCCGCCGGCTACGGCGGTTACTGGATGGGCCGCGAGGAGATGTCGAGCCTGCTGCTGGTCGGGGGCGCGCGGTTCGTGCTGGCCGGGGTCACGTTCGCGGTGCTGCTGGCGCCATTGGTGCGCTCGGTGCAGGGGGCGCGGATCAGCCTGACCCGCCTGCTGCTGCTGCCGATCCCGCGCCGCGCGATGCTGCTGTCGGAGCTGCTCTCGGGCCTGACCGATCCGTGGGTCGTGATCGTGGTCCCGGCGTTGCTGGCGCTGCCGCTGGGCCTGCTGCTGGCCGGGGCCGGCAGCACGGGGCTGGTCGTGCTGGTCGCCTCGCTGGCGATGCTGGCCGCCCTGGCCGGCCTGGGCGCGCTGGGCTCGTACCTCACGATGCTGCTGTTCCGCCGGCGCCGGCGCGCCGAACTGTTGATGCTGGCGATGCTGGTGACGCTGCCGCTGATCGGGTTCGTGCCCGGCCTGCTGGAGGAGCGCATCGAGGAGCGCGAGCGGCAGGAGCACGAGCAGGAGCGGTCGTGGAAGAAGTCCCGTTACGAGGCGCTCGCGCCGTGGCTGTCGGCGGGCCGCGTGCTGCCCTCGGAGCTCTACGGGCGGGCGCTCGACCGCGCCGCCGCCGGGTATCCGGCCGGCGCCGCCGCGCCGCTCGGGGGGCTGATCGCGATCGCGGCGGGGTTGTGCCTCGGCGCGGCAGCGGCGCACCGGCGGCTACTGGAGGACCCGGGCGGCGGGTCCTCGCGCCGCTCGGCGACGGCGTCCGGCGCGCCGCGGGTCGCGCTGCCGGGCTTCGGCGGCCCCGCCTCGGTGGTGGCGGCCGTGCAGATCCGGACCTTCCTGCGCACCGTGCGCGGCAAGGCCGCGGTGTTCGTGATCTTCGCGATCCTGCTGATGATGTACATGCTGCTGAGCGACGAGCTGCGCGAGGCGCTGCCGGGCTGGCCGCCGATCGGCCCGCTGATGCTGTTCACCGGGGGCGCGTTCACGTTCCTGGCGCTGGGCCCGGCGCTGCTGAACCAGTTCGCCGTCGACGGCGCCGGCCTGACCCTGGAGGCGCTGGCGCCGGTCAGCACCCGGCAGCTCGTGCTGGGCAAGGTCCTCGGCTGCGGCCTGCTGGGGGGCGTGTCGCTGCTGCTGTGCCTGGTCGCGTCGGTCGCCGTGGCTCCCGGCGGCCACCCCTGGTACTGGGTCGCCGTGATGCTGGGCTGGCTGTCCTCGTACCTGCTGCTGGGACCGCTGGCGGCGGCGGTGTCGGCGGTGTTCCCGGCCCACGCCGACCTCAACAAGATGGGCAAGGCCGGCAACCCGCACCCGCTCGCCGGGCTGATCGGTCTCGCGGCCACCGTCGCGGTGATGCTGCCCTCGCTCGTGCTGTTGCTGGTCTGCTTCATCGCGCTGCGCGGGCCCTGGATCACGTTGATCGCCCTCGTGCTGTGGACCGCGCTGGCCGCTGCGCTGGCGGTACCGCTGGTGCGCGGCGCCGCCCGGGTCGTGGAGCGGCGGCGCGAGAACCTGCTGCTGGTCGCGTCGGGGCGCTAGACTGGCCGCGATGGCCGACCGCGTGGAGCTCGCCTTCCGCCGCGCCGCCGACCCGCTGCTGCCGCCGGGCACGTCGGTGCTGGCGGCCGTCTCGGGCGGCGGGGACTCGATGGCGCTGCTGCATCTGCTGGTGCGGATGGCGCGGGGCCGGCCGCTCGAGATCGGCGTGGCCCATCTCGACCACGGGCTGCGTCGCGGCTCCGCGGCCGACCGGCGGTTCGTCGAGGCGGCCGCCCGGCGGCTCGGGCTGCCCTGCGTCTCCGAGCGGCGCGACGTGGCGGCCGAGCGGCGCAAGGGTGAGTCGCCCGAAGAGGCCGCGCGGCGGGTGCGGCGCGCGTTCCTGCTCGAGGCCGCGCGGTCCGGCGGGGCCTCGAGCATCGCCACCGGCCATACGCTGGACGACCAGGCCGAGACGGTGTTGATGCGGCTGGTGCGCGGCGCCGGTCCGCGGGCGCTCGGGGGCATGGCGGCGCGCGGCCCGGGACCGTTCGTGCGGCCGCTGCTGACGCTCGAGCGCGCCGACCTGCGCGGCTTCCTCGAGCGCCACGCGATCGGGTTCCGCGAGGACCCGAGCAACCGCGACCTCGGTCACGACCGCAACCGGACGCGGCGGCTGGCGCTGCCGCTGCTGGCGGAGGCGCTCAACCCGCGCGCGGCGCGCCACCTCGTGGCGGCGGCGGCGCGGTTGCGCGAGGACGCGCAGTGCCTGGACGAGCTGGCGCAGGCGGCGCTCGCGACCTGCGCGCGACGATCGCGCGGCGGCGTGACGCTCGACGTGCCGGCGCTGCGCGAGCTGCACCCGGTCATCGCGCGACGCGTCGGCCGGCTGGCGCTCCAGCACGCCGGCGTGGATCCGCGTCGCGTCGGCGCGCGCCACGTCGAGGCGCTGCTCGACCTGGTCCACGGCGGATCCGGCCGCCGGATCGACCTCCCGGGAGCCCTGGCCGCGGTGCGGCGCGGGGCCCGGCTGCGGATCGCGCCGCGCTGAGCGCCCGCGCCGGGCCGCCACGGCGTCCGATCGCGGCGAATCGCGTCTTCGATGGCGCACGGCAGGGTGCTCCTATATATTCAAGAAGCGTTGTCGGGCTTGTTGTAAGCTCTCGTGGTTGTCCTCGCGGGCCGCCACCGGAGGTCGTGCCTCGTGAACTCTCACCTCAAGACCATCGTGATCTGGCTGGTCGTGATCGCGGCGGTGGTGATCGGCTTTCAGATCTTCAACACGGCGAGCGGCCAGCAGAAGCAGCTCACCCTGTCGGAGCTGTATGACCTGATCGAGGCCGGCGAGGTGCAGCAGGTCACGCTGACCGGCGACACGGTGGGCTACGAGATCGAGGGCCGCTTCAAGGCGCCGCAGCCCGGTCCCAACGGCGCGACCTTCCGCAGCTTCAAGGCCTATGTGGTCAAGGACGAGGCGTTGATCGAGAAGCTGCGCTCGCGCGGCGCGTCGGTCGAGGCCAAGCCGCCCCGCGACAGCTCGTTCTTCTCCCTCTTGGTGATGTGGGCACCGCTGCTGCTGTTCCTCGGCGTGTGGATCTTCTTCATGCGCCAGATGCAGTCGGGCGGCAACCGCGCGCTGTCGTTCGGCAAGTCGCGGGCCAAGCTGACCTCGTCGTCGGGCAAGAAGATCACGTTCAAGGACGTGGCCGGGATCGAGGAGGCCAAGGAAGAGGTCCAGGAGATCATCGAGTTCCTGCGCGAGCCGCAGAAGTTCCAGAAGCTGGGCGGCAAGATCCCCAAGGGCGTGCTGCTGGTCGGCCCCCCGGGAACCGGCAAGACCCTGCTGGCGCGGGCCATCGCCGGCGAGGCCAACGTGCCGTTCTTCTCCATCTCCGGCTCGGATTTCGTGGAGATGTTCGTCGGCGTGGGCGCCTCGCGGGTCCGCGACCTGTTCGAGCAGGGCAAGAA
>JBFKMV010000160.1:0-12380 GCA_041629655.1 Candidatus Polarisedimenticolaceae bacterium
CCGCAGCTGGTACCGGCCGGCGAGCTCGCGGCGCAGAAAGCGGCCCGCGGCGCCTGCTGCGCCGGTGATCAGAATGGTCTTCACGTGGGTCTCCCTGGTGGCGTGAGGGATGGCTCCTGCGATGGATGCCGACGGCTCCAGACCGTCGCCGCCTCGTACGCCGCGGCGACCCGGTACAGCATCGCCTCGTCGAACGCCTTGCCCACAATCTGCACCGACAGCGGCAGGCCGCTGGAGTGCATCCCGCAGGGCATGACCAGCGCCGGGGAGCCGAGGAAGCTGAACGGCGTGCGCGCCTGGCGCGTGTAGGTTCGGGCAACCTCCGCGGCGTCGTCGATGCGGCTGGGAGGCTCCATGGACGAGGCGCAGATCAGGGCATCGAATTCGCCCATGAGGCGGACGAAGGCATCGCGCAGCCGACCGCGCAGGCGCAGCGCATCGACATAGTCGGCGCCCGGGACGAAGGCGCCGGGGAGCAGCTTCTCGCGGGTCATGGCGGCATAGTCCTCGGGCCGCTCCCTGAGCCAGCGCCGGTGCACCGCGTAGCCCTCGACGGTGAGCAGGATGCGGTTGCCGCCGGCATAGTGGCCGAGCGGCGCGAGCCGGGTCTCGCGCACGCTCGCGCCGAGGCCGCCCAGGGTCTCGGCGACCGCGTCGAGGCCGGCCGCCACCTCGGCATCGGCGATCATGTCCTCGCTGTGGAAATGACGCACGTAGCCGATGCGGAGGCCCTCGATGCCGCTGCCGATGCCGGCCGAGAAGTCGGGCACCGGCGCCTCGGCGCTGGCCGGGTCGCGCGGGTGCGGCCCCGAGATGACCTGCAGCATGAGCGCGTTGTCGCGCACGGTGCGGGTCAGCGGGCCCACGCTGTCGAGGCTGTAGGCGAGCGGGAAGACACCGGCGCGGGGCACCCGGCCGTAGGTCGGCTTGATGCCCACCAGCCCGCAGCAGGACGCCGGATTGCGCACGCTGCCTCCCGTGTCGGAGCCGAGCGCGCCCGGCAGCAGCCCGGCGGCGACGGCGGCGCCGGAACCGCTCGAGGACCCGCCCGGGTGGTGCGCGGTGTTCCAGGGGTTGCGCGCCGGCGGCCAGGGCAGGTCGAAGCACGGGCCGCCGAAGGCGAACTCGTGGGTGGCGAGCTTGCCCATCAGGATCGCGCCGGCCGCGTTCAGCCGCTCGGTGACCACCGCGTCGCGCGCCGGCACGTTGTGCTCGAGGATCTTCGAGTGGCAGGTGGTGCGGATGCCGGCGGTGTCGATGATGTCTTTCAGACCGTAGGGGATGCCGTGCAGCGCACCGAGTCTGCGGCCGGCCGCGATCTCGGCCTCGGCCCTGCGCGCCGCGGCGAGCGCCGGCTCGAAGGTGGGCAGCAGGTACGCGTGCAGCGTGCCGTCCAGGCCCTCGGCCCGGGCGATCAGCGCCTCCACCAGCTCCACCGGCGAGAGCCTCCCGGCGGCGATCTGCTGCGACGCGTCGTGGATGGAGAGGAAGCCGAGCCCGGCGCCGCTCATGCGGCGTCTCCCTCCGGCTCGTGCGGCGCGGCGCGATAGATATGGGCCGGCTCCTCCTCCGCCGCGAGATCCTCCGGCAGCACGGCGCATGCCGCCGCGGCGCTCGCCTTCGCCTCCTCGACGATGCCTGCCTTCAGGGCCCGCAGGCGGGCATGGGGATCGTCATCGCGCGGCTGGCTCATGGTCGGCTCCGGGCGCATGCATCGAAGCGGGCATTGTAGCGCCGGCTTGCGTCGGCCTTACCGCCGCGGGATCGGCGCGTGGCGATGCCGAGCGACGCGTGCATTCCACAGCCGGTCGCCAACGGACACCGGTTGCGCAACCGCGTCGGGCAGATCGCCCGTGCGCTCGCGCACCCGTTCCCCCTATTGCGCGGCGAGAATTCCCGGGAGCATACTGAGTGTGCCAGAAACTCCTGGAACGGCGGATCGGAGCGGGCGCCGAAACACGCCGTACGTTCGTGTTTCGAGCATGCGCACCCTTTCTCTGGAGCCAAGGGTGCCCTGACGGCACCACCTAAGGACTGGCTGTCGAATTCGCGTGGCGGCCCGCTCTCCTGATTCTTGCGAACCTGCAAGGACCGGCCAACTCAGCGCCTACGCCTCGAAGGCAGGACGGATCGAGGCGCGCTTGCCTGTTCAGGGGAGAATCACCATGAACGCCCGAGCCCCGTTTCTCTGGGTAGCTCTCGCCGGTTGCATTGCCTGGCCGATTCGCGCGGTCGGCGTGCCGATCTACGGAGTGAGCGCATTCGTTACGGTCGATGCCGGCTCCGCGATTGACTTCGTCAATTTCGTTTCCGATAGTAATTTGATCACCAGCGGAGTAATCACCAAGTCGGTGACAGACAACGCGGGCGGGGGAGCTCAATCCGCCTCCACGAGTGCTCGCGCAACGATTGGTTCACTGGGCGGAAAGGTCAAGGCATCTACCGCAGGCGCACTCCTGCAGCATGGGCAAGGGTTCAATGACCTGAATTGGTACATCAATTTCCTGGCCAACGGCGCGGCGGGAACCAAGGTGTCCTATCTGTTCAGCATGGACGTGAACGGAGTCGTGGTAGGAGCGGGTAGCGGCTACAGCGGTCGTGTGCACGCGACGTCGTTCGTTGGGGGCACCCTGTTGGGTGACTACATTTTCGATGTTCTTGTCAACCCGGGCCCCTTCTCCGTCTTGACCAGTCAGGTCTTCGAGTTCGACGCCGGAACGAACGTCATGCTTTCGGGCAGGATGACCGTGGGTGGAAACGCGGACCGGGAATCCAATGTCGACGTTGACGCGTTCACGAGCTCCGACTTCTACGTGGACGTCCTGACTCCCGGCGGGGGGTACGTCACCGATGCGGGCGTGGTATTCCCGACGTTGCTCGCTGCGACGGTTCCCGAGCCCACCGTCTTCGCCCTGCTGGCCCTCGGCCTCGCCGGGCTCGCGCTTGCTCGACGCAGGGCCTGAAGCGGACCACGCCCGGGGCCCGGATCTCCATCGCGCGCGAGCCGCGCGAGCGCCATGCCGTTGCCCGGCGCACCGCTCATTCGAAGCACTCGAGCGCGACGCGCCGGCGCTCGATGAACTCCCAGTCGTACTCGACCCCGAGTCCCGGTCCGTCCGGGACCGGCACGCAGCCGTCCTCGCCGAGATCGTCGGCCTGGTCGGAGTACCCGCAGGCGTACACCGGCGGCACGCAGTTGGCCATGCCCGGACCGATCAGCGCCATCTCGTAGAAGTGGGTGTTGCGCACCGCGGAGCCGACGGCGCGATGGGCCGGCCCGCAGGCGTGGAACTGCACGTCGAGACCCAGCGCCTCACACAGGTGCGCGATCTTCATCGCCCCGGTGATGCCGCTGTCGTACTCCGGATCGGCGTGGATCATGTCGCAGCCGCCCTGCAGCACGAAGTCCGCCTTCTGCTCGAGCCCGCGCACGTGCTCGGTGACGAGCAGCGGCGTGGCGAGCTGCTCGCGCAGTCGTCGGTGCCCGAACGCCGAGGTGGCGGCATCGCGGTACGGATCCTCGTACCAGAAGTAGCGGGCCTCGTCGCAGGCGCGGCCCACGTAGAGCGCGTCCAGGTAGGTGCGCAGCTGGCAGGCCGGATCGAGCATCAGCGGGAAGTCGTCGCCGACCCGCGCGCGCACCCCGAGCACGTTGGCCGCCTCGCGGTGTCGATCGCCGTCGTGCCAGCCGTGAATCTTGAACCCGGCGAAGCCTCGCTCGCGACACTCCAATGCGTAGTCCGCGAACGCCTCCGGAGTATCCAGCCCGCCGGGCTCGTCCTGGCCGTGGTAGGTGCTGGCGTAGGTGGGCAGCCGATGGCGGTACCCACCGAGCAGCCGCGACACCGACGCGCCGTACTTGCGTCCGGCCAGGTCCCACAGCGCGATGTCGAGGGCGCCGTGTCCCATGTGATCGTAGGCGCGGACCTCACGCTTCAGGTCGTCGAAGATGAGCTCGCGCTGCTCGGCGTCGCGCCCGATCAGGTTCGGGGCGAGCATGCGGATCTGGCCGAGGGTCGAGGGAGTGCCGACCCAGTGGGTGACGTAGGCACCTTCGGCCCCGTCGCTGCAGCGGATGCGCAGCGCGAAGCGTGTCGCGGTGAGGGAGCGCCCGGGCGCGTGGACCACGTTGCCGACCCCGGCCGCGGCGTGGGCGCCGAGGGCGACGTCGGCGACCTCGAACCCGAACACGTGGATCTCGACGCGGTCGATGATGCTCATCGCGGTCTCCGGGTCTGGGGGATGGATCGGCTTTATACCATCGACCGGATCGGCGTCCCGGGCCGGGCTCCGTCGAGGACCCGGCGCAGCATCACCTTGGCGGAGCCGCGCAAACCGGTCCGGCGCTCCTGCTCCTCGAAGCTCATGCAGTTTCGAGGAAACGTTCCCGCGGAAACGCTTCCGAGAATTCACTTGAAGTTCGCCGCCCGCCCCGGCGCTTCGCGCGAGCGGCCGTGACGCACGAAGCGTCGCGGCGAATGCTCGAGCGTGAAGCGCGCTCGCCCCCGATGTAAGGATCGTACCGGACAGGGTGGCTCACACGGTGAGCTTCGACGGACGGATCGAGACGGAACGAATCCCCGAGCCTGCCAGGCGCCGGGGGCCCCTGTCAGGAGGCGGACGGGGCACGGCCGGGCGCCCTCCCGCCAGCGCGCGGGCGCCCGCATTGGCCCGGTGGCCAGCGCTCACCCGGCGGATTATGATCCCTGGCCCGGTCCGACTCCGGAGTGCAGCAGATGAGAATGACGCACGTTCTTCTCACCGCGATTCTTGCGCTCCCGGTCCGCGTGGAGGCCGAGAGCCTGCAGGTATCGCAAGCCGATCACGAAGACTGGATCTACACCGTGCCGTCGGGACACGTGGAGTGTGTGGACGACGCCCTGCTGTTCCGCTCGGGAAATACCTCGTATGCGCTCAACACCGTTGCGCTTCAACGAGGATACGATCCCCCTCTGGCACTGGTGCCCGAGGCGCACTTCGTGGACGCCCAGTTCGCGCAGTATCTCGTGCGGTGGAAGCGGGAGTGGGAGTCCGGCAAGCCATCGGCGCGAACCACCTACGGGCCCGCCCTGGTCGACGCTACCGCACCCAGGTCTCTCCGTGACGCAGCCTTGACACTTTGTGACTGACGGTTCCGGAACGACGGTGGTCGCCGGGGCTGCGCCGGATCTGCAGCGCACGGCGAGCCTTCGCCCCTGGAGATTGCCGTCGTAGGGCCTCCTCCAGGGGCGTCGGCAGCCCCAGCCGGCCGCGATCGATGATCGCCGCGGCAGCGAGCTAGTCGTCGTCACCCTCGTCGTCGCCCCGATCACGATCATCGTCGCGACGATCGTCGTCGTCATCGTCGTCGTCTCTGGCTTTGACCTTGCCCAGACTCATGACCACGAGCCCGTTGACGATGTCGCTGGCGACGATGACATTGCGGTCCGGGAACGGGAAGATGCCCCACTGACCGTTGAAGAAGGGCGGCGAGACCGTCCGCGGCTCCGTGTCCATCCGGGCGATCTCCTCGAGCCTCAGCTCGCCCTTCCTCTTCTTCATCTTCAGAACCCGGGTGCCGGCGTTGTAGACCGCCCAGTAGAGCTTGTTGCCCTTGCGGACGAAGTTGTGATCGTTGTCTCCGGGCGAGTCGATGAAGAAGCGTTCCTGCAGGAACGGTGCGTCCAGGTCCTTGACGTTGACGACGTACGTGCTCGGATTGGGCGCGGGATCCTGCGGCGCGTCCGAATTACAGAACAACGTCCGGAAGAACCCGGTGCCGTCATTGGGCTCGGCATCGCGCGGCTCGTCGACCTCGTCGTTGATGAGCAGGAACTCGTGACGATCGGACGAGGTCCATCCCTGATGCGAGAAGCACAGCCCCTCGGGCACGAAGGACGAGATCACCCGGATGTCGTCCTTGTCCGTCACGTCCCAGATCTCGGTCGTGCCGCCGACCGGGACACCGGGCGTCTCGTCGACGCGCTTGCCATTCCTGCCGGCGGCATCCTTGTCGCGGCCATCGAACACGAAGGCAATCTCCCGACCCCGGTAGTCCCGATCGGGACCGTTGTAGTTGACCACGTAGAAATCGTGCTCGCCGCGGTCGGCGAGGCAGGCGACGACGGTCGGATCCAGCGGGTTCGGGAGCAGGTCCAGGATGAGCGTGTTGAACCTGGACGGGTGATTGGGATCGCTGTCGCAGGCGGTCACATCCCCTACCAGGCCGACGCCTGCCACGTATGCATAGCCCGTGTCCTGATTGATGTAGATGTTGTGCGCGCTGTCGTAGCCGCCCTTCTCGAAGACCGCGCTCGGCGCAATCTGAAAGGCGGGGTTCGGCGCAGGCCCCATGAAGTCCAGCTGGTTCAGCTCGAGGATGTTGATGCCGACGCCATCGGCTTCCGTGGTGTAGTAGACGTAGCCGGTGTAGCTCTCGTCGTCGTCGTCGTCCTCCCACTGGACGTTGAAGACGGCGGTATCGCCCCACAGATTGTTGAAGGCGTCGGGAAGCCCCACCTGGCCGATGAAGACCGGATTGTCGGGATCGGTGACCCGCACGATGGACATGCCGTCGCTGGTCCCGACCAGTGCATATGCCTCTCCTGCCGGCGAGACCCAGCCTCCGATGTCGTTGAGCAGGACTCCGGCTCGCTGGTTCACCGCGTTGATCTCGGCGGGCACCAGCTGTCCCCGGAACGTCATGTTGCGGGTATCCGGGAACGGACCGACGGCAGGCTCCGGGAAATCGGGGAAGACGCCGATACCCGGGCCCGTCTCGCCGGGCGGGTTGTAGTCCCCGTCCTGCTGCAGGAACGCTCGCGCGTGGTCGGCCCGGATCGCCGTCGTGGGCAGGGTCAGCAGTACGCACGTGGCGATGAGGGCCGGCAGGTGTCGCGTTGATTTGATGGCTTTCATGGCTTCTTGTCCCCCTGTGGCTTGGCCAATCGACAAGGGCTCGACTCCGGCACAGCAGAGACCGGCCCGGTTTGCGCAGCATCCGAGCCGGTGTCGTGCTCGTTCCATCGGATGCTGGTGGATCGCCTGGTTCTCGCAGGCGAGATGGACGTCGAGCGCGTCGGGCGCGCTGGACTCGACGTGGCGCGATAGCGACGGGAACTCTCGATCACCATGCCGGTGCTTGCACTGGGTGCGAGCGGTGCAGGGGATGCTGTCGAGGGCCGCGGACAGCGTCGCCGTCCGATGGCCAACGAGGCGTTGGGTAGTGCCCTCGCCATGGCCCGGTACCGTCGGCACGGTTCGTAGGAATTTCGATACTAGCGCCGAGGAACGCAGCACACAACGCGACCGGCGGGCGTCCATGGACCGCACGGCTGCTCCAGGGCCAGCGGCTGGCGCTGGAGGTGGAGCTGGAACTTCTGGCAAGCGCGACTTTTACATCTCGTAGCTCATGCAGATTCGAGGAAACGTTGCCGTGCAATCTCTTTCGAGAATTCACTTCAGGTTCGCCGTCGATCCAGGGACCTGGCACGAGCCGGCCGCGACTGGGATGACGCCTGTCGGATCGTCGGTGACCCGAACGAAGCGGGGGCCCGTGGCAGCTGCTCGCGGCCACCCGCGCTTCGCGCTCCCGTCCCGCGAACGCGGCCTCCCGCACTTGACCCGGACTCCACTCGGGATCCTAGGATCACCGAGTGACCATTCGTCTCGATCACACCATCGTCCCGGCGCGCGATCGGGACCGCTCCGCTCGCTTCCTCGCGGAGATGCTCGGCCTCCCGGCGCCGGAGACGCTCGGACCGTTCACCGTCGTGAGGGTCGGGGACACGTCGCTGGACTACGTCGAGACCGAGGACGAGATCCACCCGCGGCACTATGCGTTCCTCGTGAGCGAGGCCGAGTTCGACGCGATCTTCGAGCGCATCCGGGAGCGGGCCCAGTCCTACTGGGCGGACCCGTACCGGCGCGAAGCCAATCGGATCAACACCTGGGACGGCGGCCGCGGCGTGTACTGGGACGATCCGAACGGCCATCTCCTGGAGATCATCACGCGGCCGTACGGCAGCGGCGGCACGACCACCACCGATCCGCACCCCCTGTTCTCTCGGGACGTCGAGCGCGATTAGCCGGCGCCGGGGAGCGACGCAGAGCAGCATCTGGAGCATGTGGCGGGTCGCTCGCGGCAACCCCGGCGTAATGCTGATCGGGCCGTCTCAGGTACGGACGTCCGGCCGGCTTCGCCCCAGCCGCTCGCCGATACCGGCCCGGGAACGCGCGGCGCGCGCCACGTCGCGCAGGGCCTCGGCCGGATCCTGGCCCTGACGCGCCGGCTCGAGCTCGTAGCGTTCCAGGTACACACGCAGCGTCGCGCCTTCAGTGCCGGTGCCGGAGAGGCGGAAGACGGCGCGCGCCTCGTCTCCGAAGAAGATCCGGATGCCCTGCCCGGAGGCCCGCGAGCCGTCCACCGGGTCCGTGTAGGAGAAGTCGTCGGCCGCCGTGACCGTGAGACCCCCGACCTCGCGCCCGGGCAGATCGGGCAGGGCGTCCCGAAGCGCCGCCAGCAGGTCGTCGGCGGCCGTCTTGTCGACAGCCTCGTAGTCATGGCGCGAGTAGTAATCGCGTCCGTAGATCGACCAGTGCTGCTCGAGGATCTCGGCAACCGACAGCCGCCGGACTGCGAGCACGTTCAGCCACAGCAGCACCGCCCACAACCCGTCCTTCTCGCGCACGTGGTTCGAGCCGGTGCCGGCACTCTCCTCGCCGCAGATCGTGGCCTTGCCGGCGTCGAGCAGGGTGCCGAAGTACTTCCAGCCCGTGGGTGTCTCGAAACAGGGCACGCCCAGCGCGCTGGCCACCCGGTCGGCGGCGCGCGAGGTCGGCATCGAGCGGGCGATACCGGCGATGCCTTGCGCGTAACCCGGTGCCAGGTGGGCGTTCGCCGACAGCACCGCCAGGCTGTCGGACGGCGTCACGTACGCGCGCCGGCCGACGATCATGTTCCGATCACCGTCGCCGTCGGATGCCGCGCCGAAGTCGGGGGCCTGCGCGCCGAACATCTCGTCCATGAGCGCGCGGGCGTGGACCGGGTTCGGGTCCGGGTGACCACCACCGAAATCCGGCAGCGGCACCGCATTGACAACCGTCCCCTGAGGCGCGCCGAGCTCGTCCTCCAGGATGGCGCGGGCGTAGGGCCCGGTGATCGCGTGCATCGCGTCGAAGCGCATCGTGAACCCCGAGGCGAACAGATCCCGGATCGCGTCGAAGTCGAACAGCTGGCGCAACAGCGCGGCATGGATCGCGACCGGGTCGATCACCTCGACGACGGTGCCGCCGAGTCGCCGCTCACCGTCCACCGACAGGTCGGCGTCCGGCGCCTCGGCGATCCGGTACTTGTCGATTCGCCGGCTACGCTCGTGGATGGCTGCGGTCACGGCTTCCGGAGCCGGTCCGCCGGCGGGAATGTTGTACTTCACGCCGAAGTCGCCGTCCTCGCCACCCGGGTTGTGACTCGCCGAGAGGATGATTCCGCCATCGGTTCGCCGCTGCCGGATCACCGCCGACGCCGCAGGGGTCGACAGCAGCCCGTCGCGCCCCACCAGCACCCGCGCGGCGCCGTTCGCCGCGGCCATCTTCAGAATCGTCTGGATCGCCCGGTCGTTGAAGTAGCGCCCGTCCCCGCCGAGCGTGAGAGTCTTGCCCTCGACGCCCCCGACAGCGTCGACGATCGACTGCACGAAATTCTCGAGATAGCCGGGCTGCTGGAACACGCGGGTCTTCGCGCGCAGGCCGGAGGTACCGGGCTGCTGCCCGGCGAACGGCCTCGTCTGGACGGTCGTCGTCTTCATGGAGTCCTTCCTCGCATCGGTGCGGTCGGCGCCGCCCCATGGCATTCACATCTGACACCGGCGATCTTCGCCCTGAAGCTGCCGGCCTCGTCAACCGCTCACCCTGTGAAGCTGCGCCCCGGCGCGGGCCGCCTTTGCCACCGGAGCGCTGCTACGGATCGGCGTGCCGGTCGGCGCCGGTGCGGGGCGGACGTCCAGCCAGCTCTGCGCCTGCTCGATCGGCAGCACGAGCCGCCGCAGCCGCTCATCGCCGCATCGTCCCCGATACATCTTCACCGACTGAAGGAGTTCCGGTCTCGAAATTGATCACGATCACTTCCGTTCTTTCGCGTCGCAGCGAATTGGTGTTTGATGCAATTCCAGAGGAATCAGCACGACTACACTGAGGAGTGGACATGAAGCAATTCAGAACCGTGGCTCCGCCAGTCGTACCCGTGGATGCGATGGGCCGGCGGGAAATGCTGAAGCTCTGCGCGCACGCGCTCTCGGGCGCTGCGCTCGCGCCGCTCGTATCAGGCTGTGCGATGACGCCGGAGGATCCGCCAGATCTCAGCGATGCGGTGTTCGAGCCTGTGAACACGGACAAGCTGCACGCCGCGCGGCACGACGTCGCCCGAGCGCTGCTGCGTACCATCGAGACCGCAGTGCCCAACGAGACCGCCATGAAGGACAGCGGCCGGATGCTGAGGGAAACGGGCCTCTGGAACGGCGCGCTTTACGGTGCTGTCGACAGGAAAGACGGTGTGGGACACACGATCCTCTTCCACGGCGGGGACATGGGAAGCTTGCAGGTCACGGTGCTCAGCAGCGACCGTTTCACGCCGCCGCTCCTCGTGAGCAAGGGGTTGCCGGGTGCCCAGACCCGTGCGTACCAGAGTAAGACCTGCATGTCGCACTACTGCACCAACAACACGGACGGTGAGCACGCTTTCCGGGACTACGGCGCAGACGAGACCAAGGTAGAGATAATGCTCATGCCACGAGGGCGGCGGGACTCCTTCACGCCCGGCGATGTCGACTTCGCAGCCGAGGTCATCGGGGACGCGACGAGGCTTCTCGTGGCGCCACGGCACGGTGATCTGAGGAAGCTCGGGGGGCGGCTGGAGGAGGCACGCAACCGCCATGGCGCTGGGGGTGCGTACGTCAGCGCCACCGACAAGGGCAGCGTCGTGTGGTACGACTGGCTGCTGACCTTCAGCAATGGCGCCTCGGCCTTGATTCAGCTTGCAAAGGGTGACGTCAAGCCTTTCTATCGGATAGACGGCGCGGAGCCGCGGCCCGACCTGGCCGGCGTGGCGGACATTCAGTGGGACCGCCGGTCGACGAACGACCCGGAGCGCCACCTGGTCGTTGCGCACGTGACGGCTCGCGCGTGAGGTCCGGCGCGCGTGTCCGCGCCGCAGGTGCTGATCGTCAGCGAGGCCACAGACGTGACCGTCGACTATCTCGTTCCTCACCTCGAGCGAGCGGGCCTGTCCTGGTCGCGCTGGGATCCCGGATGCGTGCCCACACGTTCCTGTGCCGGGATGGCGCTGCGCGAAGGAGCGTGGTCGTCCTTCGCAGTCGTGGACGAGGACGGCGCGCGCTTCGACCTCGGCGAGGTGGGCGTCGTCTGGTACCGCCGCCCATCGGATGCGCATGCGCCGGCGTCGACGCCGACGCAGAGCGTCGTCGAGTTCATCAACCGCGAGACGATCTGGTTTCTCGCGAATCTCTGGGAGTGTCTCGGCCGGCCGATCGTCAACGATCCCTATCTCAACCTCCGAGCCTCGTTGAAGGCGCACCAGCTCCACGTCGCCCACGCGATCGGTTTCGAGGTGCCGCCGACCTACATGGGCAACGAGCCCGACGCGATCAGACAGCTCTTTCGCGCGGCCGGCGGCTCGCTCGTCGTCAAGGGGTACGATCCCCGCTCCGTTCGTCTCGCAGACGACGCGGAGCGCGCGATCTACACCAGCCTGGTGGATGAAGGAGACCTGCAGGACGACGCAGTGCTGCGCGCCTGTCCGAGCATCTGGCAGGCTTACGTCCCCAAGCGTGTGGAGATCCGGGTCACGGTGGTCGGGAACGCCATCCTCGCCGCGGAGATCCACTCGCAGGCGAGCGATCGGTCGAAGCATGACTGGCGCATCTACGACCTGGAGAACACGCCTTACCTGCCCCACGAGCTGCCAGAGCCACTCGCCGAGCGCTGCCGACGGCTGGTGCGTGAGCTGAGGCTGTTCTACGGCGCCATCGACCTGGTGTTGACGCCCGACGGGCGCTACGTCTTCCTGGAGATCAACCCGTCCGGTCAATGGGCGTGGATCGAGGAGCTGTGCGGCCTGCCAATCGCGCAGGCTCACGTGCGTCTCCTCAAGGATCTCGCGTCCGGCGTGTTCCGGTGGTGACGCCCGAGGCGCCGGGCCCGCGTTGACGCCGGCAGCTCGTGCCCGGACCGATCGCTCCCGGAAGGCCGCCGGAGCAGGACCGCGAGCGCGGCACCGCGCCTGCGTTGCCACCTCGAGCGCGACCGCTGCGTGGGGTACCCGACGCTGCGCAGGGTGGCGGTGGAGAGGAGGATCTGGAGCATCGGACGGAAATCGATCCGGCACC
>JBFKMV010000161.1:0-12273 GCA_041629655.1 Candidatus Polarisedimenticolaceae bacterium
CGGCCTGCCCGTAGTTGATCAGGAAGTTCTCGACCTCGGGCAGGTTGCCGACGTTGCCGGCCAGCACGACGTAGAGCATGTTCTCGACGGCGCGCGCGTGGGCGGTGTAGCGGACGCGCAGGTAACCCTTGTGCTCGTCGGTGCTGAACGGGCAGAAGATCACCTCCGCCCCGGCCAGCGTCACCAGCCGCACCAGCTCCGGGAACTCGATGTCGTAGCAGACCACGATCGCGATGCGGGCCAGTCCGGTGTCGAAGATCCGGATCCCGTCGCCGGGCCGGATGCCGTACTCCTGCCGTTCGGTGGGCGTGACGTGCAGCTTGTCCTGCGTGTAGACATTGCCCGAGGGCGTGAACAGGTGCGCCACGTTCCGGATCCCGTCCTCCGAGCGAACCGGATGGGTGCCGCCGATGATGTGCAGCCCGCTGCTCTTGGCCTGCTCGCGGAACAGCTCGATGTAGCGGTCGGTCAGGTCGGCCAGCCGCTCGATCGCCTCGGGACCGCTGAGCTTCGACGGCATGGTCGTGAACAGCTGCACCGTGAACAGCTCCGGAAAGAGCAGGAAGTGGCTGTGGTAGTCGTTGGCGGCGGCGACGAAGAACCCGACCTGCTTCTTGAACTCCGCCCACGAGTGCACCGGGCGCATCTCGTACTGCGCGGCGCAGACGCGGACCTTGCGCGCCGGGCGTCGGATCGGCGTCGCGGCGATGCGTCGTCGCTCGGGGTCGAACGACGGGTTGGGCATCTCGAGGAAGGTCGCGTAGTCGAGGCTCGCCTCGTCGCGCAGGTAGCCCATGTGCACGCCGACCACGCGGTAGCCCGCCTTGAGGTGGGCGTTGAGCGCGCGGTCCTTCAATTCTCCGCGGACCACCCGCTCGACGTACTCCTCGGCGGTCATCCGGCCGGCCACCTGGCGGTACCCCGGGATGCGGCCGCCGGCGACCATGCAGCGCAGATTGAACCGGGTCAGCAGGCGCTTGCGCGCCTTGTACAGCCGGCCGGCGATGCCGCGTCCCTGGTATTCGGGATGCACCGCGATGTCGGCGCCGTACAGCGTGTCGCCGCTGGGGTCGTGCGTGCTGAAGGTCCCGTAGCCCGTGATCTCGTTGTACGAGTACCAGGGCGAATCCTCGGCCAGCGCCACAATCAGCGTGGTGCAGTAGCCGACCACGCGGTCGTCGGCGACGGCGACAAGCTGGCCTTCCGGAAACCGCGCGATCTGCATGCCCAGCTGCCGCTCGTCGCACAGCCCGTGGGGCGGGAAGGTCGGGTAGGCCGCCTGCTGGCAGGCGTAGATCGCGGGCACGTCGTCGAGCGTCGCGCGCCGGATGCTGATCCGGCCCCGGGTGCGTCGCGGTTGCCCGGCGGGCTTATCCGGCATGGGCGGGACTCTCGGCGGCGCCGGACAGGTGCTGCAGGATCGACGGCACCGAGCGGCCGTTGGTCAGCACCTTCGCGATCTCGCGCTTCTCGGCCACCACGCTCCACAGCGGCTGCGGCACGTCGCGGATCTCGCAGAACGCCTTGTGGATCGCGCGGTCCCAGACCTCGGCGTTGCGCACCAGGTCGTCGGGACGGATCACCTTGCGGCAGCTCCGCGCCCCGCACAGGCACTTCATCGGCCGCTCCAGGTTCAGGCTGCCGTAGTCGTCGGTGAGCTGCTCGCCGGCCCGGATGTCGCGGACCGCGATCTCGAACTCGTATCCCGGACTGAGGCAGTTCGGCCGGCAGGAGTGGTTGACGTACTTGGCCAGGTCCCAGCACAGCACCCACGAGCGCGTCCGGTCGAGGTAGCCGTACTTGTGCACCAGGGCGCGGCTGCTCGCCGGCAGCCGCTCGAACTCGGCCGGCGCGATCACGCGATCGAGCGAGCAGCGGGCCCAGGTGATGGTCCCGCGCGGGATCGGCCGGGTCGCGAAGACCCCGCTGCCGATCCGTTCGTTGATGAAGCGCAGCTCCGTGTGTGGGTGCAGCATCGTGGCGCTTTCCTCCGCCCGCCAGGGAACAGCAACGCGGGTGCCAGGGGCGCCTCCGCCGAGAAGTGGCTTCGGGGGGCTGTTTTATCGCCGGCGCCCGGCAGGGCGGACCCACGGATCGGAGCCGGGCCGCCGAATCCGGCAGGAATCGGGGACTCCGATTGTGGAGATTGGCGATCTTTTTGGGACCGTCCGGGGCGTTGACCGGGAGCCGCGCTCGGGGATAACTCTCGACACCGGGATCCAGAACTCCCGCAAAGGAGTGCCGCCGTGCTGTCGAGGACCACCGAGTACGCCCTGCGCGCGGCGACGGCCCTGGCCGGCCGGCCGGAGCGTGCTCTGCTCTCGCGCGAGCTGGCGGAGATCACGGGCGTCTCGACGCCTTACCTGAAGAAGGTCCTGCGCCTGTTGGCCCGCTCGGCGCTGGTGCGATCCCAACCGGGTCCGGGCGGTGGGTTCACCCTCGCCCGTGCGCCCGAACAGATCAGCCTGCTCGACGTGATCCGCGCCGTCGAGCCGATCCAGCGCATCGAGCGTTGCCCGCTGCGCCTGCAGTCCCACACCGAGCTGTGCCCGCTGCACCGGCGGATCGACGACGCCCTGGCGTCGATCGAGACCGCCTTCGAGAGCACCTCGCTGGCCAGCGTGGTCCGTTCCCTGGACGGACCGACCCCGTTGTGCACCCACGCCCCGCCGAGGAAACCATGAGCCGCAACACCCCGACCCGTCGACGATTCCTGTTCCAGATGGCCGGCGCCGGCGCCGGCTGCGCGCTGCTGGCCAACCGCGCCGTCGGCGCAGCGGACTTCCTGAAACCGCTGCGGGTCGACAACCCGCTCTACGCCTACCCCAACCGGGACTGGGAGAAGGTCTACCGCGACCTGTACCACTCGGACTCGTCGTTCGTGTTCCTGTGCGCTCCCAACGACACCCACAACTGCCTGCTGCGCGGCCACGTCAAGAACGGGGTGGTGACCCGCATCGCGCCGACCTACGGCTACCACAAGGCGACCGACCTGCACGGCAACCGCGCCAGCCGGCGCTGGGACCCGCGCTGCTGCCAGAAGGGGCTGGCGCTGGTACGGCGGTTCTACGGCGACCGACGCTGCAAGCGGCCGCTGGTGCGCGCCGGGTTCAAGCGCTGGGTCGAGGAAGGTTTCCCGCGCCACCCGGAAACGGCGGCCGTCGATCCGAAGTACCTCAAGCGCGGCGACGACGACTGGGTCCCCGTGAGCTGGGACGAGGCGTTCCGGCTCTCCGCCCAGGCACTCCGCAACATCGCCGAAACGTACACGGGCGACCAGGGCCAGCAGCGCCTGCGCGACCAGGGCTACGACCCGCTGATGGTCGAGGCCACCGGCGGCGCGGGCACGCAGGTGCTGAAGTTCCGCGGCGGCATGCCGCCGCTCGGGATGACGCGGATCTTCGCGCAGTACCGGATGGCCAACGCGATGGCGCTGCTCGACGACAAGATCCGCGGCAAGGGCGCCGAGGGCTCGGTCGGGGCGCGCGGCTGGGACAACTACTCCTGGCACACCGACCTGCCGCCCGGGCACCCGATGGTCACCGGCCAGCAGACGGTCGACTTCGACCTGTGCAACGTCGAGCACGCGAACCTGGCACTGGTCTGGGGCATGAACTGGATCACGACCAAGATGCCCGACAGCCACTGGATGACCGAGGCCCGCATGAAGGGCACCAAGATCGTGGTCATCTCGGCCGAGTACAGCGCGACGGCGAACAAGGCCGACGAGGTGGTGATCGTGCGGCCCGGCACCACGCCCGCGCTGGCGCTGGGCATCGCGCAGGTGATGGTCAAGGAGAAGCTCTACGACGCCGACTACGTGCGCGGCAACACCGACCTGCCGCTGTTGGTGCGGCTGGACAACGGCCAGTTGCTGCGCGCCGCCGAGGTGTTCCCCGGCTACCGCGCGGCGACGCTGTCGAACAACACCGTCGTGCTGGCCGGCGGCGACCCGGGTCCGGCGATCCACGCGCAGCCGGGGCCCGTGATCCCGGCGGCCAAGCGCAAGGAGTGGGGCGACTACGTGCTGTGGGACCGCAAGCGCGGCGGGCCGGCGGCGCTCAACCGCGACCAGATCGGCGCCCACTTCGGCAAGACGGGCCTCGACCCGCAATTGACCGGCGACGTGCAGGTGCGGCTGGCCGGCGGCGGCACGGTGGCCTGCCGGACCGTGTTCGACGCCACGCGGCAGATCCTCGACGCCAGCTACACCCCCGAGCAGGTCGAGAAGATCACCTGGGCCCCGGCCTCCGCGGTGCGCTCGCTGGCGCGGCAGATCGCGGCCAACCCCGAGAAGACGCTGTTCGTGATGGGCATGGGGCCGAACCAGTTCTTCAACAGCGACCTCAAGGACCGCGCGGTGTTCCTGATCGCGGCGATGACGCGCAACGTGGGCAAGATCGGCGGCAACGTCGGCTCCTACGCCGGCAACTACCGCGCCTCGTTCTTCAACGGGCTCGGGCAGTACCTGGCCGAGAACCCGTTCGACGTCGAGACCGACCCGGCCAAGCCGGCCCGCTCGAAGGGCTACTGGAAGGCCGAGTCGGTGCACTACTTCAACCACGGCGACACGATCCTGCGCCACGGCAAGGCGGTGCTGACGGGCAAGTCGCACATCCCGACGCCGACCAAGGCGATCCACGTGTCGAACTCCAACTCGCTGATCGGCAACGCCAAGGGGCACTACGACACGATCGTCAACCTGTTCCCCAAGATCGAGTTCATCGCGATCAACGAGTGGTGGTGGACGGCGAGCTGCGAGTATTCGGACGTGGTGTTCCCGGTCGACAGCTGGGCCGAGCTGAAGTACCCGGACATGACGATCAGCGTGACCAATCCGTTCCTGTACGTCTTCCCGGCGACGCCGCTGCCGCGGATCCACGACACCCGGAGCGACGTCGAGGTCGCCGCCGGGGTGTGCAAGGCGGTGGGCAAGCTGACCGGCGACCGCCGCCACGACGACTACTGGCGGTTCGTCGAGCAGGGCGGGATGCGTCCCTACATCCAGCGGATCCTCGACCACTCCAACGCCACGCGCGGACACACGATCGAGGACCTCGAGGCCAAGGCCGCCGACGGCGTCCCGGCGATCCTCGAAACCCGCACCTACCCCAAGATCGGCGCCTGGGAGCAGGGCAACGAGAACAAGCCCTGGTACACCAAGACCGGGCGGCTCGAGTTCTACCGCGAAGAACCGGAGTTCATGGACTCCGGCGAGAATCTGGTCGTGCACCGCGAGCCGATCGACTCGACGTTCTACGAGCCGAACGTGATCGTCGCGCCGAAGAACCACCCGCTGCTGCGGCCGCGTCAACCCGAAGACTACGGAATCGCCCGCGGCGATGTGAGCGGGGACGCGCGACAGGCGCGTCACGTGGTGCTGAGCGTGGACGAGCTGATGAAGACCAGGCACCCGCTGAACGCCGACGGCTACCGCTTCATCTTCCACACGCCGAAGTACCGCCACGGGGCGCACACCACGGCCGTGGACACCGACATCGTCGCGATCTGGTTCGGCCCGTTCGGCGACATCTACCGCGAAGACAAACGGATGCCGTTCATCAACGAGATGTACGTGGACGTCAACCCGGCCGACGCCAGGGCGCTGGGCATCGAGGACGGCGACTACGTCTGGATCGACGCCGATCCCCACGACCGGCCGTTCAAGCACTGGCAGAAGAACCCCGAGTGGTACAAGGTCGCGCGGCTGATGGCCCGCGCCCGCTACTACCCCGGCACCCCGCGCGGCGTGACCCGGATGTGGCACAACATGTACGGCTCGACCGTGGGCTCGGTGCAGGGCTCCGAGACCAACCCCAACGGAATGGCCAAGTCGCCGCGCACCGCCTACCAGTCGCTGTTCCGCCGCGGCAGCCACCAGAGCTGCACCCGCGGCTGGCTCAAGCCGACCTGGATGACCGACAGCCTGACCGTCAAGGGCCTGTTGGGCCAGAAGGTCACGCAGGGCTTCGTGCCCGACGTGCACTGCCCGACCGGCGCGCCGCGCGAGTCGATGGTCAAGATCTCGCTGGCCGAGCCCGGCGGGGTTGGGGACCAGCGCCTGTGGCGCCCGGCGCGGCTGGGGCTGCGGCCAACCTACGAGTCCGACCTGTTGCGCCGGTTCATCGCCGGGCGTTTCGCGGAGACCACGTCATGACCAAGCGTTACAACTGGCAGCTCGGGCGCGAGATGGAGTACCCCTACGACGCCCCGCCGCCGCAGCGCCAGGTGGCCTACATCTTCGACACCAACAAGTGCATCGAGTGCCAGACCTGCACCGTGGCCTGCAAGACCTGCTGGACCAGCGGCAAGGGGCAGGAGACGATCTTCTGGAACAACGTCGAGACCAAACCCTACGGCGGCTACCCGCTGCAGTGGGACACCAAGCTGCTGCAGATCACCGACCCCGCGCGCTGGAAGGGCCAGCGTCTCGAGACGCCGACGATCTTCGAGACCGACGGCGAGAAGCACCCGCCGCGCGGCCATCGCCCGGTGACCGAGGACTACGCGGCGCCCAACCTGGGCGAGGACGACATCACCGGGACGGTCGACCTCGGCGCGCACTTCGGCGGCGTGCACCCGATGTGGATGTTCTACCTGGCGCGGATCTGCAACCACTGCGACCACCCGGCGTGTCTGGCCGCGTGCCCGCGCCAGGCGATCTACAAGCGCGACGAGGACGGCATCGTGCTGGTCGACCAGCAGCGCTGCCGCGGTTACCAGGAGTGCGTCAAGGCCTGCCCGTACAAGAAGACCTTCTTCAACCTGGTCTCGCGCGTCAGCGAAAAGTGCATCGGCTGCTTCCCGCGCGTCGAGCAGGGCCAGGTGGCGCTGTGCGTCGAGAGCTGCATCGGCAAGATCCGCATGCACGGCTTTCTGTCCACGCGCGAGGAGCCGCGCGAGGACAACCCGCTGGACTACATCATCAAGATCAAAAAGCTGGCGCTGCCGCTGTACCCCCAGCAGGGAACCGCTCCCAACGTCTACTACATCCCCCCGGTCCACGTCCCGAACGGGTTCCTGGAGCAGCTGTTCGGACCCGGCGTCGAGCGGTCGAAGCAGATCTACCGGGCGCTGGCCAAGGACAAGCAGCTGCTCGGTGCGCTGCTGCTGTTCGGGGCGACGGATCGCATCATCACCAGGTTCGCGGTCGAGAAGGACGAGGCGGTCGGCTGGGCCGACAACGGCGAGGAGGTGGCGCGCGTGCCGTTCACCGAGCCGGTCTACATCCGTAACCACTACGACGAGAAACACGATGTCTACCGACACAACACGACCTGAGACGAAGGAGCGGGGCGGGCTGATCGAGCTGCTGGTGGCGATCGCGGTCACCGCGGTCGTCGTCGTGGTCGGGCTGGTCGCCGCACAGCGGCAGCTCGACGCGTCGATCGACGGCTCGCGGCGGCAGCTCGCCGCGCGGCAGCAGGCGGAGAGCGCCGAGCTGGGCCTGCTGTTCATCGCGCGCACCACGGAGTCGCTGGCCGAGCTGGACCCGCTGAGTGCGGTCTGGGACGACACCCCGGCCGCCGAGCTGAAGCTGCAGAAGCAGACCATCGCGATGCCGATGCTGGAGCAGACCACCGTCGACAACGTGCGGGTCCAGGCGTTGACCGACGGCCGGTTGATCGCCTGGCGCCTCGAGTGGAAGGACCCGACCCACGACGCCAACGTCGATTCGGGACGGTTCAGCGATGCGGTGGCGCTGCAGTTCCCGCTGGAGCCGCTGGCGCCGCACACCATGGGCGACCACCGGCACCCGGTGTCGATCCTGCACTGGAAGGCGCTGTGGCAGAAGGACGTCGACGAGCACTTCCAGGACGTGCAGGACCTGCACCCCAACTACTGGGCCGATCTGTACTGGTTCGCCGGCGGCACCGCGCCGCAGCGCGTGCCCGACGACTTCGGCGATCCGCGCTCGCACACCTGGTTCGTGGCCTACCAGGCCGGCAACCCGATGGCCGACTTCGAGCGCAAGCTGCCGGTCGAGGAGCTGGCGGCGATCGGGTTCGGCACGCTGACCCCGCAGGCGGAGTCGCTGACGACGGGTCGCGGCGTGTGGAGCGACGGCAGCTGGCACGTGGTGTTCGTGCGGCCCGCGCAGACCAGCGACGCGATGGACTACCAGTTCTGGGCCGGTGACCGCGGCAGCGTCGGCGTCGCGGTCTGGGATGGCGCCGGCGGCAACGTCGGCGGGCGCAAGCACTGGACCAACTGGACCGACTTCACGGTGAGCCACTGATGAACGAACGAACCCCGACCCCCACCGAACAGCTGGCGCAGGCCGACCTGCTGCTGTGGATCGCGCGGGCGCTGGCCCCGCCCGCCGCGGCCGAGGACCAGGAGTGGATCCTCGACGCGCGGGACCTGGCCCAGCTGGCGGAGAGCTCGGGCCTCGAGGACCGGGGACGCGCGGCGCTGCTGCGACGGACCGGAACGCTGTTCCGCGGCACGTCGCAGGAGCGACTGCGTGGCGAGCACGCCCGGCTGTTCGAGGCGGCGCAGGTCTGCCCGCCCAACGAGACGGCGTACGTGCGCCGCGACAAGGGTGCGATCATCGCCGACATCGCGGGTTTCTATCGCGCCTTCGGCTTCACCATCGCACCCGGCCCGGGAGAGAAGAACGACCACGTGGTCGCGGAGCTGCAGTTCGCGGCGCTGCTGTTGGTCCTGCTCGCCGGCGCGCGGGGACGCGACGAGCGCGAGAACGAGCAGGTCACCGCGCGAGCGCTGGCGTCGTTCGCCGAGGATCACCTCGACGCCTGGCTGGACGTGTTCTGCGAGCGCCTCGCCGCCACGGCGGACCTGCCGCCGTACGCCGAGCTGGCCGACCTGCTGCGGACCTCGTGGGAGCTGGTCGTGGAGCGCAACGCGCTGCCGCGCGCGACGGACGCCCCGGACGCCGACGTCGGACGCGACGCCGGCACGCCCTACGAGTGCGGGATCTGCTAGACGGCGGCCGCCCTTCCTCTGCTACTGTCTCCGCAAACGGGACCCCCGGCGGGCCGTGAAGGAGGCTCCGATGATCGAGGAACGGGACGGCTGGTTCGTGGTCAACGTCAAGGACGCCGCGTGCAGCGCCAACGCGGGATTCGGACGTTGCCTCAACTTCGAGGGCCAAAAGCGGTTTTCGCAGACCGGCGTGCGGATCTTCCTGCTCGAGCCCGGCAAGCCCAACTGCCGCTACCATCGCGAGAGCGAGCAGGAGGACTTCCTCGTGCTGTCCGGCGAATGCCTGCTGCTGGTCAACGGCGAGGAGCGGCCGCTCGACGCGTGGGATTACGTGCACTGCCCGCCCGGCGTGTCGCACGTGTTCATCGGCGCGGGCGACGGACCTTGCGCATTGCTGGCGATCGGTCACCGCGCCGGCGCCGAGCACCGGCTGTACTACCCACAGAGCGAGCTGGCGCGGCGGTACGGGGCCGAGGCGCCCGAGCCGACCGCGGACCCCCGCGTCGCCTACGCCGACGCGTCGCCGTGGGAGCCGACCGCGGCACCCGACTGGCCGCTGCGGTGAACGGGCCCTGAGTTCGCCGGGCGTCAGCGGCGGTACTCGCGCTCCCAGATGATCTCGGTCGTGAGCCCGGGGTCGTCCTCCAGCAGCAGCGAGCGGGCCAGCACGTAGCCGGCGTTGTGGCCGGCGGTGTCCAGCCAGTTGGGGTGTCCGGGGTCCCGGTGGGCGAGACAGATCTCGAAGCGGCCGTCGTCGCCGGCGTGGATCTGCGAGTGGTTCAGGTTCACCCGGTGCCGCGTGTAGTCGAAGCTCTCCAGCCAGGCGTTGTACAGGCACAGCCCGAAGTAGCGCGCCCGCGGCAACCGGCCGCGGATCAGCATCAGCTGGTCCTCGCCGAGGCGGTACCACATCGCGTGGTAGGTGTTGTCCGGCGTGGGAAACAGCCGCTCTCCCGGCACGGAGATGAAACGGTTGAGCGCCATGTTCGAGGCCATCTCGTAGACGCCGACGGTGCGCTCGAAGATCGCGCCGAGCATGCGCGCCGCGGCGTCGTAGCCCGCGGCGAGGCGCCCGGCCTCGAGCGGCTCCGGCGCCGCTAGCTCGCCCAGGCGCTCGATGGCCACCTCGACCCGCCCGTGCGCCGCGCGGTCCGCGAAATACTGGCGGACCATCACCGCGCGCTCGTCGCCGTCGCCGCACAGCCACACGCCGTCGCCGCTCTTGGCGTCCGCGGTGCCGATGCGGATCTCGAAGCGTCCGGCGGCGTCGCGCGGAAGCTCGCTGTCGCGCAGGCTGTGGCTGACGCGTCCGCCCTTGCCGTACAGCAGCACTCCCGTGTACAGCACGTCGGCGGGGATCCGTCCCGACAGCCGGTACACGCCGCCGTCGCTGAGCCGGATCGGCGCGCGCAGGTAGTCGGCATCCGGGCAGTCGGCGAACATCTTGCGGTACGGGCCCTCGGCGTGGAAGAACCGCGGGCGGATCGTGTCCTCCTGTTCGACGTACGTCTCGACGCTGGCGGCGAGCATGCGCATCAGGAAGCGCCGGCCCTCGACAGCGTCCAGGTCCGACGGGATGCGGATGTCCCGTTCCAGCGTCGCCACGCGATCCAGCAGCGCGTGGAGCGCCTCGGAGACCCGCGCCAGCGGCGGCCGCGCCAGGTCGTCGAGGTCGTAGCCCAGCTCCTTGGCCATCGCCCACGTCTCGGGTCCGACGCTTTCGGGATCGAAACCCCGGAGCCACGCGGTGGCGAGCTCCGGCTGGATCTTGCCGCGGCTGGCCATGTTGGGGTCGCCGACGGGGCGGGCGCCCTTGGGGCCGTCCCGCATCCGGTCGCCCTGGTAGGGGTCGAGCGTCGCCTCGTCGAAGGGTACGCCGAGGGTCGCGCAGACCCGTTCCATGACGGGGCGCGGGTCCTCGACGAGATCCTCGTAGCGGACGCGCAGCCAGCGCTCCGGCGCGACTCCGTTCAGAAACTGCGCAATGACCTGGTTGCCGCGGATCCAGACCTCGTTCGCCTCCGGCGCGTAGCCCTGGAGCATCACCTCGGCGAAGGGCATGTTCTGGAGCGAGCGGATCACCGAGCCGGGGTGCCGCACGATCCAGATGTAGCGGGCCTCCGGGAACCACGCTTCCAGACGCGGCAAGGCCTCGGGCGTGGCGCAGAGGTGCGGGCACTTGTCCACGAGCATGCGCTCGCCGAGCAGGCCCTGCAGGTGCGTGTAGACCTCCGGCACCGTCCGGTCCTCGAGGCCCGCCTCCTCGGCCTTCGCGGCGTCCACATCGATGCCGCGCAGATCCATCAGGGCTCGCCGCAGACCGCCCTTTTCCCAGAACCGCTCGGTCAACCTGGCCGTGCGCTGGGCCATGGTCTCGAACGGCGCCAGGATCATCTCCGGCGGGCTGAACAGCCGCGGATGCCCGGCGAGCATCACGCGCAGCAACGTCGTACCGGTGCGCGGCACTCCGAGGATGAAGCTGACGGGCCGGAGAGCGGGTGTTGCCACGGTCTGTCCCCTGAGCCGGCCAGTCTACTACGAAGGCAGACACTCGGAGAGGAAGCGCAGCGTCTCGCCGGCGATCCGATCCGGTTGCTCCATCGCCGACAGGTGGCCCGCCTCGGGGATGGTGACGAGTCTCGCCCCGGGGATGCGGCGTCGCAGCTCCTCCGAGCAGCGTGGAGGGGTCGCCACGTCCTGCTCGCCGACCACGACGAGCGCCGGGTGCTCGATCCGTTCCACCGGGCCCGCATCGTCGCGGCCGACGACGGCGCCGATCGCGCGATCGAGCTGCTCGCGATCGTGCCGGCGCGCCTCGCGCACGAAGACGTCGACCAACTCCGGCTTCGACTCCAGCGTCGAGCGACCGAACATCAACGGGGCCAGCCGGCCGGCCAGCGAGTCCGAGACGCCGTGCCGGCGGAACTGCCGTCTCAGGATCCCGTACTTCAGCCGGTTGAGCCACGGCTCCTTACCGGCGCGCGTGTCCACCAGCACGAGCGCGGTCACCCGTTCCGGCGCGCGCAGGGCCATGCGCAGGGCGGTCATGCCCCCCATCGACAGGCCGACCAGCGCCGCCCGCTCGACCCGCTCGGCGTCGAGGACGGCCAGCCAGTCGTCGACCAGGTCGCGGAGCCGGAACGGGGTGGTGGCCGTGGACTCGCCGTGCCCGCGAAACTCGACGTTCAGGACACGGTAGCGGTCGGCCAGCCTCGGCACGACCTCGTTCCACATCCAGCGGCCGCAGAGCAGGCTGTGGCCGAGGATCAACGCGGGTCCCCGTCCAGCGGCGTCCCAGGCGATCGTGGCGCCGTCTCGCTGGAG
>JBFKMV010000162.1:0-12252 GCA_041629655.1 Candidatus Polarisedimenticolaceae bacterium
CGGCGACGCTCATCGCCGCAGTCTACCCCGAGGCGGTCAGAACGGCGTCGGCAACGCGAGTGACGGACCGGCCGGAGCCGTCTCCCCCTCCCGCGCCGCGGCCACGCAGCCCGGCCAGCAGCCTTCGCAGCGCAGGCCGGCCACGGCCAGCTTGTACTCGCAGGGCAGGTTGCCGCAGTAGCCGGCCAGCGTCGAGTAGACGTGGGTCGAGGTGCCGCTGAAACCGGTCGCGGTGAAGCGGTAGATGATGGTGCTGTTGATCTGCACGATCCCGCAGCCGGCGTCGACGATGTCGCTGCGGTAGAGCGTCACCACCTCCCCGGCCCGGTCGCGCACGGTCTGGTCGCAGAATCCGAACGGGTCGGCGAGGGTGAACACCACGCTGTCGCCGCCCTCCTCGATCAGCAGCGGCGCTGCGGCCGGCGGCGGATCGAAGCCGCAGCTGTCGAAGGCCTCGGTCGCGGTGGTCTGCCACTCCCCGGCCAGGGCCAGCGGCTCGGGCGGGCCGGCCACCACGCTGACGCCGCCGTCGCCCCCGTCGCCGCCGCACGCCGCGGCGAGCAGCAGCCCCGCCGCCAGCACGAGCATCGCCGGACGCCTCGATTCCATGGTCACGCTCCTTCCCCCGCTGCCACAGAAGGTACGGGCGGCCCGCGGACGCGCAGCGCCGATCGCGCCGCGGAAAGCGGCGTCGTCCGGGAGATCGGCGGTTTCGGCACCGCGGCCCGCCGGATTTGACCGCTTCCCGCGCGGAACCTAGCTTTTCTCTACGCTGCGGCGGGGTGTGACGAGGAACGTGAGCCGTGTTCAGGAGCATGACCGTCATCGACGTGCTGGCCGGGCTGGCCATCGTCGCGGTGCTGATCCTGATCGCGATCCCGGAGGTGCGTGACGTGGGAACGCGCGAGGAGACGAACGCGCTGCTCGACGAGGCCCGCGCGCTCTACGCCGCGTTCAAGGAATACCGGGTGGACCACCAGGCCTACTACGCGACGCTGTCGCCGGACACGCTCCAGCCGCTGCGCGGCCGCGGCGCGTACGCCGGTGCGGTCACCAGCCGGCTGCTCGGCCGGCGGCTCGACGGCTTCGATTCCCCCGACGACCGGGGACCGGACCAGGAGTTCTGGCTCGAGATGACGCTCGAGCGCGACCCGTCGGTCCGTGTCCTGGTCGCCGATTCGGACGACGCGCCGCTGGGCGGCGGGTTGTGGCTGGACGGCGTCTATCGTTTGCGCAACGGCGTGCTGGCGCCGCGGTGACGGAGAGGTTGCCTTGACGACGGCGATGCCCGACGAGCGGCACGAAGCGCTCAAGCCGTATCTGGAGAAGCTGGCCGCCGTCGGCAAGTCCAACGCCGACGCCGAGGCGCCGCTGCGCATCAACGTCGGCGGGGACAGCTTCCACATCGACCCCTGGGAGCGCGACGCGCTGCTCCAGTCGCTGGAGGGTCCGCAACAGCGCGGGACCCAGCGCTGGCGGACCCTGCTGGCCCAGGGGGTGGCGCTGCAGGCCAAGACGCTGTCGGACATCCACAAGCTGGAGCAAGGCGGCGACGCCGCGGGGCTGGGCGAGGCGCTGCGGCTCGACGCGACGATCGCCTTCGCGCTGTTGGAGGAGCTGCAGCGCGCGGTGGACCAGGCCGTCGTGGCGGGCGAGATGGAGCACGCCAGGCGGTTGACGCAGTTCCGCAACAAGCTCAGCCGCTGCCTGGACGCCGTCGAGAGCCGACTCCAGCCGGCCGATTTCCAAACCGCCCGCGAATTGTCCGAGGAGCTGGTCGCGCTACCGGACCACCGCAAGCCGCGCCGCGCCCGGGCCGCGAAGCAACCCGAGCCGGCGAAGACGCCGGCGGTGGAGCAGGACGCGGCGCGGATCGAGGCGCTGGTCAAGCTCGAGCAGCAGCTCGACGAGCAGCTCCGGCGCAAGCAGCGCGCCGCGGCGCCGGAGCCCGCGCTTCCGCGTGCCCGGCCCGCGCCGGCCCCGACCCCCGCACCGCGCGGCGGGATGCGACGGATCGTGTGGCTGGTGCTGGCCGGTCTCGTCGCGGTGTGGCTCGGGATGGTGGTGTGGCCGCAGTACCGGCAATCCCGTCTGCCGGTGTTCTCGACGGACGATTTCCGCGACACGCCCGCCGTGACGCACGTCGTCGCCCGGCCCCCGAGCCTGTTCTTGACCGTGGACGAGGACGCCTGGACGGCGATGGATCCGACCGAGCGGAACGACCTGATGCAGGCGCTCGGTCGCCGGCTCTCGGTCGCCGGCTACAGCGGCGCGCACGTCAAGAGCTCCGCGGGCCGCACCGTGGGGCAGTGGCTCAAGCAGTCCGGCGCCAAGGTGATCGAGCCCGGCCGGCGCTAGCCGGACTCCGCCGCGTTCAGGCCTGCGGCTCGACCAGGATCGTCGACGCGGCGCGGTAGCCGAGCTGCACCGGCCGGCCGCTCGCCGGGCGGATCTCGACGGTCTCGGCCAGCTCGTTCCGCGCGATCACCGTCAGGCGCGATCCCGGCACCAGCCCCTTCGACTCCAGCAGTCTCAGGAAGTCCTCCCGCTGGTCGATCACGCGCGAGACGCGCAGCGGGCGGTCGACGTCACACTCGACCAGTGTCGGGTGGTCCTTGCGCTCGACCTCCCCGCCCGGGGTCGGGATCGGGTCGCCGTGGGGATCGACGGAGGGCGATCCGAGCATCTCGTCCATCCGTTCCAGCAGGCGCTCCGAGATCGCGTGCTCGAGCACCTCGGCCTCGCCGTGCACCTCGCTCCAGTCCATCCCCATCACCCGGACCAGGAACAGCTCGACCAGCCGGTGCCGCCGCAGCACGTGCTTGGCCAGCTGCGCGCCCTCGGGGGTCAGCCGCACCCCGGTGTAGGGCTCGTAGCGCAACAGGCCCGACTCGGCGAGGGTCTTGACCATCGCCGTCGCGGTGCCCGGCGCGACGTTCAGGGCCGCGGCGATCTGGCCCGTGGAGACGTGCGACCCCGGGTCGCCCTCGGCGGCGACGTAGATGCACTTGAGGTAGTCCTCGACCGTGCTGGTGGCCATCGCGCATCGAGGATAGCCCAGGCGGGCTCCGGCGTCCGGGCCGGACGCCGCAAACCTTTTCCCGGCAAACACTTGCACAAGTTTGACTTCAAATTCATGCGGTACCTATATTTGCTTCCTTGTCAAGAGCTGAAGGGTCGCGAGTCTTTCTGGGCCGGCGAGGATCGAGCATGGGCGATGCCCCCGCCGCGGGCGGGTCGGAGCTGACTGCGGAACAACAGCGACTGCTGGCCCGGCAGGTCGACCGCGACCTGGCGCGTCGCTCCGTGCGCGGCTCGCTGTTCTACTTCGCGCTGATCGCCGCGCTGGCGCTGATCTCTCCCGTTGCCTGGTCGCATCCCGCCGCCGTCGCCGCGCTGGCGCTGGCGGCGCTGGCGCTCGGGCTGGCGCGGCTGCGGCTGGTCGCGGGACGTCCGGGCGCCGGAGAAGAGCGCCTCCGCACCTGGCGCAGGCTGTTCGCGCTGAACACGCTGGCGTTGGCGGCCACCTGGGGCGGGTTCTCGGCCTACGTGGTGTCCCAGCACGGGCTGGGCTGGACGACGCTGTTGACCGTGCTGTGCACCGCGGGCTTCTGCGCCGGCGGCTCCACCGCGATGTGCCCCGACCCGCGGCTGTTCCGCTCGTGGGTGCTGACGATGCTGGTGCCCGCGACGGCCGCCGCGGTGGCCCTCGGCCACCAGGAAGGCTACGCGGTCGCGTTGGTCCTGTTGCTCTACGTGGCGTACCTGTTCCTGGAAGTGCGGCAGCTCCACGCCGACTACCGCACGCTGACCGCCAACCGGCTGCTGCTCGAGCAGCACGCGCGGCAGCTCGAGGACCAGGTGCACGGCCGCCAGCTTGCCGAGGCCGCGCTGGAACAGACCCAGCGCGACTTCCGCGCGCTGGTCGATGCGATCGACGGCGTGATCTGGGAGGCCGACGTCTCGACGCTGCGCTTCACCTTCGTCAGCAAGCAGGCCGAACGGATGCTCGGATACCCGAACCAGGCCTGGCTCGAGGCCGACTTCTGGCAGAAGCACCTGCACGACGACGACCGCGAGCCGGTGTTGCGCGAGTGCCGCGAGGCGATCGAGATGCGCGAGCGCCGCCAGCTCGAGTACCGGATGATCGCCAGCGACGGGCGGATCGTGTGGGTCCGCGACACCGTGACCGCGATCGTCGAGGACCAGCTGCCGACCCGGCTGCGCGGGATGATGGTCGACATCGACGAAGAGAAGCGCCGGGTGGACGAGCTGAACCAGGCCCGGCAGACCGCGCTCGAGGCCTCGCGATTGAAGAGCGAGTTCCTGGCCAACATGAGCCACGAGATCCGCACCCCGATGAACGGCGTGATCGGGATGACCGAGCTGCTGCTGGACACCGAGCTCAGCGCCGAGCAGCGCAACTACGTCAACACCATCCACTCCTCGGGCAACGCGCTGCTGACCGTGATCAACGATATCCTCGACTTCTCCAAGATCGAGGCCGGCCGGCTCGAGCTGGACGAGATCCCGTTCCGGTTGCGCGACTGCCTGGCGGACACGCTGCGACCGATGGCGATCCGCGCGAACCAGAAGAAGCTGGTGCTGGCCTTCGACCTGCCGGCGGAGATCCCGGACGCGCTGGTCGGGGATCCGGGCCGGCTGCGGCAGGTGGTGGTCAACCTGGTGGGCAACGCGATCAAGTTCACCGCGCAGGGCGAGGTGGTGGTCTCGGCGCGCGTCGAGGGCTACGAGAACGACGCGGCGTTGCTGCATTTCAGCGTGCGGGACACCGGGATCGGGATCCCGCCCTCCAAGCAGCAGACGATCTTCGAGGCGTTCCGGCAGGCCGACGGATCGAAGACCCGCACCTACGGCGGCACCGGGCTCGGCCTGGCGATCACCCGGCAGCTCGTGGAGATGATGGGGGGACGGATCTGGGTCACCAGCGAGGTCGGCCGCGGCAGCACGTTCCACTGGACCGCGCGGCTGGCGCTCCAGCACCCCAACGCCGACCGGCTGGTGCCCGCGGACGCCGACTTGCTGCGCGGGTTGCGCGTGCTGGTGGTGGACGACAACGCCACCAACCGGCGGATCCTGGTCGAGACGCTGCTCGGCTGGGGCATGGATGCGGTCCCCGCGTGCAGCGGGCAGGACGCGCTGGCGTTGATGACCGAGGCGCACGGGCAGCAGCGCCCGTTCCGGCTGGTGATCCTCGACTACCAGATGCCGAGCATGGACGGCTTCAAGCTGGCGCAGCGGATCAAGCAGGACGAGCACCTGGCGGGCACGGTGTTGATGATGCTGACCTCCGGCGGGGCGCGCGGCGACGGAGCGCGCTGCCGCGAGCTGGGGATCGCGGGGTACCTGCTCAAGCCGGCCCCGGCCTCGGAGCTGCTCCAGGCCATTCGCGCCGTGCTGAGCGTGCCGGCGGACGCCGACGAGCCCGAACTGGTGACGCGGCACGCGCTGCGCGAGAGCCGCCGCCGGCTGAACGTGCTGGTGGCCGAGGACAACCCCGTCAACCGGCTGGTCGCCAGCCGCATGCTGGAGAAGCGCGGCTACACGGTGGTCGCGGTGGAGAACGGCAGGCTGGCGCTGGAGCGGCTGGTCGACGACCGTTTCGACGTCGTGCTGATGGACGTGCAGATGCCGGAGATGGACGGATTCCAGGCGGTGCACGAGCTGCGCGGCCGCGAGCGGGAGTCCGGCAGCCACCTGCCGGTGATCGCGCTGACCGCGCACGCGATGAAGGGCGACCGCGAGCGCTGCCTGGAAGCCGGGATGGACGCCTACGTGTCCAAGCCGATCAACTCCGAGGAGCTGTTCGCGGCGATCGACCAGCTGGTCGCCTGAGCCGCTAGCCCTTGCGCCGGATCGTGCGCTCGACGTAGCGCCGGATCACCGCGTGGGTCGCCGGGTCCCGCCAGGCGCGGTGCACCTCGCGCTCGTAGCCCTCGGCGTGACCCGCCACCCGGTCGAGCACCGGCTGCCGGAGACCGCGCTTGCTGGCGCGGAAGGTCGCCGGCGCGATCGAGCCGAGCGCCCGCGCCTCCTCGACGGCGCGGTCGAGCAGCGCGTCGCCGTCCGCCAGCTCGTCGACCAGCCCGACCTGCAGCGCCTGCTCCGGCGTGTACGAGCGCCCCGTGTAGAGCACCGTCTGGACGTGGTGCGCCGGCAGCACGAAGCGCATGATCTCCAGCGCCAGCGCCGGGAACGGCACCCCGACCAGCAGCTCGGGAACGCCGATCCTGCCGCTGCCCCGCGCCATCAGGCGCCGGTCGCAGCACGACACCAGCACGCAGCCGCCGGCGATGGCGTGGCCGTTGACCGCGGCGACCACCGGAACCGGCAGCCCGAACAACGTCCCGAAGGCGCGCCCCAGCGCGGGCAGGAACCGCTCCAGGTAATCGCTGCCGCCCTCGAGCACGCGGAACAGGTCGACCCCGGCCGAGAAGGTCGAGCCGCTGCCGGTCAGCACGACCGCGGCCGGCGGCGCCGCGGCGACCCCGTCCAGCGCGTCGGCCAGCGCCTCGCACAGCTCCACGTCCAGCGCGCTGACCTTGCGATGCGCCAGGCGCAGGACGGCGATCGAGTCCCGGTCGGAGCGTTCGATCATCGGCCCATTGTAACGGAAAGCGGCGGGACACGCGGTAGAATGCCGCCGATGCGGACGTTGCTCGCAGTCATCGTGGCGCTGGCCCTGACCGGCGGCTGCGCGCCGGGCGCGGGCCCGGACGCCGGCCCCGGCCCGGCCTGGACCCGCGTCGCTCCCCCCGCCGACCTCGACCTCCAGCGGCCGCTGCGCGCGGGCTTTCTGATCGTGGACGGCGTGTACAACTCGGAGCTGGTCGCGCCCTACGACATCTTCCACCACACCCCGTTCCACACCACGCCGCTCCCGGGCATCGAGGTCTTCACCGTCTCGCCCGACGGCCGGCCGGTGACCACGTTCGAGGGGCTGGTGCTGACGCCGCATCATTCGTTCGCCGACGCGCCGCAGATCGACATCCTGGTCGTGCCCAGCGCCGAGGGCAGCATGGACCGCGACCTCGAGAACGAGGCGATGCTGGCCTGGGTGCGCGACGTCGGCGCGCGGGCCCGCTTCGTGGTCTCGCTGTGCGACGGCGCGTTCGTGCTGGCGGCGGCGGGGCTGCTCGAGGGCCGGACCGTGACGACGTTCCCCGGCGACCAGGACCGCTTCGCCGAGATGTTCCCCGGGCTCGAGCTGCGCCGCGAGCCGAGCTTCGTGCACGACGGCCCCGCGCTGACCGCGCAGGGCGGCGCCAAGAGCTACGACCCGGCGATGTACCTGGTGGACCACCTGTACGGCGAGGACGTGGCGCGCCGCGTCGGCCGCGGGCTGATCATCGAATGGCCCCCGGCGCCGGGAACGATGCCGGCGGTCGTGGTCCCCTGAGCAGCGCATTTGCCCGCGGCGAGCCGCGGGACCTATGTTCGCGTCGCGCCGATGCGAGAGCCTGAAGCCACCGAGCCGCGGAGCGGCGTCCGCGCCGTCTCCTGCCAGGGCTGCCGTCACTACCGGGTGACCTGGGACCCGGCGGAGCCTCACGCCTGCCTGGCCTACGGTTTCCGCTCGCTACGGCTCCCGTCCCTGGCCGTGCTCGAGATGTCCGGGATGCGCTGCCAGCTTCGCGAACCGGTGCGTCAGCGCAAGCGCGCCTCGCGCCGGTAACGCCGCAGCGCCGCCAGCAGCTCGCGTAACGTCGCCGGCGGATGCCCGCGCTCGCGGTTGCGGCGACCGATCTCGAACGCGATCCGCCACTGCTCGCGCAGCACGCGCCAGGCCTGTCGCACGCCGTAGCGCGGGTCGTAGATGTGCGTCGCCTCCGAGGTCACCCCGTTCAGCTCGACGATCTTGAACGCGCGGCCCTCGCGGAACGCCTGCGGCGACGGCGCGCGGGCGTCGTAGCGGCCGAACCAGAACCCGGGGTAGCCGCGGCTGATCCGCTCGACGGCCTCGCCGAGCGCGGGAGTGGCGTACTCCGCGCCGTCGAGGAACACCGCGCCCCGGCAGTGCGTGCCCAGCTCGGTCAACCGCACCCGCTCGCCGGCCGCCGGAATCCCGGACAGCCGCGCCGCGTTGGTCGTCAGGTAGTGCCGCGCCATGCCCAGCGTGCGGCGGTCGTCGAGGATCAACTCCTCCAGCGTGCGGCGTCCGTCGCCCTCGACCTCGGGCAGACGCTTGTCGGTCACGGAGAGGATCCGGCCGTGCGGCTCGCCGGGCAGGCGGTACCAGAAGATGCCCAGCTCGACGCCGGGAACGTACTCCTGGATCAGCACGTCGGTCCCGGCCCGCTCGAGGTACCCGCGAAGCTCCTCGCCCGAGCGCACGACCGCGACGCCGGAGCCGCGCTGGCCGGCGTCGGGCTTCAGCACCACGGGGTAGTCCAGCCCCGCCTCGCGCAGGAACGACTCGGCCAGCTCGGCGCGCTTGTCCCCTGCCGCCAGCGGAAGCAGCCGGAACCGCGCGACCCACTCCCTCGCCCCGCCGAGCCCCGACAGGATGCGCGCCTTGGACTCGCCGATGACGCCGCCGGTCTCGATGGCGGGGTTGGCGGCGGTGAACAGCAGCGGCGAGCGGTGCTTGAGGCCGAGCCACAGCACGTACGCCACCACCGGCGGGTAGAACACCCACGGCGGCCAGTACTCCCAGCGGGTGATGCGGATCCAGCGCGACAGCAGGAGCCGCCGCCCGCGGTGCGTGAACGCCGGCACGACGACCTGGATCAGCAGCAGCAGCGCCAGCGCCACCGCGGCCAGCGCCAGCGGCGCCCAGCGGTCGGCCGCTTCCAGCCACGCCAGCATCCGGCCGCCGAGCACCGCCGAGAGGCCGACCAGCGCCGGGGTCCACAGCGCAACGGCCAGGGCGAAGTAGAACGTGAAGGTCCAGAACCGGGTGTGCAGCACCCCCGCGCCGAAGTACACCGGCAGCCGCGTGCCGGGGAGGAACCGCGTCAGCAGCACGATCACCGGGCCGCGCTTGTCGAACCAGCGCGAGGTCAACTCGAGCTGCTCGGGGCGGATCAGCCAACGCAGCGGCGCCCGGCGCAGCGCCGGCCGGCCGAGCCAGCGCCCGGCGAGGTACAGCAGCATGTCGCCGGCGAAGATCCCGACGAAGCACGCCAGCACCGCGGAGAACAGCCCCAGCCTCCCGCCCGCCACCATCAGGCCCGCCGCGACGCAGGCCAGGTCCTCGCTGACCAGCGTCGCCGCGGCCAGCAGCCCGATCACCACCAGCAGCGTGATCCCGGTGAACGGCGGCACGCCCCCGGGGTCGAACGGTCGCGCGGCCTCGCGGACGCGCTCCGGGGAGGCGGCGGCGCGGTCCGGGGCCTCGCCGCGCTCGACGCGCTCGACGAACCCGTCCACCAGCCGCGCGATGCGCTCGCCGCGCCGGAAAGTCATGAAATGGTCGCCGGGCAGCACGACCAGCTCGCTCTGCGGCACCAGCCGGTGGTGCTCGCGCGCCGCCGCCAGCGGCACCAGCACGTCGCGCTCGCCGTGCAGGATCAGCATCGGCGGCTCGAAGCGCGAGAGCACGCCGCGCAGCGGACGCTGGTCGGTGTCGTAGAAGTTCCGGGCGTAGGCCACGTCGAGAAACGAGCCGTCGAGCAGCCCCATGTGCGGGACTCCCTCGTGGACCAGCGTCAGCGCGGCGACCTGCAGCCCGTGGATGGCGTGGTTGATCCGGTACCCGCCGAGCAGCTCCAGCTCCTGCACGCCGATGCTCGACAGCAGCACCAGCGAGGCCACGCGCGCCGGCGCGCGGTCCCAGAGCTCCAGCGCCACGCCGCCGCCCATGCTGAAACCGACGACGTGCGCGCGCTCCACGCCGAGCCGGTCGAGCAGCTCGAGCACGGCGACCGAGCCGGCGCGGATCGAGTAGTCGGGCAGGTCGCGCTCGGACTTGCCGAACCCCGGCAGGTCGGGGATCAGCAGGCGGTAGCGCTCCCGCAGCACCGGGACCAGGCCGTCGAAGTCCTGCATCCGCCCCGGGCTGCCGTGGAGCAGCAGCAGCACGGGAGCGGGATCCGGCCCCGGCGGCCGGAGGTCGCGGTAGACCACGCGGACCCCGCCCGCGAGGGTGATCGCCTGCGTGTCGGGCCCGGGCGCCGGCGGATCCGCGTCGAGGCGGCGCACCACGTGGCTGATCGAGAGCAGCACGAGCCACGCGGCGACCACGATCGTCAAGCGCCCGGGTCGCCGCCCGCGGCCGCCGTTGCCCGGTCGTTGCGTCATCGGAGGCCGGCGATCAATCGGCGGCCAGCGTGGCCCCTCTCCAGTGCTCGAGCGTCGAGGGCGCGACGCCGAACTCCTCGTCGGGCTCCACGCCGCTGCGCTCCAGCTCGCCGCGGATCAGCGCGTAGTGGTGGATGGTGTGGCTCTGCAGGAACTGCAGCTCGCGCGAGGCCGAGGAGCGCGTCCAGACGCTGCGCCCGGCGTCCGCCGGCCGCTCGGCGCGCACCAGCAGGTCCGAGTCCTCGTGCCGCTGCGCCAGCTGGCCCAGCTCGGCGATCAGCGACTCCAGGGCGCGGATCGCCGCGCCGCGTTCACGCTCCAGCCCGGCGTCGCGGTCCCGGCAGCCGTAATCGATGCGACCGCGCTCGATCCCGCGCAGGAAACACCGGTAGAAGTCGATCAGGTGGCGAAACTGCGGGCCCACCCCGCCGCGCGAGGCCTGCTCGTCCGGGCCGTAGGCCCCGTCGCCGATCCGGCGCAGGAGGGTCAGGCCCATCCCGAGGACTCTCGCGTTGTCGGCGGCCAGTACTGCTGCGTCGTGCATCGTCGCTCCTATGACGGGACGGGTCGGAACTGCTGAACGACCGCGCGGTGCAGCGAGACGGCCAGCACCTTGCGGTCCGCGTGCCGGATCGGCTCGTCGCCGAACCGCAGGAAGGCCGCGATCCGCGGGAGCTGGAACAGCCGCACGCAGTGATCGGCGAACGTCATCGGCCCCCACCAGCATACGTCGTTCCGGGCCGAGCCGTGGGCCGGCTCGACCTGGTAGCTCAGGCTGGCGTAGCAGACCGGGATCTCCGAGCGCGCGGCGGCCTCGAGCAGCGCCGGTTTGAAGTCCAGCACCTCGCGGCCGGCCGAGCTGGTGCCCTCGGGGAACACCACCACGCCCACCCCCCGCTCCATGGCGCCGCGGATCTGCTCGATCACGCGCGGCACGTCGCGCTTGAGCGATCGGTCGACGAACACGGTGTTGGCCGCCCGGCACAGCGCTCCCACCACGGGCCAGCCGGCGACATCGCTCCGCGCCACGAACGAGCACTCGAGCTGGCTGGCCAGCAGCACCACGTCGACATAGCTGAGGTGGTTGGAGACCAGGAAGAACGGCGCGCGCGGCGGTCGACCCTCGACCTGCACCCGCATCCCCAGCGTCCAGGCGATCCGCCGGGCCCAGAGCCGGAACAGCCTGGCCCGCCAGCGCGTCGCCGAGCCGCCGAACCAGCGCACCGGTGGTGAGCCCACCGCGGCGAGCACGTACAGCGCGAACGTGATCGTGGCGAACAGCGCCATCTTGGGCAGGGCGCGGAGATAGCGCATCACTCGAAGATCATCCTGTACAGGCCGGGATCGATGGCCGCGCTGTCGACGAGCACCAGGTAGTCGATGGTCTTGAAGCACCGGTCGATCGCCGGGGGTCCGCAGACCTGGGCGCCGTACCGCAGGTACATCCGGAACAGCTTGGGCACCTTGACCGGGCCGGGCTCGGGCGGGCCGTCGCCGATGTCGCACTCCCAGCCCGGCAGCGGCCGCACCGCGAGGTCGCTGCGGACCTGCCCGTTGGCGCGCAGGTGCGCCATCACCCGCCAGGCCTCGTGCGGGTCCTGGCTGGTCAGCGAGCAGCAGCCGAAGAAGTAACGCCTGTGGTTGTGCAGCATGTAGGCCGCGAGACCCCGCCACAGCAGGAACAGCACGCGACGGTTGCGGTGCTCGGCGGCCACGCAGGCGCGGCCCAGCTCGACGGACTGCTCGATCACCGGGCGGGTCAGTCCGGCCAGGTCGAACTCCCCCGCCGAGTAGAAACCCTCGTGGGCCTCGGCCATCGACGCCGTCTGCAGGCGGTAGGTCCCGATCACCTCGTCCGTCGCCCGCTCCTCGACCAGCAGGTGGTGGCACACCGGGTCGAAGCGGTCCTGGTCGAGCCCGGTCGCGAAGGACTCCGCCAGCCCCTCGCCCAGCTCGAGGTTGAACACCCGGAAACGCAAGGCCTGCATC
>JBFKMV010000163.1:0-12136 GCA_041629655.1 Candidatus Polarisedimenticolaceae bacterium
CCCCCGGAAAAGGTCAGCACCGCCTCCAGCTCGAGATTGTCGGGGAAGCTCAGGCAACGCGTCAGGTCGATCGCGCTGCGCGCCGCATCCAGCGAGAACTCACCCTGCTGCGCCTCGCCAAGCCGCGCCGCCACGTCGTGGGCGTCGCGCACGACGAACGTGGTGAAGTCGACCAGCGCGCGGCCGTCCGGATCGAGCGCCGCCAGCTCGCCGCCCCACAGCACCGAGGTCGCGAACGACTCCTCGACGGCGCGGGCCTCGGCGGGCTCGTCGGTCAAGGCCCGGAAGGCCAGGTTCGGCTGCTCGACCAGCAACCGGCCCCCGACCCGCCGCAGTCGGATCAGGCGCGTGTCGCCGAGCTGGCCGCGATCGAGGAACAGCGGGTTCGAGCCGATCCCGGACACGAGCCCCTCGACGTACAGGTAGCGGCCGACGGTGCCGTCCGCTCCGGGAGGCGGCAGCTCGAGCCACAGCCGGCCGCGCCGCGGGTCGTGGTACAGCGGGAGCAGGCCGGCCACCCGTTCGAGACCGCGGATCTTCTCGGCCACCCCGGGCAACGACTCGCCCGACGGCGTCTCCGGCCGTCCCCGCTTGCCGGCCTGACGCGGCTTGGCCTGCAGGGCCGGGATCGCGGCCAGCAGCGTTAGACAGACGGCGACCGCGATCGATGCGCGAAGGACCGATCTCATCTCCCCTCCTCAGTTCATGATTCGCGTGTAGGCGGCGTAGTGGTCGTGGATCTCCCGCACGTACTCCACCGTTTCCAGGCAGCGGCAATAACCGTAGCGCGAGCGACTGGCGTACGCGCTGCGGGTGAGCAGCGGCAGCACGCTCTCGACGTGGCCGAACCACACCCGGTCGTCGAACCCTTGCTCCTCGGCCAGCCGGCGCGCGTCGAGGATGTGCCCCCGGCCCGCATTGTAGGACCCGAGCGCGAAGCGCACCCGCTCGGCCATCGGCAGCGCCGGCTCGAACAGGTCGATCATGCGGCGCAGGTACAACGCCCCGGCGCGCACGTTCGTTTCCGGCTCGCGCAGATCGCCGGTGATCCCCAGCTCGGCGGCCGTCGAGGGCAGCACCTGCATCAGGCCCACCGCCCCGGCCCAGCTCACCGCCGCGGGGTCGAACTCCGATTCCGTGTAGGCCTGCGCCGCGAGCAGGCGCCAGTCGATCTCGACCTCGGTCCCGTATTTCCGGAACAGCGCGTCGTACGGGCTGATCCGCCCCTCGCGCGCGGCGCGGCTCGCGGCCACGCGGGCGGCCCGCCGGCGGTTGCCGAAGTACTTGGCGCGCAGCACGTTGTAGAACGTCCCGCGGTACTCGCGGTCCAGAAAACCGTCGACCGCAGCCAGCAGCGCGGTCGCGTCGGGGCGCACCGCCCAGCCCAACGGCTTGCCGTCCCGCAGCACGAAGGCGCCGCGCACGTCGTCGCGCTGCGTCAGCTCGACGTCCAGCGTGTCGCTGTCGGCGATCGTGACGTCCAGCTCACCGCGGCCGACCCGGTCGATCAGCTCCTCGACGGCGAGGTCCTCGGGAGCGGCCACGATCAGGAAACCCACCTGGACCTGCAACGCGCGCAACGAATCGTAGGACGAGCTCGAGCGCTGGACGGCGACCTTGCGACCGGCCAGATCGGCCGGACCGTGGATCGAGTCGTCGGCCGCGGACACCACCACGACCTCGCTGACCCGGTTGTAGGGCCTGCTGAACGCGATGCGCTCGGCACGCTCGGGCGTGATCGCGAGCGCGGCGGCGATCAGGTCGCCCCGTCCCTCCTCGAGCCACGGGATCAAGCGGTCCGCGCTGGGCGGCACCACCACCTGCAGCCGGCAGCCGATCTCGCCGGCGAACCGCCGTGCCAGCTCGAAGTCGAAGCCGAGCTGCTCGCCGCGGTACAGGAAGTAGGTCGAGGCGCTGTTGCGGGTCAGCACCCGCAGCACCTTCCGGTCGCGGATCTCGTCGAGGCCGCCCAGCGCCCGCTCGCCCAGGTGCGCCGTCAGCGCCCGCTCCTGCAGGAACCCGTCGACCGCCGCCTTGAGACGCCGCGCGTCCGGGCGCAGGGCCCACGCGATCGGCCGCTCGCCGGTCAGCGCGAAGGCGGCGCGCAGACCGGGCAGGTAGCGCATCACGTCCTCGAGCAGGTCCTCGTCGGCGACCGTGGCGCGGTACTCGCCCCGGGCCACCCGGTACAGGATGTCCTCGGTGTCGATGCGCTCGTCGACGGCCTGGATCACGAGACCCGGCACCCGTTCGCGCAGCCGCTCCAGCGTGCCGTGGAACGAGGAGCTGGCCCGGACCGCCACGGACTGACCCGCGAGGTCGGCCGGCCGCCGGATCCCGTCGTCGTCCTCGCGCGTCACCAGCAGCTCGCGGACGTGGTCCAGCGCGACCGAGAACGCGAAGCGTTCCCGTCGCGCCGGCGTGGCCGTCAGACGCGCCATGGCGAGGTCCCCACGGCCGTCCAGCAGGGCGCGCAACAGCTCGCTGCGGTCCTCGACCGTGACCAGCACCGGCTCCAGCCCCAGCTCCGCCGCCAGCTCGCGGGCCAACACCAGGTCCAGGTCGAGCAGGTCACCGCGCCGCGGCAGCATCCGCGCCTGCTGGGGCGGCAACAGGATGCGGAGCTGGCCGCGCCGCCGGATCTCCGGCAGGTCGCCGCGCTCCAGGTACACGCCGTCTTCCTGCTGTGCGCGGTCCGGCGCGCAAGCCGGGGCCGCCAACAAGCACAGCATTCCGCCCAGCACGGCCAGGGCGCGGTCGTGGTGTCGCAGCATGGATCCAGGGTAGCCCGGCCGGCCACGGTTTGAGAAGCCCGCCGGCTGGCGCCGCCCCCCACGTTTGTTACCATGCACGGCTGTCGGCTTCTTTTTCTTGACGAGGTTTGCATGCCCATGGATGCCGCGGTCACCATCGACGAGGTGCGACTTCGCATCGAGCAGGCGCTCCCCGGGGCGCGCGTGCGCGTGGGCACGTTCCAGGGACACGACCATTTCGAGGCGCTGGTCGAGGCGCCTCAGTTCGCCGGCAAGACCCGCGTGGAGCAGCACCAGCTGGTCTACGCCGCGCTGGAGGGACTGCTCGGCGGCGCGATGCACGCGCTGGCGCTCAGGACGCGGGTGCTCGAAGCGCCCGCCGCGGCCGGCGACGAAGCGAGGAGAGAGCGACCATGACCGAACGATCGATCGACGAGTGGACCGAGCAGATCAAGCAGGACATCGCGAGCCATCGCGTGTTCATCTTTGCCAAGGGTGAGAAGAACGCCGCGATGTGCGGGTTCTCGGCCCGCGTGATGCAGGTGTTCAACCAGCTGGGAACGCCGTTCGAGGTGCGCAACATCTTTGCCGACCCGAACATCCGGCCCGCGGTCTGCGCGTTCACCAGCTGGCCGACGATCCCGCAGGTGTTCATCGACGGCAAGTTCGTCGGCGGCTGCGACATCGTCACCGAGATGTACCAGAACGGCGAGCTGCAGCAGCTGCTCGAGGCCCAGCCCGAGCGCGCCTGATCCCACGCCCCAGCGGGAGCGGCCGGCGGACCGGGGTGGAATCCCCGGCCGTGCGCCCTATATTCACGCCGCAGGCTCCATCCGACCGGAGAGCGCGGCATGATCATCCCGATCGGGCACGAGGAGGACAGCGTCCGGCGGCTCCCCTGGGTCACGTTCGGGGTGATGCTGCTGTGCCTGGCCGGCTACCTCGGCGTCGGGCTGGCCGAGAGCGGCGGGCCGTCCCTCGAAGAGACCTACGACCACGCCTGGGAGGCCTTCGAGTACTACCTCGAGCACCCGTACCTCACGCTCGATCCGACCCTGGCCGAGAGCGGCTTCGGCGGCATGAGCGAGCTGGAGCGGGAAAGCCTGCTCGAAGCCTACCGCTCGGAGTTCCCGCCGCCCGACGACTCGCAGCAACGCCTCGAAGAGCAGCGTGAGCTCGACCGGCTGACCGAGCGCGCGCTGGCCAACGTGCGCGAGCATCCGTACCAGCGCTGGGGCCTGGTGCCCGCCGAGTGGTCGGCGCTGACGTTCTTGACCCACATGTTCCTGCACGGCGGCCTGCTGCACCTGCTGGGCAACATGCTGATCCTGTACCTCGCCGGACCGTTCATCGAGGACGTCTGGGGCCGGCCGCTGTTCGCGGCGTTCTACGTGATCGCCGGGATCGTCGCCGCGCTGGCGTTCTTGATCCCCAACGCCGACTCCACGATCCCGATGATCGGCGCCTCCGGGGCCATCGCGGCCGTGATGGGCGCGTTCTTGATCCGCTACTGGAACACCCGGATCAAGTTCTTCTACATCTTCGGCCTGATCTGGCGCGGCACGTTCAGCGCCGCGGCGTGGGTGATGCTGCCGCTGTGGTTCGGCGAGCAGCTGTTCATGGCCGCGATGACCAGCAGCGGCGGCATCGGGGGCGGCATCGCCTACTGGGCGCACGTCGGCGGTTTCGCGTTCGGCGTGGCGGCGGCGCTGGCGATCCGTCACTGGCGCATCGAGGAGCGTTACATCGAGCCGACCCTGGAAGGGAAGATCCACACCACGGTCGTCGACAACGCCGCGCTCGACCGGGCCCTGGCGGCGAGCGCCGCCGGCTCGACGGAGCGGGCGCTGGAGCTGCTGGCCGCACAATGCCGCGCGCAGCCGGGCAACCACGACGTCGCGCTGGCCTACTGGGGCGTGGCGGTGGAGGCGGGGCGCGCCGCCGAGGCGGCCCCCGCCGTGGTGGGCGTGGTGCGCGACGAGCTGCGCGGTGGACACCACGAGCTCGCGCTCGACCACTGGAGCGAGCTGGTCGAGCACGCGCCGCACGCGCCCGTCGACGCCGAGGTGCTGATCCGTATCGCCCAAGCGGCGGTGCGCGCGGGCAACCCGGCCGGCGCAACACCGGTGTTGCGTCGCGCGATGCTGGAGGGCGGCACCTCGATGCCCGCGACGATGGCCCTGCGGATCGCACGGCTCGCCAGCGGCCTGGACGCCAATCTCGCCCGCGGTGCGGCCCGTTTGGCACTGACGCGTCCCGATCTCGGGCCGCACGAGCGCGAGCAGGCCCAGCAGCTGCTGGCCTGAATCCCGCCCCCTGCCGGGCCGCTTGACAAGGCGCGGCCGGGAACCGACGTTTCCGGTTGAAAGGATCTAATTCTTCAAACGCCGGAGGCAGGGGCCGCCCATGGACCCGCAAGTGATCGTCGACAAGACCGGGGATCTTCCCGCGCTTCCCGAGGTCGCGGCGCGGGTGCTGGAGCTGGTCCGCAACCCCAAGACGCGCGTGCAGGATCTCGAGACCGCGATCTCGCGCGACCAGGCCTTGACCGCGAAGGTGCTCCGCATCGCCAACTCCGCGTTCTACGGCGTGCGCGGCACGATCTCGACGCTCAGCCGGGCGATCGTGGTGCTGGGATTCAACACCCTGCGCTCGGTGGTCATGGCCTCGTCGGCCAAGGGCCTGTACCGGACCAAGAACTCGTGCTTCAAGGACAAGATCCTCTGGGAGCACTCGCTCGCCGTCGCGCTCGCCGCGCGCAGCCTGGCCGTGCATTGCCAGTACGGCGCCCGCGAGGAGGCGTTCGTCGGCGGCCTGCTGCACGACATCGGCAAGGTGATCCTCGACCGCAGCCTCCGCGAGCCGTACCAGGAGGTGCTGGAGCGCGTGTACAACGACGGCCAGTCGTTCGTCGAAGCCGAGACGGAGGTGCTGGGCTTCGATCACACCGAGGTCGGCGCGCTGGTCGTGGCTCGCTGGGGCCTCGCGCCGGCGCTGCAGGAGGCGGTGCGGCTGCACCATCAGCCGATGAGCGCCGAGACCGACCCGACGCTGTGCGCGATCGTGAGCCTGGCCAACAGCCTGTGCGTGAAGCTCGGAATCGGACCGGAGCGCAACCCCGACCTGGAGCTGGCGGAGCTGGAGTCGACGCTGATGCTACCGCTCGACCCGGCCCGCATCGAAGCCGTCGCCGCGGAGGTCCGGGAGCAGCTCGAGCAGGAGAAGCAGCTGCTCAGCGTGGCCTAGAAGAACCACAGCAGCGGTCCGTCGATCTGCTCGATGCGACGGTCCGCCGCGCCGGCCAGGGCGGACGCATAGCGCGACAGCGTCACCGGTGCCTCCCGCAGCCCGACCACGGAGCCCTCGGCCAATCCGATCGCCGCCGGACCGCCGGCCGCCAGCAGGGACGCCGGCAGGTCCCCGCGGACCGGTCCGGTGAGCGACCACGCTCCCAGCAGCCGCCCGCGCGACGCCGGATCGCCGGCCAGCGCGCGTAGCCGCGCCGCGAACGCACCGGGGGCCTCGGCGCTGACCAGGAGCACCATCGTTCCGGGCTTGCCGGCCTCGGCGAGCCGGGTCGCGATGCGGTCCGGAGGCCACGCCGCGGCGAGCCGCGCGCGCACGTCGGCGTAGGGCGGCGGGAAGGCGTCCTCGGGCAGCAGCAGCACCGCTCCTCGCTTGCCGGGCCCGGGCGCGCCCTTCCAGCGCGCGCCGGAACGCTCGGGATCGGTGCCGACGAAGGCGCGGTGGGGCGGCGCGCCCTCGCCCGCTCCGGCCCACCAAACATTGAGCGCCTGGGCCACGCGCAGCGGGTCGGTCTCGCCGGGAAGCCGCGGACGGGCCTCGCGCCACGGCGGAGCCGCGGAGCCCTGGAGCACCATCACGCTCGGAGGCGCGCCGTCGCCCGACGGCAACGTCTCGATCCGGGCCAGCGAAGCGTCGCGACCCGCGATCGCACCGCGCCCCAGCACCAGCTGCTGCGCGCCGGCGCGGGTCAGCGCCGTGTGGCGGGGCGCCGTGACGCCGGCGTCCCACCATTCGAGCCCCACCGGGTCGGTGGGACCCGCGACCTGCTCGCCCGGCGGAAGGATCCGCAGCGCCACCAGTCCCGCGGGCACCCGGGGGCCGCGTGGCGGCTCCGCCTCCGGTGTTGCCCGGCCCTGGTCCGCGGTCCGCGGCGCGGCGGGCGCCACGAGCCGCGCGCGCCAGGCGGGCCCCTGGCGCTCCAGACGGTAGCTCAGCAGCCGGCCCTCCTCGAAGCGCTCGAAGCGCTCGGCGCGTCCGTCCGCTCCCGACACCACCCGCCGCGCGCGCGCCTCCGGTCCGTCCGCGTCGTAGACGGTCTCGATCACGCTGCCGGCCCCCGCGGCTTCGCGACGAACGTGGTAGCCGTGGCGCTCGCGGCCCGCCCCGTGCGGCGGAAGCGGGATCTCCGACTCGTAGAGCGGCCCCGCGGATGCGGTGGCAACGCTTCGCCGCGCGCTCGCCCGAGCGGCCGCCGCGGGCGGCGGGGCCGCGGCGGAAGGGGCGGCAGCCGGCCGGTCCTCGCCACGCTGCACGAGACCGCGGCTCCTGCCCCGGGCGCGCTCCAGCGCGCGACCCATGCCCAGATCGATCCCGCCGATCCCCACGCTGAACATCCGCAACCGCTCGCCCCGTTGCTGGCGCTCGAGCAGCTTCGTCTGGTCCGCGACCGGCAGCGTGCCGAGCACCGTCTGGTGCATCCGCACCCGCTCGGCGCGGTGGGCCAAAATGTCCAGCTGGCTCGGGTTGAGCTGCGCCGGGTCGTAGCGCTCCAGCTCGCGGATCAGCTGCTGGTTGCGCGGGTCCGTCGCATCGAGGGCGGCCACCGCGCGGAGATAACGCTGCAGCGCCGGCAGCGGGCGGCCGTCCGCCGGGTCGAGCCGGGACAGCGCCTCGGCGACCGGCACGCGGTCGAACACGTCCACCACGCCCGCGCTGCCCGCGGGCGGCAAGGCGTTGAATGCCAGCAGGTGCGGGTAGTTGCGCGGCGTGGCTGCCGCGGGCAGCTCCACCGCCAGCAGCGCATCGAGGTCGGGCAGCGGCAGACCGCTCTCGCCCGCCACGCGCAGCCACGTGAACAACGACAACAGGCGCACGACGGTGTCGAGGTCATCGAGCTCGGGGAACAGCTCGCCCAGCGTCGCGTAGTGCTCGTTGATCGCGGCTACGGTCGCCCGGGTCCAGGGCGGGTCCTCGCCGGCCGCCGGAGCGAGCGTCTCGTCCTCGACGCGCTCCGAGGCGGCGGTCATCCGCACGCGACGCATCACCAGCAGGTCGCCCTCCGGCGACAGCGTCAGGTCCACGTCGTCCGGGTAGAACCACAACCGCGTCTGCTGGCTGGTCACCTCGTCGGAGGCCGGGTTCCAGGCGAACCGCTCGAGATGCGTGGCGAAGTCGCCGAGACGCTCGCGGATCGCCGCCCGCAGGTCGCGGCCCTCGGCGATGCCGAGACCCTGGCTCATGGTCTTGAAGCGGATGTCGCAGAGCAGGCTGACCCAGCCCAGCCGCGTGTCACGCAGCCGGCCGCCGTAGTTGACGATCGCGTTTTGCGGCGAGTAACCGCGGTCGAGACTCATGTAGGGCTCGGCGAGACCGCCGTGGAACACGGCGCGGTAGGCCACCGCGAAATCGGCCAGGCTCAACGGCGTGCCGAGCAGCGTCGGGCCCCGCTCGTCCTGCGAGCCGAGCAGCCGGATCGCACCGTCGCGCTCCAGCCGCCCGCCCTCCGGCCGCAGTCCGGCCGCCAGGAAGGCCTCGATCGACGCCGGGTCGAACGGGCGGCGCCCCGGCACCTCGCGCGTCTGGCGGACCTCGACGCGATGCGGCTCCGTCCCCAGCCAGAACGCCAGCCGTTCGGGACGAGGACGGTAGGCGTGGACCTCCACGGCCAGCGGCGGAGACTCGTCTCCGGTCGCGAGACGCCGTCGCTCCGCGGCCAGCACGTGCCGCAGCACCGGCCAGGCCGCCTCCCACGCCGCCAGCGCCGCCGCGGCGCTGCCGACCTCCGGAGGCCCGCCGCCGGGCGCCGCAGCGCCACTCTCCGGGTACGGCAGGATGATCCGCAGCCGTCCCGTCCCGTCGCTCTCGACGATGTAGCGCCGCGCCTGGAGCAGCGCGGCCCACGCCGGCTGCGGCTCGCCCGGGCGCCACAGCGAGCCCACCTCGACGCGCGGCGGGTCCGCGATCGGCGCCAGCGCGTCGAGCGCATCGATCAGCACGAACCCGTAGGGCTCGATCAGCGGGTCGAGCAGCGCGTGCGCGGTGCGGTCGGCGGGCCGCTCGCCCGGCGGCGGGACCGGGCGCCCCTCGAGCCGCGCCAGCAGCATACCCACCGACTCGCCGGAGTGGCTGGGCTGCCGGAGGTCGACCAGCGCGGCGTAATCGATCGCGGACCATCCGCCGGAGCCGGCCTGCGGCGGCGCCTGGCCGGGCAACGGGGCCTCGGCGCCCCACACCGACACGAGCAGCAGCGCCGCGGCGAGGCGTCCGGCGCGGCGGCGATCCGTCACGCGCCCTCCTCCTCGGGCCGGCCCTGGTTGATCCGATCCGCCTCGGTCTTGCACCAGAACTCGATCAGGCCCCAGAAGTGCTCGGTGAACTTGTCCACCTCGTGCTTGGGAAACAGCGCGGTGACCTTCTGCCGCACGGCGTCGCGGGCCGTGTCCGAGCCGAAGAACTCGAGCGCCACCTCGTCCAGATCCGCGAGATGCCGGTCGCACCACTCGCGGAACCGCGCGGTGTCGAAGCGCTGCTCGGCGATCCGGGCGTATTGCCGCAGCCGCTCGCGGTACGGCAGGTCGCGCTGCTGCACCTCGTAGAACGGGTCCCAGTCCAGCGTGCGCCGCATCGGCCGGTCGGTCGCCGCGCAAAACAGCGACCAGCGGATGTTGGCCTTGACCAGCCACGGGAAGTGGAAGTGCAGCGACGTGACCTGGCTGTCCGGACAGGGGTTGGCGAAATCGATCGGGATGAAGTTGCCGTTCTGCCGCAGACACTCGCAGGAGTTGAAATCCCAGCCGAAGAAGGCGTTGATCGTCATCGTCATGTCGCGCAGCAGCTGCGCCTCGTCGCCGTCGAGGAAGTCGAAGGCGACCTGGTAGCGTTCGTGCAGCGGCGCCGCCGGGTCGTAGCGCACGATCCGCAGCTGCGGCCCGAGGCCGATGCAACGGACGAACAGGTCGAACGGGTTGACCGCGCGCTGCAGGTGCATCACCCGCTTGCCGCTCTCGTCGTAGGCCTTGCGCAGGGTCGCCTCGTCCTCGATGCGGGTCACGCCGACCCACGCCCCGCCGTCGTAGGGCTTCATGAACAGCGGGTAGCCCAGCTTGCGGCCGATCTCACCCAGGTCGAACAACCGGGCGTAGCGCGCCAGCGTCGGCTCCAGATCGGCGCTGCGCTCGTACTCCTTGGGCGGCAGCAGCCAGGTGTCGGGCACGGGCAGCCCCAGCTGCATCATCGCGGAGTAGGTCGTCGCCTTCTCCATCGACTGGATCGCCCACGGGTTGTTGAACACGTACAGGCCGTCCATGATGATCGCCTTCTTGATCCACTCGCGGCTGGTGTGGTACCAGTGCGTCAAGCGATCGATCACCACGTCGTACCGGCAGTCCTGCCGCAGGTCGAACGGCTCGATGCTGACCCGCTCGACCTCGAAGCGCAGCGCGTCTTCCGCCGCGGCCAGGCGGACGTTCATGCGCTTGACGATCTCCTCGAAGGCGATCGGCCAGCAGATGTCCGCGCCCAGTGACAGACCGATCCGCCGCGTCGTTTCCGCCATGCGTCGTCGCCCCTTCGCCGCACCGTGCCGCGGCGCATGCCGTTGGATGAAGCAGCCATTCTACTACGGCGGGTTCGGGTATCGCGGCGGCGCGGCTCGCCGCTCAGAGCGCGGTGTCGAACACCAGCAGCTGCACCTCGCCGTCGGGCCCGCGGATCTCCAGCGCCGGCTCCGGCAGCCCGGGCTGCGGTTGCCGGACGACCACGGCCACGCGCTCCCGGGCCGGGCTGGCCTTGAGGCGCTCCACCTCGGCGCGCCAGCGGTCGTCGAGCATGAAGTGCAGCTTGCCGACCCGGAACACGACCTCGCTGTCGCGGTAGCGCCCGTCGGGCAACGGTCCGGCGACCAGCTCCTTGTCGTCGGCCAGGTAGCGGGCCGGGTCGTAGCGCAGGCCGGCCAGCGCGTACATGTAGGGGTGCGGCACCCCGGCTCCGGTCAGGAACACCGCGTCGTAGCCGTCCAGGCGCGGTCGCAGCCACTCGCAGGCTTCGAGGAATGCGACGTGGCCGTGGAAGCGCTTGCCCGGCTCGCGGTTGAATCCGTCGAGCGCGTAGCTCGCCCAGCGCACGCCGGTGACCCCGGCCCACAGCGCGACCGCGACCGCGAGACCCGCCGCGAGCGCGCGGTGGCGCTGGCGCACGCGCCGCACCAGGGCGACCGCGCCAAAGGCCGCGAGCAGCACCAGCGGCACGATCCCGGGCAGGCTACGCAGCGCGTGCGGCTGCCCGGCGGGTCCGAACAGCAGGTCTCCCGCCGGGTAGACGAGCAACGCCACCAGGAGCACCCGCGCGGCGACAGCACCGCGCAGCCGCGGCACCAGCGCGACGACGCCGGCCAGCAGCAGCGCGGCCTCGTAGAGGTGGAAGCGCCCCCAGCCGGCCGGACCGCTGAGCCAGTAGAAACCGCCGTCGGAGGCGCCGAACAGGAACGACGGGCCGAAGTGCCCCAGGTAGCGCAGCAGCACCTTGCCCGCCGCCGCCGCGGCGGAGTCGGTAGCTGTCCACAGCCAGCCGACCGCGCTCCCGCGCGCCGCGATCTCCGGATCGGTCAGGTGCGCCCAGGCCAGCGGCGACGCGACGATCGCGCCGCCGAGCACCAGCGCGGCCAACGCGGCTCGACCGCGCGGCTCCCGGAGCGTGGCGCGCCACACCGCCCAGGCGGCCGGCACCAGCCCGAGCAACAGCACGGGCACGTACAACCGCACCGCCCAGTGGCCGTACAGGCAGACCGCGCAGAGCGCGCCGGCCAGCGCCGCGCGCCCGGCGCGGGGCCCCGCGCGCGCGCCGGCGCCGAGACCGAACCCGGCCCACAGCAGCAGCGCCACCGGCAGCAGCGACAGCAGCGGCGTCAGCGTCGTCTCCAACGCCGAGCGGCTGTAATAGACGTGCGTCGGGTTCACGGCCAGCAGCGCAGCCGCCGTCAACCCGACCGTGCGGTCGAACAGCCGCGACCCCACGTAGAACGCCAGCAGCACGGTCAGCAAGCCGCACAGCGCTCCGGCCGCCCGGGACGCGGCGATCGTCGGCCCCCCGATCGCCTGCACCGGCGCCAGCACGTACAGGAACAGCGCCGAGCGGTTCTC
>JBFKMV010000164.1:0-12040 GCA_041629655.1 Candidatus Polarisedimenticolaceae bacterium
CGTTGCCGTTACCGTCCTCGCCGCTCGTCGGAATGCCGTCGTTGTCGTCGTCGGTGTCGCGCCAGTCCGGCTCGTCCGCGCCGTCGGTGTTCTGGAGTGGTGCGTTGCTGCCTGTCTCGTTGCCGGCAGCGGGGCCAGGCACGGTGTCGTACGCGTCGTCGAGGCCGTCGCCGTCGGCGTCCGCCCCCACGGGGTTGGTATCGGCGACACCATCGGCGTCGGCGTCGTGCCCCTCGATCGTGTCGGGGACGCCGTCACCGTCGCTGTCGTCGTCCAGGTAGTCGGGCACCGTGTCGGCGTCGGTGTCCTCCGGCGTCAGCGGGGTGCCACCCTGGTCCAGGTCGTAGGCATCGTCGAGACCGTCTCCGTCGGCATCGACGCCGCTCGGACCGGCCTCGCCAGTGGCACGGGCCTCGACGTTATCGGGGATCCCGTCGTCGTCGGAGTCGATGTCCAGCGTGTCGATGACCCCGTCGGCATCCGAATCACCGGCCGGCTCGTCCGTATCCAGGATCCCGTCGTCGTCGTCATCCACGTCGACGATGTCGGGGACACCGTCGCCGTCCGTGTCCACAGGATCCAGGTAGTCGGGCGTTCCGTCCGCGTCCCGGTCGTCGTCGCTGAAGTCGCCGTTGCCGTTGCCGTCCTCGCCGCTCGTCGGAATGCCGTCGTTGTCGTCATCGGTGTCGCGCCAGTCCGGCTCGTCCGCACCGTCGGTGTTCTGGAGCGGAGCGTTGCTGCCGGTCTCGTTGCCGGCAGCCGGGCCAGGCACGGTGTCGTACGCGTCATCGAGACCGTCGCCGTCGGCGTCCGCCCCCACGGGGCTGGTGTCGGCGACACCATCGGTGTCGGCGTCGTGGCCCTCGATCGTGTCGGGGACACCGTCACCGTCGCTGTCGTCGTCCAGGAAGTCGGGCACTGTGTCGGCGTCGGTGTCCTCCGGCGTCAGGGCAGTCCCGCCCTGGTCGACGTCGTAGGCATCGTCCAGCCCGTCGCCGTCGGCATCGACCCCGCTTGGACCGGCCTCGCCAGTGGCACGGGCCTCGACGTTATCGGGGATGCCGTCATCGTCGGAGTCGATGTCGAGGGTGTCGACGACGCCGTCACCGTCCGTGTCGCCCGCGGGTTCGTCGGCGTCCAGGATCCCGTCGTCGTCGTCGTCCACGTCGACGACGTCGGGAATGCCGTCACCCTCGCTGTCGACCCCGATCAGCACGGGCGCCGTTGCGGGCTCGTCGTCGCCGGTGTCGAGGGTCGTGTCGATCTGGTCGGAGCCGATGTGGCCGGCAGCGCTGTTGACGTAGGCTCCCTCGGTCGCGGGGATGTCCGCCTGATAGGTCAGATCCGCTGTTGCGCCGGCCGCAACGGGGAAGCTGCCGACCCAGCTGAGGGTCGCTGCGGTGATCACGGGATCCGCGATCGGTACGCCCTGGAACTCGGCCGATCCGGCGACGTACGATGCGTTGTCCGGAACCGTGGGCAGCACGTCTACGATGTCGCCGACCGTGGCATCACGGCAGGTCGGGTCGCCCGCCGGACAACCGGCATTCGATCCGGCGTTCGACAACCGGACCGTGTAGGTCACCCGCCCCCCGGCGAGGAACCAGCCCGGGGCCACACTCTTGCTCAAGGTGACGTTGTTCTCGGCCGGCGGGATCGGGGACAGACCTGCCAGGCTCCCGGCATTGGTGTGCTTGATCTGGGTGCCGCTTGCGACGTGAACGATGGGGCTCACCGGTGTGGTGCCCGTCGTCGTCGATCGGACCCGCAGCAGGTAGACCGCGTCGTAACACGAAGTCTGGTTCCAGAGGATGTCCAGCTGGTCGATGAAGTTCCCGAGGACCGTGCTGCCGCAGTTCGAGCCCTGGGTGTTGCGGAACGTGATCTCCGCGCGGAACAGCTCGAAGGTCGAAGCTGGCCAATCGTTGTCGCCGGCCGCACTGAAGGCGAGATTGTCGCCGGCACCCACCGTACCGGTGCGCCCGGTGACGGTCATCGTGATCACGCCGCCGAGAGCGCCGGGGTCCGGGCCCGTGATCACGGTTTCCACCTTGTTCGCGCCGGCCTCGATCGATTCCTCGACACCGGTCAGAGTAAACGAGCCGTTGGTGATCTCGGTGGCGCCGGGGAGGTCGGGTCTCCGGTCGTAGACCCGCACCGTGTGGCCCTGCGGCACGGCGGTGGGCTGGGACGCCGTGAGGTAGAAGTACGTCATCCGGGTCTCGCCCGGGGCCATCGCGCCCAGCTGCTGCAGGCCGTCCTCGTTCGTCGCGAGCGCCACGAAGCCGCCCGAGAAGGAATCGACCCGGACCCAGACGTCCGGTTCGGCCGATCCCGAGGAGTTTTCGATCCGGTAGGCGGCGTACATGCCGCCGATGTTGTTGGTGGAGAACTTGGTGCTGATGTAATGGACGTCCGAGGAGTGGCGCGTGATGGTGAACGCCTGGGCCGATGACGCGCCCAGAGCCACCATGCAGGCGACGACCAGTAGACGAATTGTTTTCGTCATACTTTCGCTCGACGTATAAGAAATGGTGCGTTTTTCGATATTCAAATAACAGGGTGGAATATAGGCGCCACGATGTTGGAAACAACGTCGGCGTGAGTCCTGGGAGAGATGCCGCCTGGCCCGCCGCCTTTGGCGTGATTCGGGCCGAGAATCGTCCGGTTCCGGACCCCTAGGAAGGCCCGGGGGCGACGCGCACGAGGCTGAACAGCCTCGGGTCGTAGAACTTCCGGATGAAGGCGTTGATCTCGTCGAGCGAAAGTGCCGCTGCCCGCTCGGCAAGGCCGGCGTAGGTCCCGGCCGCCAGACCCAGCCGCCGCTCGACCAGCCACCGCTCGAGCCGTTGGCCGGGCGACTGCCGCGAGAAGGCGCGGCGGCCCAGCAGGAACCCGGCCGCGGCCGCCCGCTCGCGTTCCTCGATGCCGTCGGCCCGGAACGCGGCGAGCACCGCGCGGAGCTTGCGTTCGGTCGCGTCCGCGTTGTCGGCCCGGGTGAAGGTGGTCAGCGCGTAGGGCTCGGTCCACGTGTCGCCGCGACCCGATGTCGAGGCGCCGTAGGTCTCGCCGCCCTCATGACGCAGCGCCACGGACAGCCGCGAGAAGAAGTGGCCGCCGAGCACATGGTCCGCCACCAGGAACGCGGGGTACTCGGGGTCGCCGACGGTCGGCGATTCGCGCACCAGCGCGAAGAACACCTGCTCGATCCGGGGCATCGTCACGGTGAAGGCTTCCACGGGACCTGCGGCCGGAACCACCACGCCGGGCACGGGTCGGAGATCCCGGATCGCTTCGACCGACCCCGCCGGAAGCAGGCCGGTGGCAGCGCGTTGCGCCTCCTCGCGCGTGACGGCCCCGGCAAAACCGACCACTCGCCCGCCAAGCCTCGCGATCCGGTCGCGCACCACGACCAATCGTTCCGGCTTCGCGGGAAACGACGGCGGCTCCTCGTACTCGAGCCGGCGCGGATCGTCGGGTGCGTAGCGCAGCCGCCGCACCGTCTGCTCGAGCCGGAACGCGGGCTGCCTACGTCGGGTCTCCCAGCCGATCTTGCGTTGCCGCTTCCAGCGCTTGAGCCGACGGCGATCGAAATCGCGATGGTTCAGCACGTCGCGCAGCAGGTCCAGCACCGCATCGAGGTCGCGCCGCAGACAGCTCGCCCGGATCGACGCCGACCGCGGCCCCATCGACACCTCGAGCCGAGCCGCCAGGCGGTCCGCCCGCTTGCGCAACCCGCCCGCGACATCGTGCAGCTGGATCTCCCACGCCTCGCGCGCGTGGTTCTCGCGCGCCCAGGCGGACCAGCTGCCGACGGGAAACTCCACGACCAGCGACACCAGCGGAACACGGTGGTCCTCCACCAGCGCGATCGTGGTGCGCTCGTCGAGCGGCCAGCTCACGGCATCAGCGGAGCCCGTTCCGGCGCCGGCGTGGACCGTCGCGACGGCGCAGGCGCACGCCAGCACGGCGCCCGCGAACGGCGATCTTCCGATCGGGCCGGTCACCGGCTCACCAGGGGGTACAGCCAGCCGAACCACCGTACGTACCAGGGAACGCGCTCGGGTCGCAGGTAGACCCGCACCGGCTCGGCCTCCGAGATGTAGCGGCGGAACGCGGCGGCCACCTACTCGCGCGTCACGGCCTCGATCCGCTCGGCCGCCTCGAACGCCGACCGCTCGTCCCCCAGCCACCACTGCGCGCGGCCGATCGCCGCGGCGCGGCTCTCGGCGAAGTACGTGCGCTGCAGCTCCTGCCGCAGCAACGCGCGCTTGGCGCCCGCCAGGCTCTCCTCGGTCAGCCAGGCGAGCTGCGCCAGCTCGTCGCGCGCCCGGTCGGCCAGCCGGAACGCCGTCGCGCGGCGGCGGTACGGCAGGTGTGCGGCCGCGAACACCACCGCTCCCCCCCGCCGCATGGTCAGCCACGTCGTCTGCGCGAACACCGCCTTGCGCCGGCGCTCGACCAGGATCTCGGCGAACGGGTCCACCTGGCCGGCGGCGAGCAGCTGCTCCAGGACCGCGAGCGCCCAGCGGTCCACGGACCCCGCGGGTGGCAGCGGGAAGCCGTAAAGCGCCGTCTCGACCGGCGGCAGATCCTCCTCGAGCACCACGTCCTCGGGGAAGCTCCAGTCGATCAGCGCCGGAACGTCCGGCGGTGTCTCGCCGTCCGCCGGAAGCGGCCCGAACCAGTGGCGTACCGCCACGAGGGTGGCGTCGGGGTCCACCGGACCGACGACGACGAGGTGGGCGTTGCGGGGCCGGTAGTAGCGGGCGTAGAAGCGCGCGCACTGCCCAAGGGTCGCGGCGGCGATCTCCTCCGGCGTCCCCGCGGGGGTGTGGGCGTAGGGGTGTCCGCCCAGCACCGCCTCGAGCGCCGCGACCATCACGCGGTTGAACGGATCGTTGCGGGTCCGCAGCCGGAGCTCCTCGGTGACGATCCGTTGCTCGTTGGCCAGGTTGTCGGCGTCGAGCACCAGGTTGACCATCCGGTCCGCCTCCAGCTCGAGGACGGACCCGTGGTCGTCGGGCGCGATCTCCGACACGTACACCGTTTCGTCCCACGAGGTGTAGGCGTTCTCGTAGCCTCCGGCCCGGTGGTGCAGCGCCGCGTACTCGTCGCGCTCGTGCCGGCTCGTGCGGCCGAACATCAGGTGCTCGAACAGGTGGGCGAAGCCGCGGCTGCCCGCGTCCTCGTTGGCCGAGCCGACGTGGTACCAGACCTGCGTGGCGACCACCGGGTGGGCCGGGTCGGCGAGGACGCTCACGCGCAGGCCGTTGTCGAGCACGACCGAGCGGTAGCCGGCGGGCGGGCCGGCCCGGCACTCGGCCGGCGTCGCCAGCGCCAGGACCAGCGCGGCGACCGGCGCGAAACCGGCGACGAGTCGCGTGACGGACATCGGGCGCCGATCTTAACCCAGGGCGGCCCGGCGCTCAGGGGATCAGGCTCGGCTCGTTGGCGTAGCGCAGCGCGTCTTCACGCGTCACCTCGCCCTGGCGCACCAGGTCCGCGAGGTGCCGCTCGAACGTGATCAGGCCCTCCCGGCGGTTGGCCTCGATCGTCGAATAGATCTGGTGCCAGCGACCGGTGCGGATCAGGTTGGCGATGGCGGGGATGTTCCGCAGCACCTCCATCGCCACGCGTCGTCCCTTGCCGGTCGCCCGCGGCACCAGCTTCTGCGCCAGCACGCAGGTCAGGCTGAACGAGAGCTGCGTGCCGACCTCCTTGATCCGTTCCTCGGGGAACATGTCGACGATCCGCGTGATCGTGCCGCGGCTGTCCCGGGTGTGCAGCGTCGACAGCACCAGGTGCCCGGTCTCGGCGGCGCTCAGCGCGAGCGAGGTCGTCTCGCGGTCGCGCATCTCGCCGACGAAGATGATGTCGGGATCCTCGCGCAGCGCGCCGCGCAACCCGTGCTGGAACGATTCGATGTGCTTGCCCAGCTCGCGCTGGGAGATCAGGCCGCGCTCGCTCTCCAGCACGTACTCGATCGGATCCTCGAGCGTGATGATCCGTACCGCGCGCTGCCGGTTGATGTGCTGGAGCAGGCTGGCCACCGTCGTCGACTTGCCGCTGCCGGTGATGCCGGTGACGATCACCAGGCCCTGGCGCAGCTCGACGATCTCGCGCCAGACCTGGTCGGCCGGGAACCCGATCGTGTCCAGGCCGGGGATCGCCTTGGGCAGCACCCGGATCGCCGCCGCCAGCCCCTCGCGGTCGTGGAACGCGTTGATGCGGAAGCTCAGTCCCTCTCCGCGTAGCTCGTACCCCGCATCGACATCCTGCGGCGGCCGGCCGTTGAGGCGCCCGAGCTGGGCCTCGGTCAGCAGCGGCGCCAGCATCCGCTCCAGCATCTCCTGGGTCAGCCGCGCCCCGTCGGGCAGCGGACTGAGCTCGTTGTCGAGGCGATAGCAGGCCGGCTCGCCGACCTTCAGATGCAGATCGGAGAGGCGCCACACGCCGTCGTGCCGCAGCTCGGGGTCGGCGAACCGGCGCAGCAGATCCAGCATGCTGCGCTTCCCGGCACCGACCGGGTAGACCGGCGTCTCCAGATCGCTCGATTCGGACACGTCCTTCCCCTTCGCTGAGCCGCGGCGCGGATTCTCGCCCGGAGGTACGCGCCTCCCGGCCCGTTCGTCTAACCCGGCCGCCGCCTGTCCACCGTCTCGATCCACGAGGCGGCTTTCGCCGGACGCCGCTCTCGGCTAGGATAGTTGTTGTCGTAGCGGCATATCCGGCCCACTTGGGGGTCGGGGAAGGTCTCTCTAGGGGGGAATCCATGCGTTCGAACGTCTACGCCGTCCTGGTTTGCCTGGCGCTCCTCGGCGCGACGGCCGCGGGTGCCGGCGTGCTCGAGGACAACGAGTTCGTGCCCGACCAGCTGCTGGTCAAGTTCCATCCCGGAACGCCCGACTACATCGTCGACGCGATCAACGCCTCCGAGGGCGCGTCCGTCGGACAGCGCTTCCGTCTCGACGCCGACCTCAGACTGATCCAGCTTCCCGAGGGGTCGGACGTGCTGGCCGCCGCCGAGCGCTACAGCGGCCAGGCCGAGGTGGTCTACGCCGAGCCGAACCACATCTACCGCATCGGGTTGATTCCCGACGACACCCGCTTCGGCGAGCTGTGGGGCATGCACAACACCGGCCAGAGCGGCGGGGCGTTCGACTTCGACATCGACGCGCCCGAGGCCTGGGACGAGCACACCGACTCTCCGGCCGTGGTGATCGGCAGCATCGACACCGGCATCGACGAGGACCATGAGGACCTGGCCGAGAACATGTGGACCAACCCCGGCGAGATCCCGGGCAACGGGACCGACGACGACGGAAACGGGTTCGTCGACGACGTCAACGGTTGGGACTTCGTCAACAACGACAACAACCCCAACGACGACAACTCGCACGGCTCGCACACGATGGGCACCGCGGCCGGCCGCGGGAACAACGGCAAGGGCGTGGCCGGCGTGACCTGGTCGGCGCAGATCATGTCGATCAAGGTCTGCAACTCCTTCGGCAGCTGCCCGACCAACGCGATCATCAACGGGATCGACTACGCCACCGATAACGGCGCCCACGTGACCAGCAACTCCTACGGCGGCGGGGGCTTCAACCAGTCGATGTTCGACGCGATCTCGCGCGCCAACGACGCGAGCGTGCTGTTCTCGGCCGCCGCGGGCAACAACAATCGGAACAACGACACGTCGCCCTTCTACCCCGCGACCTACGACCTGCCCAACATCATCTCGGTCGCGGCGATGGACCGCTTCGGCAACCGCTCCAGCTTCTCCAACTACGGAGCCACGACGGTCGACCTCGGCGCGCCGGGCAGCTCGATCCTCAGCACCAACCCCAACAACGCCTACGGCAACAAGAGCGGCACCTCGATGGCCTGCCCGCACGTCACCGGCGCGGTGGCCTATTTGATGGGCTTCAACCCGACGCTGCCCTACCTCGACTACAAGCAGGTCCTGATGGACAGCGTCGAGCCGAACGACAATCTGGCCGGCCGCGCCGTCAGCGGCGGCGTGCTGAACCTGCGCAAGGCGCTCGACCTGATGCCGCCGCTGGTGATCCCGGAGGAGAACGATCCGCCGGTCGCCGATCCGGGCGGTCCGTACAAGGGTCGCGCCTTCAACCCGATCACCTTCGACGGCTCGGGCTCCACGGATCCCGACGACGTCGAGCTGGGCGACTTCGTCAGCGTGTACGTGTGGGACTTCGGTGACGGAAGCGTGGTCACCACGTCCTCACCGACCGTGACCCACACCTACGCTTTCGGCAACGCCGACTACACGGTGACGCTGACGGTCAAGGACAAGTTCCGCGTCCCCAGCTCCCCCGAGACCACCACGTGCCGCATCCGCGGCGGGGGCCGCAAGGCCAAGAACTGACGCGGGCGACAACCCGGGTCCGTGCAAGGGCCGCCCGAAAAAGGGCGGCCCTTGTCGTGACTCTGGACAACCATCGCGTTTTTGGGTATCTCAATAGCCGCCCGAGGGGTCCCGGGATGGGGGGAAGCCGGCCGAGATGAGTCCCACGATGCCCAAGACGGCGGTGTGCGTCCTGCTGGCTGCCGCCCTGCTCGCCGGCGAGGCGAGCGCCGCCACGCTGACGGTGGACGACGACGGCCCGGCCGATTTCGGCTCGATCCAGTCGGCGATCAACGGCGCGATCAACGGCGACGAGATCTTGGTCAAGCCCGGGCGCTACCGCGAGACGGTCAATTTCCTCGGCAAATCGCTGACCGTGCGGAGCGAGCAGGGACCGGCCCGCACGGTGATCTTCCTCGAGGGCGAGACCCGCATCATCCGGCTGAACGGCGACTCGACCCTGCGCGGGTTCACGATCACCGGAGGCCGGGCCAGGGTCGGTGGAGGGATCTACGTCACCGACGGAGCGCAACCCTCGATCGAGGACAACATCATCGAGAACAACACCGCCGAGTGGAACGGCGTGCTGCCCGCGTTCGGCGGCGGGATCGCGGTGGACCTCGCCGCGGCGCCCGTGATCACCCGCAACGTGATCCGCGGGAACCTGGCCCTGGGAGACGTCGACGGATCCTTCGGCTACGGCGGCGGGATCGACGTCGGCGACTACACCAGCGCCACGATCACCAACAACCTGATACTGGACAACGAGGCCAGCGATTCGGGTGGCGGCATCTCCGTCGGCCTCAACGACAACGCCGACCCGGTGGAGATCGTCAACAACACGCTGGTCGGCAACCGGGCCGGGCTGGACGGCCACACGGTCGCGACGCTGGGCGGCGGCATCGTCCTGGACGCCGACTTCACCGGCGAGGTCCGGAACAACGCGCTTCAGGGCAACACCGCCGACGACGGCGGCGGCATCATCTTCCTCGGCGGCGGGTTGCAGGGCATCCTGTACGAGAACAACGACTTCGACGGCAACACGCCCAACGACTGCGCCAATCTCCCGGGTTCCAAGTGCAGCCAGGACCAGTTCTTCCTGCCGCCGTTGTTCGTGGACCCCGCGGGTGGCGACTACCGGTTGCGCTTCGACTCGGGCCTGATCGACATCGGCACGGGCGCGGGCGCCCCGTCCGTGGATCTCGCGGGTCGCGCGCGGCCCGTCGACGGCGACCTGGCCGGCGGGGCGACGCCGGACATCGGCGCCTGGGAGAACCAGGGCGAGGTCACGCGGTTGCGCTTCGACAGCAAGACCGACCTGAGCTGGGACGGCAGCGCCAACCTCGCGGTGACCTTCGACGTCTACCGGGATCCCCTGTCGGCGCTGGGCCCGCTCAGCGCCGGGACCTGCTGGCAGACCGGACTGGGCGCCACGACGACCACCGACCTGTCCGAGCCGCTGCCCGGAGAGGGGCGGTTCTACCTCGTCGCCGGCCAGGATCTGGCTGTCGGCTCGCTGGGCTTCACGAGCGACGGGACGCAGCGCACCCCGGCCTTCGCCTGCCCCTGACGCTGGCCCCCGGCCGCGGCAGGGCCTATCCTCTACAGTCCCGGCGCACCGTACCGGCCAGCGCCGCGAGAGGACGTTCGATGCGCAGGTCGCTCCAACTCACGGCATCCGGACTGCTGGGCGCGCTGGTCCTGGTCCTGGCGCTGGCCCCCGGGTGCTCCAGCGCCTCCGGCACCGCGGCGAGCGCGGCCTGGGCGCTGCTGCCCGACGACGTGATCGCGGTGATGCACCTCGACGTGACCACGTTGAGCGAGTCCGAGCTGTTCCGGGCCGTCGATGCGCGCTACGGCGACCGCATGTCGCCCTCCGACAGGGACTACGCCGAGCTGATGGAGCAGACCGGCTTCGATCCCCGCACCGACCTGGAGGCGATAACGATCGGGGTCGGCGGAGGCGCGGACGACGACGACGGGCCCGTGTACATGATCGTGCGCGGCGCGTTCGACCAGAACAAGATCCAGCTCTACGCCCGCGACCACGCCGAGGTCGAGACCGGCTCCCTGGACGGGCTGACCACCTACCGCCTGCAGCTGCGTGAGGGGCAACCCGGTCCGCCCTCCAAGGTGGCCTGGCTGGACGAGGGGACGCTGATCCTCGCCTCCGAGCCGGACTTCCCGAAGCTCGCCCGATCCGCCCGCGACGGTGGCGGCGGTGCGGGCTCGTCCGCGCTCGCCCGTCTGCTCGCCGCGACGCGGGGCCAGGCCTACTTCGCGATGGAGATCCCGGAAGCCGCCCCGCAGCAGCAGGGTGACGACGCGGCTCCGCAGCCGAGCGGGATCCGGGGCATCGTGGCGTCCCAGCTCCAGGGCCCGCTGGGGACCCTGCAGACGTTGCTGTTCACCATGGACGCGGCGCAGGGTCTCGACCTGGCGCTGCGCGCCGAGGCGGACAACGAGAACAACGGCCGGCTGGTGCACGAGATGCTGACCGGCTACGTGGCCCTGGGACGTCTGATGGCCGGCGAGAACCCGGAGCTGGCGAGCCTGCTGGAGCGTTTGAAGCTCGAGCGCACGGGCACCGTGGTGAGCCTGTCGATGTCGATGACCACCGACGAGGTGCTCGGCGCAATCGCCGCCGCGGAAGACGCCACCGGGGGGTCGGCGGTCGCCGGCGAGTAGGCCGGGCGTCTACTCCGGCGCGCTCCTGACACGCTCCAGGCGCTCCAGGTTCAGCCGCGCCTTCTCGTGATCCGGTTGCAGCTCGAGCACCCGCCGCCAGCACTCCGCGGCGCGATCCCACTGTTCGAGTGACGCGTGCGCCGCGCCCAGATTGAGCAGGGTCGTCGGGTCGTCCGGACGCAGCCGGTCGGCGGCGGCGAGGTGCTCGACGGCCGCGGCGTGACGCCCCTGCTTGAACAGGAACGTCCCGTAGGCCTGGCGACCGTCGAGATAGTCGGGAAACCGCTCGACCACCTCGCGGTAGGACGCATCGGCGGCCGCGGGATCCCGCGGCTCGAGCGAGTTCGCGTAGTTGCGGAGCGCGCGCGCGCTGGCCGGCCGGTTCCGATGCTCGTGCTCGAACAGCGTCAGGTTGTCCTTCCAGTCCAGGGTCCGCTCCCAGGTCAGCGCGCCGAAGGCCAGCCCGATCGCCATCAGCACCGTCCAGGCCGGCGCCCGCCCCGGCAGCCGGCCGATCACCCATCCGAGGACGATGCACCACGCCACCGAGGGCAGGTACAACAGCCGCTCGCCGAACAGCGTGCCGATCGTCAGCAGCAGGTTCGACGTCGGCACCCAGGCGACCAGCAGGAAGCCGACCCAGAAACCCACCACGCGCAAGCGGCCGCCGCGGCGCCACAGCGCCACGGCCAGCACCGCCAGGCCCGGCAACAGCACCAGCGCGAGCAGCACCCGCGCGTGAAGCGGCGATTGCAGCGTCGGCAGCTTGGGCCACGCGTAGTCGACGGAGAACCGGAACGGCAGCGCGAGCTGCTCGAGCCACAACGTGAACACCGAAAGTGCGGTCCAGACGCGATCGGCCGCGCCGGCCACGACGAGCTGGTTGTCGTAGAACCCCGTCGGCAACGTTTCCGTCCCGACCGCACGGCTGCGCAGGATCCACCACGCGCCGAGCATCACGGCCCAACCGGCCGCGAGCCCGCC
>JBFKMV010000165.1:0-11981 GCA_041629655.1 Candidatus Polarisedimenticolaceae bacterium
CCTGGCGGTGAGCGCCGTCCTGCAGTCCGGAACCCCCGCCGCCAACGGCGGCGTGGTCACCGTGGCCGCCGGCCAGACCGTCATGGTAGCGGTCACCTTCGGAGAGACGGTTTCCGGGGTTACCCAGGTCGGGATCTCGGATGACTCCACTCCTTACTAAGTTCGTCTCATTCTGAGACATCTCGGGCTTTCGGAGGCCATCCCCGGCGTATAGTTCAGGGGTGGCCTCCAACGATCCCCAGAACCAAGCGCAGGTGCGCTATCGCCTGATCCGGCGCCTTGGCAGCGGCGCCACCGGCTCGGTTTGGCTCGCGGAGGACCGGCTCCTCCAGGGGGCGCCGGTGGCGATCAAGCTCCTGGACGAGGAGCGTCGGGAATCCCACGCCCAGGCCTTCCGCCGCGAGTTCGCGACGCTCGCCTCCTTGCGCCATCCCAATCTCGTCGAGGCAATCGAGTTCGGCACAGACCCAGCCACCGGACGGCTGTTCTTCTCCATGGAACACGTGGCGGGCCGAAACCTCACCGAGGCCGCTCGCGACGACGGGCCGGAGAAGCTGATCGCTTTCGCGGTCGAAGCGCTTCGAGCCCTTGCATTTCTGCATGACTTCGGGGTCATCCATCGTGACCTCAAGCCGGCGAACCTGCTGGTCCGCGACCAGGCAAAGCTCGACTGCAATGTAGTCCTGCTGGATTTCGGCCTGGCGCAGGAGCTCGGCCCCGCAAGCGACCCCACGAGCCAGGCTCCAGTAGGAACGCTTCCCTACATCGCCCCCGAGCTCTTCGAAGGGCAACCCGCGGGTCCTCGATCGGATCTCTATTCGCTTGGCGCGGTCTTGTTCGAGGCGCTGCACGGCGAGCCCCTCCACACGTTCGATGATGACGACCTGCCTTCGTTCGTGGAGCGAGTCAAGCGCGGGCGTCACGCGCCACCGAGCTCCCGAACCGGACTGGGGCCGAAGTTCGAGGAGTGGGTCCGCGCATTGGTGTCGCCCGACCCGGCCGATCGTCCGGCGAAGGCGAGGGAGGCCCTGGCGCGATTGAACGATGCATGCTCGGACCGCCACGCACTGGAAACCGACCTCGATCGCAGAGCCCGACTCGCTTCCGGACCGCCTCCCGGTCGCGAGAAAGAAGTCCAGCGAGTCCTGTCCGATCTCGATCCAGAGCGGGGGCCACGGTTCGTGTGGTTGTGCGGAGGGGAAGGCAGCGGAAAGACCCGGGTGCTGCGCTACCTGTCATCCAAAGCGGTGCGTGACGGGTGGGACGTCGAGTTGATCGGCACGACACAGTGGGTTGACGACATCGACGCTGATTTCACCGATGAACTGCTGAGCCGTCTGCGGGGAAGGGCATCCAAGCAACCGACGCTGGTGCTTGTCGATGAACTGGAGACGCTCGAGGGGAAGCTGGCGACCGTGCTCGACCGGCTGGCGCGAGAGCACAAGGCCCCGGCTGTACAGGTTGTGGGGGCGGCACGCCCGGCCCCGATTCAAAGCCCCAGGCTTCGGAAACTGCTCGCGGACGCCGGAACGGTTCCGACCGTCTCTCGCGTCGATCTCGAGCCCCTCGATGCCAGGGCAGTCGGCAAGGTGGCAGAACGGGCGTCGGGCGTCACCAAGATCTCCAAACGCCGGGTGGACTGGCTGCTGCGCGCGTCGCAGGGGACGCCCCTGGTTCTCGAAAACCTACTAGTGGGACAAGCCTGGGAGCGAGAGAGCCCCGATGCCGCGCGCTTCTCGCTGGGCGACGCCGTGGGTCAAAGGATGGTCTCGCTGCAAGAGGCGGGACGTGCGTGGTTAGCCGCCGTGTGCGTGCTGGGGAAGGATTCCGCCGAGAGAATCGTCGCTGACGTAGCGGGTCTCGACTCGGACGGGAGAAGTCGAGGCTCCCTTGAGGCACTGGCAACTGGGCTCGCAACGCGCCGCCGCGGAGTGTGGAGTCCGGACTCCGAGACCGTGCAGCGTTACGTCCTGAGTAATCTTGACCAAGAGTCGAGAAACACCCTGCATCGCCGGGCGATTCAGGCACTTCGAAAGTCAGGCGAGCAGAGAGCCGATGACTGGAAACTCGCGAGGCATCACGCAGCGGTTGGAAACGCCCGCGAAGCCTGCAACCTAGCCGCGCAATCGGCACGGCTAGCCGATGAAGCGGGCGATCCTTCGGTCGCCGCGGACCGCTACCGGTTTGCTCTCGTGCAACTGGGTCGGAAACGAGGCCAGCGGCGGTACGAGTTGCGGATGGCAATCGGAAACGCCTTGCGCGCGGCGGGGAGAATAGTCGAATCGATTCGCTCTTTTTCCATGGCTGCTAGAGTTGCTCCGAGCGATGAGTTGGCCAACAATGCACGGATCAACAGATCCAAAAGCCTGCTTGCCGCTGGTCGTGTGGCTGAAGCCGGCGACAGTCTGGCGGGAATCGCGGAGTCAGCAAGACTCAGGTCCGACGACCGCCAGCTAGCCGAGGCGTTGAAACTCGAGGCCACCGTTTTCGGTCGCCTCAACCGCGAGCGGGAAGCGGCCGAAGCATTCCGTCGCGCGGCCGAGGCCTTCAGGCAACTCAAAGATCCCATCCAGGCGGCCGAGTGCCTTCATTTGCTAGCACACAACGAGTCCATACTCGGTCTCCCTGCAGCAGGCGATCACTTTAACGAAGCGCTCGACACAGCACGACTCCACGGGGCAAAACAGACTGAGTCGCTGACAGTCCTCTCGTTCGCGCGCCATTGCAGGCGCGAGGGGCGTCTTCAGGACGCCGCGAACTTGGCCGAACAAGTGCTCCGACTAGCCGAGGAAACCCGAGACTCTAGAGCATATCGTCGTGCCACCTATGATGTCGGCCAGATTGCCTCCGAACTCGGCAACTACGATCGAACCGTTGAGCTAATGACGGAACTCGAGATCGAGGCCCGACAATACACCGACCCCACCGACCTGGCTCTCGCCAAGAACCTCCACTCCGAAACGCTCCTCAAGACCGGCCGCCCCACCGAAGCGGCCCAGGGGTTGCGCGAGCTACTCGAGGGGAAGGTTGCGGTGGTCGAACCCCGCAAGATCGACTTCGCCAAGGGCACGCTGGCCGAGGCGTTGCTGGAGAGTCCCAAGGCGGACGCCGCGGAGATCGAGCGGTTGCTCGACGAGGCGATCCGGGGGTGCGAGCAGCGGGGCAACGAGGAGGGGCTGGCGAGTCTGTTGGTGGTGGAGCTGGAGCGGCGGATCGGGGCGGGGGACGAGGCCGGGGCGGAGCGGGTGATCGACCGCATCGCCGGGCTGGTGGCGCGGGACTCGGAGCCGGTGGACTTCCTGCCGGAGTACGGGATCCGCTACCGGCTGGCGCACGGGGAGCTGCGGCTCGGGCAGGGGCGTCACGAACAGGCGCGCAAGCTGGCGCTGGCGGCGGCGGAGCTGGCCGACGAGCGGGACATGCCGGGGCTCGGGGCGCGGGCGCTGGCGCTGGCGGCGGACGTGGTGCAACGGTCCGGGGGCGAGGCGGACGAGGGGGCGGGACTGTTCGATCAGGGGCGCGCGCTGCTCGACGATGCGGCGCAGCGGATCGGCGATGCGGAGATGCGGCGGGATTTCCTGGCGCGGTCGGTGTTCCACCGGTTGCGCGAGCCGTCGCTGGACGGCGGACGCGCGGCGGATCGGCGGGTGCTCGCGCTGTACGACATGATCCGCGCGCTCAACAGCGAGGACGATGCCGAATCGCTGCTGGAGCGGATCCTGGACATGGCGCTCTCGGTCGTGCAAGCCGAGCGCGGGATGATCCTGTTGCTCGATCCGGAGACGCGGGCACCCACGGTGCGGTTGGCGCGCAACCTGGAGCACGAGACGATCGAGGACGCCGAGGCGTTCAGCCGGGGCGTCGTCGCGCGAGCGGGAGAAGGGGAGTCGATCCTGGCGATCGACGCCGGTCACGACGACCGCTTTCGCGAGCTGCGCAGCGTCAGCACCTTCGGGATCCGTTCGTTGATGTGCGTGCCGCTGCGCTGCCGCGGCGTGGTGACCGGGACGGTCTACATCGACAACCGGCACGCGGGTCCCCTGTTCACGCGGGACGATCTGCGGTTCGTGGAGGCGTTCGCCGACCACGCGGCGCTGGCGCTGGACAACGCGCGCGACCGGGCCCGGCTGGAGCAGGAGAACACCGAGCTGCGCGAGGCGGTCCAGCAGCGGGCGCGGTTCGACAACATCATCGGCCGCTCGCCCCAGATGCAGCGGGTCTTCGAGCTGATCCGCACCGTCGCCGACAGCGACCTGCCGGCGCTGATCCTGGGCGAGAGCGGGACGGGCAAGGAGCTCGTGGCGAGCGCGATCCACTTCAACAGCCCGCGCCGCGACCGGATCTTCCTGACCGAGAGCTGCGCGGCGATTCCCGAGACGCTGCTGGAGAGCGAGCTGTTCGGGCACGAGCGCGGCGCGTTCACGGGAGCCGATCAGCAGCGCCTGGGGCTGTTCGAGCAGGCCCACGGCGGCACGTTGTTCCTCGACGAGGTCGGGGACATGCCGGCCGCGATGCAGGCGCGGCTGTTGCGCGTGCTCCAGGAGGGCGAGCTGCGCCGCGTCGGCGGGAACCGCACGATCGAGGTCGACGTCCGTGTCGTGGCGGCGACCCACCGCGACCTGGAGGCCGAGGTGGCCGCCGGCCGCTTCCGCGAGGACCTGCTGTACCGCCTGCAGGTGCTGCCGGTGGCGTTGCCCCCGCTGCGCGAGCGGGCCGGCGACATCCCGCTGCTGGTGGAGCACTTCCTGGAGCAGAGCGCCCGGCAGCGCGAGCAGCCCAAGCCCGCCGTCGACGCCGAGGTGATGGCGATCTTCGAGCGTTACGCCTGGCCCGGCAACGTGCGGCAGCTCGAGAACGTGCTCAGCCGCGTCGCGCTGATCGCCGGCACCGGGCGTATCGACCGCGCGGTCCTCGCGTCGGATCCCGAGCTGACCCGCACGCTGCTGGCGGAAGGGGAGTCGGCGCGCGAGCCCGTCTACTCGCTGGCGCGAAACGAGCGCGACAAGATCAGCTCCGCGCTGCGGGCCGCGGACGGGAATCGCAACCGGGCGGCCCGCATGCTGGGCGTTTCACGGGCCACGATCTACCGCAAGATCAAGCAGTACGGGTTGTCCTGACCGCGCTCAGGGCAGCCGGCCCGTCTCACTCCTTGTGCTTGAGCATGTTCAGGGCCGAGCCGGCCTTGAACCACTCGATCTGCTCGGGGTTCATCGAGTGAAGGCAGCGGATGCGCTCCTCGCCGCCGTCCGGGTGGTGGATCACCACCGTGACGTCCTCGCCCGGAGCAAGCCCGTCCAGCCCGACGATGCTGATCCTGTCCTGCTCGCCGATCTTGTCGTAGTCCTTCGGCTCGGCGAAGACCAGCGGCAGCACGCCCTGCTTCTTCAGGTTGGATTCGTGGATCCGCGCGAACGAGCGGGCGATGATCGCGCCCGCGCCGAGCAGCCGCGGCGACATCGCCGCGTGCTCCCGCGACGACCCCTCACCGTAATTCTCGTCGCCCACGACGACCCACTTCAACCCCTCGGCCTTGTAGGCCCGCGCGACCTTCGGCACCGGCTGGCCCTTGTCGCCGCTGACCTGGTTGACCGTCGTCCCGGCCTCGCCCGTGAAGGCGTTGATCGCGCCGGTGAACATGTTGTCCGAGATGTTGTCGAGGTGCCCGCGGAAGCGCAGCCACGGACCGGCCGGCGAGATGTGGTCGGTCGTCGTCTTGCCCTCGGTCTTGAGCAACAGCGGCAGCTGCTCGTAGTCGCGGCCGTTCCAGGGCTCGAACGGCGACAGCCGCTGGAGGCGGTTGCTGCCTTCGGGAATCGTCACCTCGATGTCGCTGCCGTCCCGCGGCGGGGCCAGGTAGCCCTCGTCGTCGCGCACGAAGCCGTCGGCCGGCAGGTCCGGCGCCGGCTGCGGCGGCTCGAGCTTGAAGGTCTTGCCGTCCGGGGTCGTGACCTCGTCCGTCAGCGGGTTGAACGACAGCCGGCCGGCCAGCGCGTACGCCGCGACGACCTCGGGGCTGCCGATGAACGCCAGCGTATCGGGATTGCCGTCGTTGCGGCGCGGGAAGTTGCGGTTGAACGAGGTCACGATCGTGTTGCGCTGACCCGGCTTGATCTCGTCGCGCCGCCACTGGCCGATGCAGGGGCCGCAGGCGTTGGCCAGCACCGTCGCGCCGATGTCCTCCATCTCGCTGAGCTGTCCGTCGCGCTCGATCGTCGCGCGCACCTGCTCGGAGCCCGGCGTGACCATCAGCGGCACCGGCACCCGCTCGACGCCGTGCGCCCTGGCCTGGCGCACCACGTCCGTCACCCGCTCGATGTCCTCGTAGGACGAGTTGGTGCAGGACCCGATCAGCGCCACCGAGATCGCGTCGGGGTAGTCCTCGTCGCGCACGGCCTGGGCCATCTGGGACACCGGGCGCGCCAGGTCCGGCGTGTGCGGGCCGACCAGGTGCGGTTCCAGCGTGTTCAGGTCGATCTCGATCACCTTCCAGAAGAACTTCTCCGGCTCCTGCTCGACCTCGGGATCCGGGGTCAACAGGTCGCGGTGCTGCTCGGCCAGCTCCGCCAGCGCCGCGCGCTCGGTGCCGCGCAGGTAGCGCGCCATCGCGGCGTCGAAGGCGAAGATCGACGTGGTCGCGCCGATCTCGGCGCCCATGTTGGTGATCGTGCCCTTGCCGGTGCACGAGATCTCGGCGGCGCCCGGGCCGAAGTACTCCACCACCGCGTTGGTGGCGCCCTTGACCGTCAGGACACCGGCCACCTTGAGGATCACGTCCTTGGGCGAGGTCCAGCCCTGGAGCTTGCCGGTCAGCCGCACGCCGATCAGCCGCGGGTACTTGACCTCCCAGGGCAGCCCGGCCATCACGTCCACCGCGTCGGCGCCGCCGACGCCCGAGGCGAACATCCCCAGCCCCCCGGCGTTGGGCGTGTGCGAGTCGGTGCCGATCATCATCCCACCCGGGAACGCGTAGTTCTCCAGCACGACCTGGTGGATGATGCCCGCGCCCGGCTTCCAGAAGCCGATGCCGTAGCGCGCCGAGGCGGTGCGCAGGAACTCGTAGACCTGGTCGTTCTCGTCGAGGGCCACCCTGAGGTCGGCGTTGGCGCCCTGGTAGGCCCGGATCAGGTGGTCGCAGTGCACGGTCGTGGGGACTTTGGCCTGCGGGATGTCGGCCTGGGCGAACTGCAGCAGCGCCATCTGCGCCGTGGCGTCCTGCATCGCCACCCGGTCGGGGTCGAGCTGGATGTAGCTCTCGCCGGGCCGCAGGTCGGCCTCCCCGGGGTTGCGCAGGTGTCCCAGCAGCACCTTCTCGGCGTAGGTCAGCGGCCGACCGAGGCGCCGCCGTACGATCTCCAGGTTGCGCTGGAGCCGCTGGTAGGCGTGCGAGACGAATTCCGGGGTGCTTTCGATGCTCGGCATGGGAGCCCTCCTGACCGATCGGGCGAGACGGCGTCACTGTATAAGAAGGCCGTCGCCTCCGCAAAAAACCCGGAACAAACCGGCGACTCCCGCTGTTGGGACGGAGGCATCCTGGCGGCGCTTGCCCACCGGGTTACCATGTGGGGCCGGACAGGGGGGAAGCGATGGAAACCTACTACTGCCCGCACGACCTCGAGCGGTTCTCCGAGATGGGGAAGAACTGTCCCGAGCTGTGGGAAAAGTTCATGAGCTACTACAACGCGGTGTTCGCCGACGGAGCGCTGACCGAGCGGGAGAAGAGCCTGATCGCGCTCGCGGTGGCGACGGCGGTGCAGTGCCCGTACTGCATCGACGCCTACACCAAGGCCTCGCTGGAAAAGGGCGCCGACCTGGACCAGATGACCGAAGCCGTCCACGTGGCCAACGCGATTCGCGGCGGCTCCAGCCTCGTCCACGGCGTGCAGATGCGCACCGTGGCCGAGAAGCTGGGCATGTAGCGGGCGACCGGATGCCGAGCCTGCTCTCGATCGGACACCGCCTGTCGCATCCCGAGCGCCAGCTGCGGGTGCTCGCCGACACCGGGTCGCCCGCCTTCGACGAGGTGCTGCGGCGCCACGGCCTTCCGGCGCTCGAGACCGGTCCGATCGAGATCCTGCAAGTCAACGTGGGCAAGCTGTGCAACCAGACCTGCGCCCACTGCCACGTCGACGCCGGCCCCGACCGCAAGGAGATCATGACCCGCGAGACCGCGGAGCAGGTGATCGAGCTGTTGCGCCGGCACCCGATCCCGACGCTCGACATCACCGGCGGCGCCCCGGAGCTGAACCCGAACTTCCGCTGGATGGTGCGCGAGGCGTTCCGTCTCGGCCGGCACGTGATCGACCGCTGCAACCTGACCGTGCTGCTGATCAAGGCCCAGCGCGATCTGGCGGAGTTCCTCGCCGCGCACAAGGTCGAGGTGATCGCGTCGCTCCCGTCGTTTCGCAAGAACGGCACCGACGCCCAGCGCGGCGACGGCGTGTTCGACAAGAGCATCGAGGCGCTCAGGATGCTCAACGCCCTGGGCTACGGCGACGGCAACGGCAACGGTCTCAGGCTGGGGCTGGTGCACAACCCGGTCGGCGCGTTCCTGCCCGGCAACCAGGCCTCGCTGGAGCGCGACTACAAGCGCGAGCTCGATCGTCGCTTCGGCGTCGGCTTCGACAATCTGTACACGATCACCAACATGCCGATCAGCCGGTTCCTGGACTTCCTGGAGCGCAGCGGCAACCTCGAGCGCTACATGGACGTGCTGGTGCAGTCGTTCAACCCGGGGGCGGCCGGCTCGGTGATGTGCCGAAGCTACCTCTCGGTCGGCTGGGACGGCGTGCTCTACGACTGCGACTTCAACCAGATGCTCGACCTGCCGGTCGGCTTCGGCGCCCCGCAGACGCTCTCCGAGCTGCTGGAGAGCGGGGACCTGCACCGCCGCGTGCGCACCGACCGCCACTGCTTCGGTTGCACGGCGGGGGCGGGTTCGTCCTGCGCGGGTGCGGTTGCCGACTAGGCAACAAGAAAAGAAATGGCGCCCGCCGGCCGGGACCTGAGTGATAGCCGACGAGCGCCACAATTGCTCGGCGAGCCATCGGGGGGGAAATGCCTCGCCGGGCGTTACAGATCGCTGTAGCCAGTCGATCCAGGGCTCAAATCTAGGTCCTGGATTCCGAGATGCAAGCCGCAAAAGCGTAAGGTGTGGCGAGGTGCCGGAGGGCGCAAAAACTCCCGGAACGGCGGTGCTTTTCGGAAATACGGCTCAGCCCAGCCCGTACTGCTTGATCTTGCGGTAGATCGTCGCCCGCGAGATGCCCAGCATCCCGGCCGCCCGGTCCCGGTTGCCCGCCGCCGCCCGCAGCGCCTCCTCGATCCGACCGCGCTCGCTGGCCGCGAGCGACTCCGCGGCCGCGACCTGCGGATCCCCCGGCAGCAGCTGCCTGCGCAGCCCCGCGTCGGAGCGCACCACCGCGGGCGTGATCGGGCCGTCGCCGGCCAGCAGCGCCATCCGCTGCAGGGCGTTCTCGAGCTGCCGGACGTTGCCCGGCCAGCCGTAGCGTTCGAGGGCGTCCTGCACGGCGCGATCCAGCGCGGGCACGGGCCGGCCACGCTCGCGGGCGATGCGGTCGAGGAAGAACTCGGTCAGCAGGCGCACGTCCCCCGGCCGCTCGCGGAGCGGCGGAAGCTCCACGGTCAGCACCGACAACCGGTAGTACAGGTCCTCGCGGAACCGGCCCGCCCCGACCTCGGCCTCCAGGTTGCGGTGCGTCGCGGCCAGCACGCGGACGTTCACGTGGAGCGGGGCGCTCGCGCCGACGCGCCGCACCTCACCTTCCTGCAGCGCGCGCAGCAGCTTGGCCTGCATCGCCGGCGACATGTCGCCGACCTCGTCCAGGAACAACGTGCCGCCGTCGGCCTGCTCGAACAGTCCGCCGCGATCGCGGTCGGCGCCCGTGAACGCGCCCTTGACGTGGCCGAACAGCTCGCTTTCCAGCAGCGAATCGGCGATCGAGGCGCAGTTCTCGCTCAGGAACACCGCGCGGCGCCTTGCCCCGTTGAGCTGGATCGCGCGGGCGACCAGCTCCTTGCCGGTGCCGCTGTCGCCGCGGATCAAGACCGGCAGGTCGCTGGTGGAGAAGGTGTCGATCAGGTCGTACACGCGCTGCATCGGCGCCGATCGCCCGACCAGGCCCGCGAAGCGCACCCGCGCGCGTGCCGCGCTCTGCAGCACGCGGTTCTCTCGCGACAACGCCTCACGCCGGCGGGCGTTGCGCAGCGCCACCGCCGCGTGATCGGCGAACGCCTCGAGGAACCGCAGGTCGGCCTGCGAGAACAGCGCGCCCTCGCTGCGGTTGTCCAGGTAGACGGTGCCGATGATCGTCTCGCCGGCCCGCAGCGGGACGCACAGCAACGACCGGATCCCGTACAGGCTGACGCTGGCCAGATCGCGGAACCGTTCGTCGTCCCGCGCGTCGAGCACCAGCAGCGACCTGCCGCCGCCGGCCTCGCGGATGATGTTGCGGCTGTAGCCCTCGGCATCGCGGGCGGTCTGTTCGTCGAGGTTGCGGGCCAGCCGGACGGCGAACTCCTCCGCGTCGGCTCCCTCGCCCTTGAGCAGGATCATGCCGCGCTCGGCGCCCACTGCGCGCAGCGCCATGTCGAGGATCGACTCCAGCAGCGCGTCGAGATCGGGTTCGGAGTTGATCGCGCGGATCATCTCGTACAGCGTGCTCAACCGCCGGTCGGCCCCGGCGGCGACCGGCGGCGCGGGCACGGCGATCCGGTAGGCCGCCCGCGTGCGGAGATCGCGGACCACCTCGGGGTCGGCGACGCGAGCGCAACCCTGCTCCAGCGCCTCGCGCGCCTGGCGCGCCGCCGCTTCCGCGTCAGCGGCGTCGCCGCCGACCGCCAGCGCGCGGCCCAGCATCGCGGTCACGGCCGCGCGCTGCAGCGCAGATCCGGAAACCTCGCCGCCGGCCAGCCCCGCACGGCAGGCCTCGAGCGCGGTGGCCGTATCGCCGCGGCGCAACGCGAGCTCGGCCCGGGCCAGCTCCGCGCGCACGACCAGCTCCGGGTCCAGCGTGGCCTGCCTCCTCAGCGCGTGCAGCTCGATCAGCGCCGGCTCGAAGCGATCCGTGTCCTCGCGCAACGCCGCTCGCTCCAGCTCGGTGACCAGCGCCAGCACGCGGAGGTCTTCCTGCTGCCGGCGCAGCCCCGGCATCGCCTGCTCCAGCAGCAGCCGGGAGGTCCCGGCCTGCTCGGACGACTCCTCGAGCAGGGCGCCGGCCAGCAGCACGCGCGCAACGTCGGTCAGCGTCGACGAGGTCGCGTCGAGCCGGTCGCGCAGCGCCTCGCGGAGCAGCGACACCGCGCCGCTGGGACGCCCGCAGCGCTGGAACGTCTCGGCCAGCCGGCTCTGCGCCGCCAGCAGCAGGTCGGCGTCCCCGAGGCGACGCGCTTCCTGGAGCGCCTGCCGGCCCAGCTCGAGCGCCAGGTCCAGGCGGTCCTGACGCACCGCCGCCGTGGCCAGGCGCGACAGCGTGGCTTCCAGCAAGCGGTAGCGCCGCTGGTCGCCGGCCGCCCGCTGCACGTCGCGCAGTCGTAGCTCGGCCCGCGGCCAGTCGCCCGCGCGCGCCTCGAGCAGCGCCAACCCGGCCAGCGCCGGAAGCCCCCTCGCGGAGAGCCCCGCACCGCGCGCCAGCTCCACGGCCTGCTCGAGATCGCGCCGCGCTGCGGGTCGTCCGAGCCGCAACAGCAGCAGGCCCGCGGTACGATGGACGTCGATGCGGACCGGCACCGCGTCGCCCGGCCGGACGGCCGCGCGGGCGGCCTCGGCCTCCGCCAGCGCGGCCTCGGGATCGCCGTCGCGCCCGGTGCCGACCGCCGCGAGGCACAGCGCGCGTACGCGCAGCTCGCGGTCGCGGGCGACGCCGACCAGCTCCAACGCTTCCCGCGCGCTGTCGACGGCCGCGCTGAATCTCCCCGACTCGCAGTGCGCTTCGGCAAGCCGGCAGCTCAGGCGCGCCCGCTCG
>JBFKMV010000166.1:0-11954 GCA_041629655.1 Candidatus Polarisedimenticolaceae bacterium
AGCAGCGCGTCGCGGTCGTCGGCCGCGGCGAAGTGCGCCACGCCGGAGACGGAGTTGTGCGTCATCGCGCCGCCGAGCTTCTCCTTGGTCACCTCCTCGTGGGTCACGGCGCGGATCTCGTCCGGGCCGGTGATGAACATGTAGGAGGTGTCCTGGGTCATGATCGTGAAGTCGGTGATCGCCGGCGAGTAGACCGCGCCGCCGGCACAGGGGCCGAGGATCGCCGAGATCTGCGGCACGACGCCCGAGGCCAGCGTGTTGCGCAGGAAGATGTCGGCGTAGCCGGCCAGCGACACCACGCCCTCCTGGATCCGCGCGCCGCCGGAGTCGTTCAGGCCGATCACCGGGGCGCCGATCTTCATCGCGGTGTCCATCAGCTTGCAGATCTTCTCGGCGAAGGTCTCGGACAGCGAGCCGCCGAACACGGTAAAGTCCTGGGCGAACACGCACACCGGCCGGCCGTCGACGCGGCCGTGGCCGGTCACCACGCCGTCGCCCGGGATGCGCTTGTCGCCCATCCCGAAGTCGTTCGAGCGATGGACCACCAGCGCGTCCAGCTCCTGGAACGAGCCCGGGTCGAGCAGCGCCTCGATCCGCTCGCGGGCGGTCAGCTTGCCCGCGTCGTGCTGCTTCTTGACGCGCTCCTCGCCGCCGCCGAGGCGGGCCTCGGCGTAGCGCCGGCGCAGCTCTTCCATGCGGTCCTGCGCCATGCGCGGCCTACGAACCGACCTTGGCCTTGGAGCTGTTCCAGTCGGCGAGGAACTTCTCCAGGCCGATGTCGGTCAAGGGGTGCTTGAGCAGCTGCATCACGACCTTGTAGGGCATCGTCGCCACGTCAGCCCCGGCCAGCGCCGCGTCCAGCACGTGCAGCGGGTGCCGGATCGAGGCGGCCAGAATCTGCGTCTCGAACCCGTAGTTGTCGTAGATCGCGCGGATCTGGCGGATCAGGTCCATCCCCTCGTGCGAGACATCGTCGAGCCGCCCGATGAACGGGCTGATGAAGGTCGCCTCGGCCTTGGCCGCCAGCAGCGCCTGGGTGGCGGAGAAGCACAGCGTCACGTTGACCCCGACGTTCTCCGAGCGCAGCGTCTTGCAGGCCTGCAGCCCGGCCTTGGTCAACGGCACCTTGATCGTGATGTTGGGGTGGATCTTGGCCAGCTCGCGACCCTGCGCGAGCATGCCGTCACGGTCGGTCGCCGTGACCTCGGCCGAGATCGGGCCGTTGACGATGCTGACGATCTCGCGCAGCACCTGTTGGAAGTCCCGGCCCTCCTTGGCCACCAGGCTCGGGTTCGTGGTCACGCCGTCCAGGATTCCGAGGCTCGCCGCCTCGCGTATCTCGTCGACGTTTGCGGTGTCGATGAAGAACTTCATGCTACCTCCCTGGCTTATTCTTCCACAGGCTCGGACTCGACCGGCTCGGAGCGGCCCTCCTCGTCGCGTTCCTCGGTGCGCATCGCCGAGGATACATGGTCGCCCTCGTCGCACTGGATCAGGCGCACGCCCTGGGTGGCGCGGCCGATGCGGCTGATCCCGCCGACGTCCATCCGGATCAGCTTGCCGGCGGCCGTGATGATCAGCAGCTGGTCGTCCGGCGTCGTCTCGGTCGCGGCGACGACCTTGCCGTTGCGCGCCGAGGTGCGGATGTTGATGATGCCCGATCCGCCGCGGCCCTGCAGGCGGTACTCCTCGACCGGGGTGCGCTTGCCGTAGCCGTTCGCGGTCACGCTGAGGATGTCGGGCTTGCCCGAGAGCACCTCCATGCTGACGACCGCGTCGCCCTTGCTCAGCCGGATCCCCCGCACGCCGCGGGCGGTGCGCCCCATCGGCCGCACGTCGCTCTCCTTGAAACGGATCGACTTGCCGCCGGTGGTGGCGAGGAACACCTCCGAATCGCCGTTGGACAGGCCGGCTCCCAGGACGTCGTCGTCCTGCTCGACGCTCAGCCCGATGATGCCGCTGGCGCGGGGGCGCGAGAAGGCCGAGAGCGGCGTCTTCTTGATGTAGCCGCGGCGCGTGGCCAGCACCACGAAGCGGTCGTCGGTGAACTCGCGCGTCGAGAGCATCGCGCAGACGCGTTCGCCCGGGTTCATCTGGATCAGGTTCACGACCGCCTTGCCCTTGGCCGCCGAGCCGACCTCGGGGATCTCGTGCACCTTCAGCCAGTAGACCCGTCCCGCGGAGGTGAAGACCAGGATGTAGTCGTGCGTCGAGGCCACGAACAGGTGCTCCACCGCGTCCTCGACGCGCGGCGCGTGGCCCTTGCGGCCCTTGCCGCCGCGCTGCTGGCTGCGGTAGGTCGACAGCGCGGTGCGCTTGATGTAGCCCCCGTGGGTCACGGTGATCACGACCTCCTGGTCCTCGATCATGTCCTCGATCGAGATCTCGTCGGTGTGGGGCTGGATTTCGGTGCGCCGCGGGTTGCCGAACTGATCCTTGATCTTGTCCAGCTCCTCGACCACGATCTGGAGCTGCAAGGTCTCGCTGCCCAGGATCTGCTTCAGCCGCTCGATCAGCTTGAGCGTTTCCTCGTACTCGTCGACGATCTTCTGCCGCTCCAGCCCGGTCAGCCGCTGCAGACGCATGTCCAGGATCGCCTGGGCCTGCACGTCGCTGAAGTGGAAGCGCAGCCGCAGCGACTCCTTGGCCTCGACCCCCGTCTTGGACTTGCGGATCAGCTCGATCACCTCGTCGAGGTTGTCGATCGCCCGCTTCAGGCCTTCCAGGATGTGGGCGCGCTGCTCGGCCTTGTCGAGGTCGAAGCTGGTGCGGCGGACCACCACGTCGCGACGAAAGTCGACGAAGTGGCGCAGCATCTTCTTCAGCGGCAGGACTTGAGGCCGCCCTTGCACGATCGCCAGCGAGATCACGCCGAACGTCGTTTGCAGCTTCGTCAGCTTGTACAGCTTGTTCTGGATGACGTTGGCGTTTTCGTCCCGTTTCAGCTCGATCACGACGCGGATCCCGTCGCGGTCGGATTCGTCGCGGATGTCGCTGATCCCCTCGAGGCGCTTGTCGCGGACCATGCCCGCGATCTCCTCGATCAGCTGCGCCTTGTTGACCTGGTACGGCAGCTCGCGGACGACGATCACCTGGCGATCCTTGCGGCGCGGGTGCTCCTCGATGGCGGCGCGGCCGCGCACCTTGAGCCGGCCGCGGCCCGTGGCGTAGGCCTCCCGGATGCCCGCCGTGCCGTGGATCACCCCGGCCGTCGGGAAATCGGGGCCCGGCAAGACCCCCATCAGCTCGTCCAGCGTGACCGCGGGGTCCTTGACCAGCAGCTTGATCGCCTCGATCACCTCGACCAGGTTGTGCGGCGGGATGTTGGTCGCCATCCCGACCGCGATCCCCGCCGAGCCGTTGACCAGCAGGTTCGGGAAGGCCGCCGGCAGCACCAGCGGCTCCTGCTCCGAGCCGTCGTAGTTCGGCGCGAAGTCGACGGTCTCCTTCTCGATGTCGCGCAGCATCTCGTGCGCGAGCCTGGTCAGCCGGATCTCGGTGTAGCGCATCGCCGCCGGGGGATCGCCGTCCACCGAGCCGAAGTTCCCCTGGCCGTCGACCAGCGGGTAGCGCATCGAGAAGTCCTGGGCCAGCCGGACGATCGTGTCGTACACCGCGGCATCGCCGTGCGGGTGGTAGCGGCCGATCACGGCGCCGACGGCCCGCGCCGACTTGCGGTACGGCTTGTCCTGCGTGTTGCCGGTGTTGTACATCGCGTACAGCACCCGGCGGTGCACCGGCTTCAGCCCGTCGCGCACGTCGGGCAGCGCGCGACCGATGATCACGCTCATCGCGTAGTCGAGGTACGAGCTGCGCAGCTCCTCCTCAATGTTGATCGGGATTTGTTTCTCGCTCATCCTGTGTTCCGCTTAGACGTCGAGGTTCCGGACCTGGAGCGCGTTTTCCTCGATGAACTGGCGGCGGGGTTCCACCGCGTCCCCCATCAGCACCGAGAACAGCATGTCCGCCTCGGCCGCGTCCTCGATCCGCACCTGCAGCACCCGGCGGCGCTCGGGATCCATCGTGGTCTCCCAGAGCTGGTCCGGATTCATCTCACCCAGGCCCTTGTAGCGCTGGATCGTCAGCCCCTTCTTGCCCGCGTCCATCAGGTGCGTCAGCAGCTCTTCCTTCGACGCCAGCGCCACGCCCTGATCCCCGTTCATCACCATCAGCGGCGGCGTCGAGAGCTGCGAGACCTCCGGCCGCAGCCGCCGCAGGTGCCGCAGCTGCACCGACTGCACCAGCTCGAGGTTGATGTGCACCTCGCTCCGGCCACGGTTGACGTTGCGCAACACCAGCTCGTGCAGGCCGTGCTCCTCGTCCTTGCTGATCGACACCACCTCGTGGTTCAGGGCCTCCATCCGGGCCGCGAGCTGCTCGAGCTTCGCGGGTCCTTCCAGATCGCTTTCCTCGCCGATGTCCAGCTCGACGATCGCCTCGACCACGCCCCGCTCGATCCCCACGCGCTGGAGCTCCCGCAGGTAGTGGTCGTATTCCGACAGCGCCTGCAGCATGCGCGTCAGCTGCCGGCCCTTGAACTCCAAACCGGCGTCGGGCAGCTTGACGACCTTTTCCTCGGTCGCCTTGGTGACCACGAACTCGTCGAGCTGCTTCTCGTTGGCCAGGTACAGCTCTTCCTTGCCGCGCTTGACCTTGAACAACGGCGGCTGCGCGATGTAGACGTGACCCTTCTCCACCAGCGCGCGCATCTGCCGGTAGAAGAACGTCAGCAGCAGCGTGCGGATGTGCGAGCCGTCCACGTCGGCGTCGGTCATGATCAGGATCTTGCCGTAGCGCAGCTTGCTCGGGTCGAACTCGTCCTCGCCGATCCCGGTGCCCAGCGCCGCGATGATCGTGCGGATCTCCTCGTGCCCCAGCATCTTGTCGAACCGCGCCTTCTCGACGTTGAGGATCTTGCCCCGCAGCGGCAGGATCGCCTGGTAGCGGCGGTCGCGGCCCTGCTTGGCCGAGCCGCCCGCCGAGTCGCCCTCGACCAGGAACAGCTCGCAGTGCTCGGGATCGCGCTCCTGGCAGTCGGCGAGCTTGCCGGGCAGCGAGCCCGAGTCGAGCGCGCCCTTGCGCCGCGTCAGCTCGCGCGCCTTGCGCGCCGCCTCGCGGGCCCGCGCGGCGTCGACGCATTTCAGCGCCACCCGCTTGGCGACGCGGGGATTCTCCTCGAAGAACGCGCCGAGCCGGTCGTTGACCAGCGCCTCGACCGCGCCCTTGACGTCGGAGTTGCCGAGCTTGGTCTTGGTCTGGCCCTCGAACTGGGGCTTGGGGATCTTGACCGAGATGATCGCGGTCATCCCCTCGCGGCAGTCCTCGCCCGACAGCGTCTGGTCCTTGGCGTCCCGGCCCAGGTTGTTGGACGCGATGTAGCTGTTGATCGTGCGGGTCAGCGCGGCCTTGAAGCCGACCAGGTGGGTCCCGCCCTCGACGGTGTTGATCGAGTTGGCGAAGGACAGGATCGTCTCGTTGTACGAGTCGTTCCACTGCATCGCGATCTCCAGCAGCACGTCTTCCTGCTGGGCCTCGATGTAGATCGGCGGCTCGTGCAGCACGTGGCGCGCCCGGTTGAGGTGTTGCACGAACTCCTGGATCCCGCCCTCGAACTTGTAGATCACCTCGCGCGGCTTCTCGCCCCGCTCGTCGCGCAGCGTGATCTTGAGACCTTTGTTCAAGAACGCCAGCTCGCGGATGCGTTGGGCCAGCGTGTCCCAGGTGAACACCAGCTCCTCGAAGATCTCGGGGTCCGGCTTGAAGGTGAGCTTGGTGCCGCGACGTTCCGCCGTGCCGGTCAGGGCGAACTCGGTGACGGGTTTGCCGCGCGCGTACTTCTGTTCGTAGGTTGAGCCGTTGCGCCAGATCGCGAGCTCGACCCGCTCGCTCAGCGCGTTGACCACCGATACGCCGACGCCGTGGAGGCCGCCGGAGACCTTGTAGGCCTCGCCGTCGAACTTGCCGCCGGCGTGCAGCTTGGTCATCACGACCTCGGCGGCGGACTTCTTCTCCTGGGCGTGCTGGTCGACGGGAATCCCGCGGCCGTTGTCGATCACGGTGACCGAGTTGTCGATGTGGATCACGACGTCGACCTGGTCGCAAAAGCCGGCCTGCGCCTCGTCGACCGAGTTGTCCACGACCTCGTAGACCAGGTGGTGCAGCCCCGTCGCCCCGGTCGAGCCGATGTACATCGCCGGCCGCTTGCGCACCGCCTCGAGGCCCTCGAGCACCTTGATCTTGGTCGCGTCGTACTCGGATGCCGAGGACGGCTTGTTGCCGGTCGAGGCGGATTTCTGGAGGGTGGATTCGTTATCGCTCATCAGGTTTTCTCCGGCTCATCGGCGACCCCATCGGGCCCACCGCGAGCACTTTCGGAGGCGCCGTAGCTGCCCCTACCCGGCCCGCCTTCAGAGCGGTCGAGCCAGACCGTCTTCCATCCGGACCTTGCGGAGCGGAAGGTCGAAACGGTCCGCCATGCTTTCCTTCGAGGTCGCGGCGATCGTCTGGAACTCGCCGCCGTGGAGGAACCCCGCCAACCGCGTGGCCCGCTCCTCATCGACGTCCGAATCGAAGTCGTCCATCAGGAAGAGAGGCGTCTCTCCACGGTCCTCTCGAAGAATGGCCAGCTTGGCCAGCTTTAAAGTTATCATGGCCGCGCGTAGCTGCCCAGCCGATCCGAACCGCCTCAAATCGACCCCCGAAAGCTCCACGGAGAGCTCGTCCCGGTGCGGTCCCTCGCTGGTGAAACCGAGCCCCAGGTCGCGCCCGCGGCGTCGTCTCAGCACCTCCCCGAAGCGCTGCTCGAAACCGCCGTTTTCCGGGGATCCGGGCGGGGTCGGCGAGGGGCAGTAGCGGACGGTCAGCCGTTCCCCGTCGGAAAACAACACCGGGGCCGCGGTCCGGAGCGCCCGTTCCAGCCGCCGGGCGTAGTCGCTGCGGCCGCGATGGACCCGCTCCCCGGCGACCACCAGCCGCTGGTCCCAGGCGCCGATCTCCCGGCGCAGGCCCTCGGTCAGCCGCTGGCCCGCGCCGCGTAGCAACGCGTTCCGTTGCTCCAGCACCTGGCGGTACTCGCCCAGGGTGCGCAGGTAGGCGGGCTGCAATCCGACCACGCCGCGATCCAGAAAGCGTCTCCGCTCCTCCGGCCCGCCCTTGACCACCAGCATCCGCTGCGCGGTCAAGTCGACCACGTCCAGGCGGCCCAGGTACGTCTCCTGGTCCTTCTCGGCCTTGTCGATCAGCAGGCGCCGCTCGGGAGGGTCGATCACGACGCACAACGACGCGTCGCCCTGTCGCGAGGACACCGTGCCGGCGACACGCAGCGGGCCGCCGTCGCGGCAGACGATCTCGGCATGGCGGCGGGTGCGGAACGAGCGTCCCGTTCCCAGTAGGTACGCGGCCTCGAGCAGACTGCTCTTGCCCTGCCCGTTGCGTCCGACGACGAACGTCAACCCGGCCGGCATGTCGAGCGCGATGGCCTGGAGGTTACGCAGCCGGTCGGCCTCCAGTCGCCTCAGCCACACGGAATTCCCGAACCGGGTCTCACAGGTGCATCGGCATGACGACGTAACGGTACTCGAGGTCGCCTGCGGGCTCCGGCCGGAACTGCCCCGGCTTGTCGCCGGCCTTGCCGGCGTCGCCGGTTCCGTTGCCCGGGTTCAGCTCGACGCGCACCGTACCCGTCCCCACCGCGGCCAAGAAGTCCAGCAGGTAACGGGCGTTGAACCCGATGCTCATCTCGCCGTCGCCGTACTCGATCGCCAACTCCTCGTGGGCATCGCCCATCTCGGTCTCGCTGGAGACCTCCAGCTTGTCCTGGGCCAGGTCCAGCCGGACTGCCCGTCCGTAGCGGTCGCTGGCCAGCAGCGCCACGCGCCGCACGGCGTTGGCCAGGTCCGCGGTGGCCAGGGTGAACGAGGTGCCGCATTTTTCCGGCATCACGTTCTCGTAGCGGGGGAAGTTGCCCTCGAGCATCGTCGAGGTCAGCCGGTGGCCGCCGACGATGAAGAAGATCTGCTTGCCCACCTTGCCGAACAGCACCGTGTCGTCCGCCGACAGGTCCGCGGTCAGCTTCTGGACCTCCGCCAGCGCCTTCTTGGGCACGATCACCTGCTCGTCGCCCTCGATGGGCTTGACGTCCAGGCCGCGCGAGACGTACGCCAGGCGATGCCCGTCCGTGGCGACCATGGTCAGACGCCCCGTCTCGAGCCGGACCAGGGCGCCGTTGAGCGAGTAACGCGGGTCCTCGGTCGTGATCGCGAAGGCGACCCGCGCGATCATCTCGCGGATCGCGCCGGCGGGCAGCTTGACGCCCTTGGAATCGTCGATCTCGGGGAACTTCGGGAACTCGTCGCGGGGTTGGCCGCCGATCCTGTAACGCACCTTCTCGCACATGATCTGGACCTGGTTCCGGTCGAGCAGCTTGAAGCTGACGTTCGCGTCGGGCAGCCCGCGGGCGATCTCGTGCAGCTTGGCCGCCGGCAACGTCACGGCGCCCTGCTTCTTGACCTTGGCCGGTGCGGTGCCGCGGATCGTGATCTCGAGATCGCTGGCTCCGACCTGCAGCCCGTCGCTCGTCGCCTCGAGCAGCAGGTTGGCCAGGATCGGCAGCGTGGCCCGTTTCTCGACCACCCCGGTGACGGTCTGGAGCTCCTTCACCAGGTCGTTACGGTTGATGACGAATTCCATCGTGACCTCGTCGGACGCGTCCTGTTCCTTACGGAAGAGAATATCTCCAGTAAGAGAGACCCGTCATCGTAGCAGTAGGCCCGTTGACGCTGCGGAGAACCGCCTCAAACACCGTCCAGCAACCCCTTCAGCCTGTGGACGCCGCCGTGCATATCCGGCGGTCGCGGCCGGACATTCTAACGCCGAAACCGGTCCGCGCGCCGCCGGCCTCGACCGGGGCCCGTCCGTCCACAACCGTCCGCCGGCCGTCAACAGGCCGCCGCGGCCGGGTGTGTGCAAAACCGCCCAAGTCATTTCAGGGCCTGGATGAAGCTCTGGATCAGCCTGTCGAAATCCTTGTCCTTGATCCGCTTGTTCTCGATCTTGTTGATCGCGTGGATCACCGTCGAATGGTGCTTGCCGCCGAACCGGCTGCCGATCTCGGGCAACGAGCACGACGTGAGCTGCTTGCACAGATACATCGCGATCTGGCGCGGGAACGAGACCTGGGGGCTGTTGTTCCGGGTCTTCAGCTCGTCGACCTTGAGGTTGAAGTAGTTGCCGATGTGCTTCTGGATATTCTCGACGGTGACGGCCGGAGACTCCGGGGCCAGCAGGTGGCGCAGCGTCTCCTGGGCCACCTCCAGCGTGATCTTGCGGCCGGACATCGAGGCGTAGGCCACGACCCGGATCAACGCGCCCTCGAGCTCACGGATGTTGGATTTGCTGTTGGAGGCGATGAACATCGCCACGTCGTCGGGCACCTTGGCGCCCTCGGCCTCGGCTTTCTTCCTCAGGATCGCCACCTTGGTTTCGAGATCCGGGGGCTGCATGTCGGCGATCAGCCCCCACTCGAAGCGCGAGCGCAGGCGCTCCTCGAGCGTGGGAATCTCCCGCGGCGGCACGTCGCTGTTGATCACGATCTGCTTTTGCGAGTCGTACAGCGAATTGAAGGTATGGAAGAACTCCTCCTGGGTCCGCTCCTTGCCCGCGAGGAACTGGATGTCGTCGATCAGCAACAGATCGAGGTTGCGGTAGCGATCACGGAACTCGTCGGTCTTTTCGAAACGGATCGCGTTGATCAGGTCGTTCATGAAGCGCTCGCTCGAGATGTAGAGCATGCGCATGTTCCGCTCGGCGCAGCGGTTGCCGATCGCCTGCATCAGGTGCGTCTTGCCCAGGCCGACCCCGCCGTAGATGTACAGCGGGTTGTAGGCGCTGGCGGGCTGCTCGGCCACGGCGCCGGCGGCGGCGTGGGCGAACTGGTTGCAGGACGAAACGACGAAGTTCTCGAAGGTGTAGCGCGGATTGAGCCACGGGCTGGGTGTGGCCGCGGCAGGCCCGGCCTCGGTGTTGCCGTTGCCGTTGCCGCCGATGGCGCCGGCGGACGCCTCCTGGTTCTCGGGGCTGAACTTGACCGAAATCCCCGGCCGCTCGATCTCGCGCAACGCGTCGTGGATCAGCGGCAGGTAGTTGCTGCGCAGCCACTCGGCGAACCACAGGTTGGGCACGCGGACGGTCAGGCTGGCCGCATCTTCCGTCAGGAAATGGGTCGGTTTGAACCAGGTGTTGAACGAGCGGTTGTTGACCTTGTGCTCGATCTTCCCCAGGACGCGGTCCCAGGTGTTCTGTTGCACCCCCTGCAAGGCTAGCTCCTTCTGGACTCCCGGTCGTGGTCGGCGCCCCGGCGCGCCTATACGTTCACAGCTTTTCCACACATGTTGAAAACGGCCCGCGGCGCTAACTCCCATAGCGGTGACGGGTTCCGTCCGACCCAGCGGCGGGGCCGGAAAATATTATGTAAACTTGTTGTCGTCGAGGGCTGAAGTCGTTGATGCGCGCCGATTTGCGATGACCCGAACTGGCGTCGAGCCGGCATCTCCCCCCCGTGCCGTGGTGGGGCACATCGGACGAATTTGTGTGACCTGAGCCCGTGGAGTCTCGTGCCGCGCGAGACTAGCACAGTCGAGAAACGTGTTTCAATAGTCGAAGGGGTCGTTGCGGGGTCAGGATGCGGTAACTTGACAGCATCGCAGGCCTTACCTACCATGCCCGTTTTGTCCGAGCGACCTCCGGGGATGGAAGACCATGAAACGCACCTTTCAGCCGAACAACCGGAAGCGCAAGAAGACTCACGGCTTCCTCGTGCGTATGCGTAGCAAGGGAGGTCGGATTGTCCTTGCCCGGCGCCGCAGAAAGGGACGGAAGCGCCTCGGCGTCTAGGTCCACGGAATCCGGTCGCGGGTTTCCCCGGACCGTTCGTCTCACGGCGCGCAAGCAGTTCCAGACGGTCTACCGGGAAGGACGGCGGGTTCGCTCGTCCTCCTTTACGTTGTTCGGCCTGCCCAACACGCTCGGCCACTGCCGCCTGGGGATCACCGTGACCCGCAAGGTCGGTAAGGCAGCCGTGCGTAACCGCATCAAGCGCAAGCTCCGCGAAGTGTTCCGGGCCAACCGCGACCGGCTCGAGCCCGCGCTCGACCTCGTCGTCAACGGCTATCTCGGCTGCGCGGAGCGGCCGGTCGCGGAGCTGGAGCGGGAGTTCCTGCGCAGTTTCCGCGCCCTCGCGCGCAGGTTCGACCGATGAGGCCGCGGATGATCGTGGTCGGCCTGCTGCGCGGCTACAAGCTGTTGATCTCGCCGCTGCTGCCGCCGGCGTGCCGGTTCCAGCCGACCTGCTCGGAGTACGCCATCGAGGCGGTGACCGTGCACGGGGTCTTTCGCGGCAGCGCCCTGGCGGTCCGGCGGCTGCTACGTTGCCACCCCTGGAGCGCGGGCGGGTATGATCCGGTGCCTCCCGGAGCGGCCCCCGCCGCGGGCTCCCAGCGGGGCAGAAAGTAAAGCAGGCCAGCGTGGACCAGGGAAATACGGAAAAGCGGCTGCTGCTGGCGTTCGCGCTGTCGCTGGTGGTGTACGTGATCTGGCAGGCGACGCTGCCGCCGCCGCCACCGCCCCCGCAGCAGATCGAGCAACCGGCACCCGCCGGGCCGGAGCCCGAGGCGCCCCGGGCCGATCCCGGCCGGGCGGCCGCCGAGCCGGACCCCGCCGCCGCCATGGTCCCGGGCTACGAGGCCGTCGCGGCCGCCGCGATCGAGGAGACCCGGTACGAGAACGGCCACGTGGCGGTCCGGTTCAGCAACGAGGGAGCGCGCGTCCTCTCCTGGCAGCTCAAGGACTACACCACCAAGGACGGCAAGCAGCTCGAGCTGGTGCCCGAGTTCTCGGGCAACGGCGCGGCGTTTCCGCTGGCCGTGATGGTCGAGCCGCCCGAGCTGGCGCGCGAGATC
>JBFKMV010000167.1:0-11598 GCA_041629655.1 Candidatus Polarisedimenticolaceae bacterium
GTTCTTCCACGCGCACCCAGGCCACCGTCGCGTCGAGGCCGGCCGGTCGCGGGCAGCCGGCGACGACTCCCCGGGCGCCGTTTTCGACCGCCTGCGGCACGAAGCGCACGCCGTCGGTGTGCAGGCCGGCGAGCGCGAAGAACAGGTCGCCCGGACGGACCCGCCGCGAATCCAGGCACACGCCCTCGATCAGCGGGTCGACTCCCGGCGCTTCCAGCGGGCGCACCCCGGCCCCGCTCAGCAGCGTCGACAGCCGCACGCCCGGCGCCGTCATCGGGCGGGGCTCCCGAGCGCCGCCACGCGCGCCCCCGCCTCCGGCCAGGCGAGCCGGATCGTGCACGTCTCGCCCGCGGCGAGATCCGTCCCGGGCGCCGGGGACTGTCCGATCACCAGGCCGCCGCCCTGCACGCGGGAGCGGTAGCCGCGGTTCGCCAGCTCCGTGACGGCCTCACGCAGGCTCAACCCCCGCAGGTCGGGAACCTCGCCCGCGGACGTCCGCACGCGCTCCCCGGCCAGCAGCGCCGCCTCGGTCGGGACCGGCGCCGGCGAGAGCTTGGGCCGCCCGGGCAGCGGATCGTCGTCACGCGGCGCGCGCAGGTGCGCCAGCGCCTCGGTCGCGATCCTGCCGAACACCGGGGCCGCCACGTGACCGCCCTGGTGACGGTCGCCGCGCGGCGAGTCGAGCACCACGATCAGCGCGAACCGCGGTGCGCGCACCGGCGCGAAGCCGCCGAACGAGGCGACGTAGTCGTCGGGAGAGTAGCCGCCGGACGGCAGCGCCTTCTGCGCCGTCCCGGTCTTGCCCGCCGCCCGGTAGCCCGCGACCTGCCCGGCCGAGCCGGTGCCGTTTGCGACGACGCCCTCGAGGATCCCGGTCAACGTACGCGCGGTCCGGGCCGAGACCACGCGACGCGGCTCGGGCGGCGCGTAGCGGTGGAACCGGCCGGCCGCGTCCCTGCGGCCGAGCACCAGGCGCGGCGGAACCAGCACGCCATCGTTGGCCAACGTCGCGAAGGCCGCTCCCATCTGCAGCACCGTCACCCCGATTTCCTGGCCGAACGAGATCGAGGACTGCGACAACGGGGTCCAGCGGGAGACCGGCCGCAGCAGCCCCGCCGATTCGCCGGGCAGCTCGATGCCCAGCCGTCCGCCGAACCCGAAGCGGGTGATGTAGTCGTGGTACTGCGCGGCCGGGAGGGTCCGGCAGACCTTCAGGATCCCGACGTTGCTCGAACGCTCGAGGATCTCGCGCAGCGTCAACACGCCGTAGCGGCCGGTATCGCGGATGCGGTGCCCGGCCACCAGGGTGCTGCCCTGCTCGCAATCGAAGCGCCGGCCGGGGTCCACCGTACCGCGGTCCAGCGCGGCGGCGGCCGCGACGATCTTGAACGTCGAGCCGGGCTCGTAGAGGTCGACCACGGCGCGGTTGCGCCGTGCCGCGGGGCTCGCTTTGCCGAAACGGTTCGGATCGGCCGCGGGTCGGTTCGCCAGGGCCAGCACTTGCCCGGTCGCCGGCTCGATCATCACCGCGGAAGCCGCGCGGGCACCGGTCTCGCGCATCGCGCGGGTGAGCTCCCGCTCGACGAGGTGCTGCAGCACCAGGTCCAGCGTCAGCACCAGGTCGTCCGGTTGCTTGTCGCTCGGACGGATCAGCTGCAGGACCATCCCCCCGTGACCGTCGCGCACGGCGAGGTAGGTCGACGGGCCGCCGCGCAGCACGTCGTCGAAACGCTGCTCGAGTCCCTCGACGCCCTTCTGATCGATGTTCGCGTAACCCACGACGTGGACGGCCAGCTGGCCCCGCGGGTAGAGCCGCCGCGGCTCGGCCTCGAAGCCCAGCGCCGCGCGCACGTCCTCGGGCAACGGCAGCTCCCGCACCGCGGCGGCCGTCTCCGGGTCGAGACGCCGCCGGAGCCACACGAACGGCCGGTCCGAACCCAGTCGCTCGCGAAGCGACGCCGCGGAGACACCGAGCACCGGCGCCAAGTCACGGGCCAGGTCGCGCTTGGCGTTCTCGTCGGGAAAGCGTTGCGGGTGCGCGTAGAGCGACATCGTCTCGACACTGACCGCCAGCTCGCGACCCTCGCGGTCCAGGACCGCCCCGCGGCCCCCGTCGATCTCGACGCTGGTCTGGTGCTGGCGCAGCGCCCGCTCGCGCAGCTCGGCGGAACGCGCGATCTGGAGCTGGTACAGCCGCGCGACGATCGTCCCGGCGGCGAGCAGCACCCCCAGGCTCAGCAGCGCGACGCGCGTCTTGTGCTTGCGGTCCATTCCGTGGTCCTGGCTCCGCGCGCGCCGATCCCGGGTCAGCGCGCGTCGAGTTTCCCGTCCGGCGCCCGAGCCACCAGCTCGGCTTGGCGCGCCGCCGGAGGTCTCACGACGACCACGCGATCCGGCGGCGGCGTGACCAGCCCCAACCGGTCCGCGGCCCGGCTCTCCACGCGCGGCAGCGCCTCCAGCGTCGCCCGCTCCACCCGCAGCCGCCGCTCTTCGTCGGCGAGCCGGGTCCGTTCGGCGCGCAGCTCCTCGATCCGATAGCGAACCTGTACGTATTCCATCTGTTGCAGCAGGTAGAACGCGCTGGGAGTCAGCGCGACGACCAGGCCGATCAGCCAACCCCAGAGCCGGCGCACCCGGCGGTCGTCGCGCTGGCGGACCACCGTCACGTTGCGCCACTGACGCGGCGACGGATCTGTCGCGGACTGACTCACAGCTTCTCCGCGACCCGCAGACGCGCGCTGCGCGAACGCGGGTTCGAGGCCAGCTCCGACTCGCCCGGGCGCACCGCCCGGGTCGTCACCAGCCGGACCAGGTTCTGCTTGCCGCAACCGCAGACCGGCAGGTCGGGCGGACAGCTGCAGCGGTCGGCCAGCCCGCGCAGCGTCCGCTTGACCGCGCGATCCTCGAGCGAGTGGAACGCGATGACCGCCAGCCGCCCGCCGGGCCGCAACAGCGACACCGCGTCGGTCACGAACCGGTCGAGGCCTTCGATCTCGCGGTTGACCGCGATCCGGAGCGCCTGGAACGTGCGTGTCGCCGGGTGGATCCGGTAGCGGCGCGCCGCCGGGCCGGCGACGCGGGTCACCAGCTCGGCCAGCTCCGAGGTCCGCGTCAGCGGGCGTTCCTCCCGGCGGCGCACGATCTCGCGCGCGATGGCGCGGGCCCGCCGTTCCTCTCCGTAGCTGGAGATGATCCGCTGCAGCTCGGCCTCGGTCGCCGTTCCCAGCAGCTCCGCCGCCGTCGGCGTCGAGTCGGGGTCCATGCGCATGTCGAGCGGACCGTCGTGGGCGAACGAGAACCCGCGCGCCGGATCGTCGAGCTGGAGCGACGAGACGCCGAGATCGGCCAGGATCCCGTCGACCTCGCGGACTCCCTCGCCGTGGAGGATCTTGATCAGGTCGCGGTGGTTGCCGCGCAGCGCCAGGAAGCGTGGCCCGAAGCGCTCCAGCCTGCGGCTGGCCGCCAGCAGCGCCTCGGGATCGCGGTCGATGCCGAACAGCCGTCCGCGCGTACCGAGCCGCCCCAGCAACGCCTCGGCGTGCCCGCCGGCGCCGACCGTCGCGTCGACGATCACTCCGCCCGGCTCCGGCCGGAGCAGCTCGATCGTCTCCTCGAGCAGGACCGGCAGGTGTCTCGGTGCGGTCCCCATGGTTCCCCCGAACCGCGCACTCGTTTCCGTGGCCCCGAACACGACTCCCCCGTTCGGTCGTCAGCCGATTCCCAGCTCCGCGAGCGACTCCAGATCCTCGTCGGTCAACGGCTCGGCCTCGAGTCGCTCCTCGAACACGCCCCGATTCCAGAGCTCCAGGTGGTCCTGCTGTCCCAGCACCGCGACCTCGCCGTCGATGCCGGCCCGTTCGCGCAGCAGCGGATGGATCAGGATCCGGCCCTGGGAGTCCATCGTCGCCGTCTGTCCGTAGTAGTTGGCCCGCTTGCGAAAGCGCATCACCGCGGGCTTGAAGCGCGAGGCCGCGGTCATGCGGTCCTCGACCCGTTGCCAGACTTCCATCGGATACAGCAGCACCGACTCGCCGCGCAGGCTGGTGACGAAGAAGTCGCTGCCGTACCGCGGCTCGATGATCGCGCGGAACGCCGAGGGCAGCTTGACCCGCCCCTTCCCGTCCAGCTTGGCGAGCGCGTTGCCGCGCAGCATTCGAATCTTCCCCCGGGGGCGGCGGCGCCCCTGTTCACCGCGCCGGCGGCGACGTATGCTGTCGACACGCCACCCGAGGCCGCAGCCGCCTGCGCAATGGGCGTCCCCGGATGCTCGATGGCTGATGTGACCCTGAGGCCACTACGGTCCACTTTGGACCACCGCATGATAAGAAGCGGGAAACTCGGTGTCAAGCAATTTAAATAACCTATAAATCTTACAAAAAAAGCGTAAGTAAGGCGAAATAACGATCCGGAGGCTGGAGATGGACTTCAAGACCCGTTGTGCGAGGGGCTGTCGGGACACCGGCCCCATCGGGCGACCCCTGTCGCCGCCGGTGGTGATGAGCGCCACGTTCGGATTCGAGACCCTCGACGAGGTGGAGGCCTGGTACGACCGTCCCCGGGGCTACATGTACGCCCGCTACGGCAACCCGACCGTCCGCGCGACCGAGCGCGCGCTGGCCGATCTCGAGGGGGGTGCGGACGCCGCGCTGTTCGGTTCCGGCATGGCGGCGATCAGTACCACGCTGCTCACGCTCGCCGGTTCCGGTCACACCGTCGCCGCGCAACGCGACGTCTACGGCGGGACGGCGCACCTGCTGGCGCGGGTGTTGCCCGAGCTCGGCATCGAGACGCGCTGGTTCGACACCGACGAGCTGAACAAGCTGCGCGCCGACCGGCTCGCCGGCTGCCGCCTGCTCTACGTCGAGACCCCCACCAACCCCACGCTGCGGATCGTCGATCTCGGACACGTCGCGCGCGCGGCCGCCGAGGCGGGCATCCCCGTCGTGGTGGACAGCACGTTCGCCACACCCGCGCTCCAGCGTCCGCTCGACCTGCGCTGCGACATCGTCGTGCACAGCTGCACGAAGTACCTCGGCGGACACAGCGACCTCACCGGCGGGGTGGTGGTCGGCGCGGCAGACGTGGTGGGACGCATCGCCACCCGCCGCCGCTCGCTGGGCGGGATCATGGATCCGTGGACGGCGTTCCTGTTGCAGCGCGGGTTGCGCACGCTGGCCGTCCGGATCGAGGCCCAGTCGCGGGGCGCGGCCGCGGTGGCCGAGGCGTTGCGCTCGCATCCGCAGGTCCGGCGCGTGCTCTACCCGGGACTCTCGGGCTCGCCCGACCACGCGCTGGCCACCCGGCAGATGCAGGGTTACGGAGGGATGGTCGCCTTCGAGGTCGAAGGCGGCCTGGAACAGGCACGCCGCGTACACGACGCAGTCACGCTGTTCGCGCGCGCCGGCAGCCTCGGCGGCGTCGAGTCGCTGGTCTCGGTGCCGGTCACCATGTCGCACCGTTACATGAGCGAGGAGGAACGCCGTCAGGCCGGCGTGACGCCGGGCCTGATCCGGTTGTCGATCGGGCTGGAATCACCCGAGGACCTGATCGAGGACCTGCGGCAGGCGCTGGGCTAGCGGCGGAGCCCGTAACGCGCCCACCAGACGATGCCGGCCAGCGAGCCGAGCACCCGAGGCGATAGCGGAAGCGAAGCCGGCCCGGCGTGCCCGAGCATCCGGCCGGCCGTCTTCCGTGCGAAATACGCCGGCAGCGAGACGAACAGCCGGTACAGGTTGCCCCAGTGCCCGTGGCGCGTGAACTGGATCAACAGCGCCGTCACGTGGCCGCGCATGTACAGGTACATCTGACTGCGAAGCTCGTCCCAGCCGGCGCGGTGTTCGTGGAACACCACGGCGGTCGGCTCGTAGCGGCAGCGGTGGCCCGCGGCCAGGATGCGGTACCACAGCTCCGAGTCCTCGCTACAGCCCGAGGCTCCCGCTCCCAGTCGCTCATCGAACGGCCCGACCAGGTCGAAGACGTGCCGCCGGAAGGCCATGTTCGCGCCGGCGCCGATCCGCCACACCGGAACGCCGCGGGCGCGCGTCGCGGCGAAGAACCGCTCGTCAAAGTCGACCGACCGGTAGCCCCACGACTCGCCGCCCAGCTCGAAGGCGAGCCGCGCCCGGGTGTCGAGCCGGGCGGGCAGCACCAGGCCCGTCACCGCCAGTACCTCCGGATCGCGGAATGCCGCGCGCAGGCGACCGATCCAAGCCGGCGGTACCCCAACGTCGTCGTCGGTGAACGCCACGAACGCTCCGCGGCTGGCCCGGATTCCCGCGTTGCGGGCCACGCTCAGACCGGGCCGGGGCTCCGCGACGTACCGCATCCCGGGATAGCGCCCCGTCACCCGGCGCGTCGCATCGTTCGCCGGCGAGTTGTCCACGACGACGATCTCGCCCGGAGCCGGATCGAGCCGCTCGAGCGAGGCGAGGCATCGCGCCAGGGCCTCCGGTCGGTCGCGGGTACACACCACGAGCGAAACGTCTCCGGCCGGAGCGGCCTCGTCGGGCGCGTCGAGTTGCCCGACCAGCCGGGCGAGCGGGGACGACAGGCCGAGCACCGCGTCCAGATCGTCCGGCGCGACCCGCGGCTGGCGTTCCCAGGGCACCGGCCAGGGGGCGACGAAGCCCCGCCCCAGCAGGTGGCTCCCGACCACCGGCGCCACCGCCATCGGGGCCGCCGCGCGAAGCGCCGGCGCGCGGAGCGGCAGCAGTTCCACCGGGTAGTCGCGGTGGCCCAACGGAACGCCTCCAGCCCAGAACACCACGCGGTAACCGCCGAGACCGTCGCGCGGCTCGAGATCCGGCAGCGAGTCCCGCAGTTCGAGGTGCAGCACCTCCCAGCGGGCGAACCCCGTCATGGATGCTCCAGGCGGATGCGTTCCGTCCGCCGCAGAGACCGGCCGTACCCGCCGAGCAGACCGACCACGCCGCCGGCGAGCTCGCCCACGATCATCGAGGGCGGCAGGGCGTGGCGGCCGACCGCGCTCCGGACCAACTGCCATGCCTCGTGCAGGAACCACCAGCCGATCAACCCGAGCAGCCGCCCGCGGCGCTCAGGATCGGTGCGCAGGCACTTCGACACGTAGACCATGAAGCCGAGACCCCAGCTCTTCCGGTACTGCCGCCGCAGCCCCGGCAGCTCGCGCCGGTGGAGGTGGAAGACGAGACAGCGCGGTTCGTAGACCAGCGGACCGCCGGAACGGATCACGCGATAGAAGATGTCCAGGTCGCCGCCCCCCGGGACCGGAGCGCCCGTGTCGAGTGCCTCGTCGAAGCCGCCCAGCTCGCGCAGCGCGGCCGTGCGGAAGGTCATGTTGGCCCCGGTGCCGAAGATCCCGGCGCCTCCGGGGTACAGCGGGTTGCCCGGCAGCTCGGGGCCGAAACGCAGCTTGTCGAACCCGCGGCGGAAGCCGCCCCGGCGTTCGAACAGGATCTGCGCTTCGGTTTCCAGCTCCAGCGGCAGCACCAGCCCCGTGAACGCCGCGGCGTCCGGGTTCTCGTTCCAGGCCTCGGCGAGACCGGCCAGCCAGTGGCGATCCACGACCACGTCGTCGTCCAGAAACGCCAGCAGCTCGCCGCGCGCCTCGGCGACGGCGCGGTTCCTGCCGAAGTTGAGTCCGGGCCGGGGCTCGCGGACGTAGCGCACCTCGGCGCGCGAGTCGATCAGCGTGCGGGTGCGCTCGTCGGACGGCGCGTTGTCGACGACGAGGATCTCGACATGACCGGCGCCCGCTTCGGGTTTCGTCAGCACGGCCAGCGAATCGAGCAGTCTCGCCACCCCCTCGGGGCGGTCGCGGGTACAGATCGCGATCGTCAGGGCCGGGAGCGCTCGCGCGGGCGCCGGAGCGCCGAGCTCCTCGCGGACCGCCCGGGCGACCAGTTGGACGCCGGCGCGGGAAGCGATCTCGCGCGCCAGCTCGGCGGCGGTGACGCCCGTCCGCTCACCCCGCTGCTCGAGCCAGAACGCCACCGGGACGCCGGCGTGGCGCGCCAGCACCGCCAGACCCGTGCGCTCCGCGGGAAGCGACAGGCCGGGCAGGGGACGGGTCAGCTCGATGTCGAAGATCGCGTACGACATGGGAACGGCGACGGTCGCGCCGCCGGACGGAGGACGAGCCCTCGCAGAGCCGGGTTACCGATCAGCTGCCGCCGTCTCCAGGCGTGGTGCGGCCCGAACCGCTGTCGCCGCTGCTGCCGTAGGGATCCGGGCTGTCGTGGATTCCCTCGGGCCGGACCGCCGGGTCGAGCAGCGGGACGTCGCGGATCACGACCAGGCGCCCGGATCGGAACGCGACCACCAGGCGCCCGCCGACGATGCTCAGCGCCGGCATGAATCCCCGCTCGCCGTCGCGGGTCACGGCGGTCACGGCGGTCCAGGCGCTTCCGCCCGCGGGCAGCGCGGTGTAACGGACCGCGCCCGTACCCAGGTCGGCGAACGCCAGGTACACGGTCCCGAACCCGTCGACCGCCAGCGCCGGCTGCACCTGGTCGGTCCCGTCGTCGCGACCGATGAACCGAGGCTCGCTCCAGACACCGCCCGGATCGCGGAAGGACAACGCGATGTCGTATTCCGCCCCGTCGCGATAGGCCCAGGCGGACCAGGTCCGTCCGTCCAGGCCGGTGGTCACGGTCACGAGCGGTCCGTCGAGGCTGCGCGGGTTGTATCGCAGCGGCTGCTGCTGCTCGGACATCCGGGGTCCGGCAAACGCCAGCGAGCCGGTCAACAGGCATGTCGCGGTCAGGAGAGTCGCCAGGGAGGTGCGTCGACGATCAAGCATCGCTCCGCCCCCTTTCCACGAAAGCGTCGAACTCTTCCACCTCGGGAAGTCGACGTTCGAGACTCGAGCGCAGGGTTTTCAACCTGCCGAATGCGATCTTCTCCCGCGTCGGGTTCTCCTCAACGCGAGCCATCTTCCACTCGTAGAACGCGTTGTGGAACAGGATGTCGGGGTGCTTCTCGCGGTTGAAGTTCGCGCGGGCGTCGGATTCGCGGAAGCAGCCCCGCGCCCTCCGGTGGTCGTCCTGGTGGTAGTAGGCCAGGCCGAGGTAGCTCCAGGCGTGGGCTTCGAGGCGACGGTGGCCGCCGCTCTGCGCCTGCTGCAGCGCGGCGGTCAGCATGCGGATCCCTTCGCGGTACTTGCCCATGTCCACGTAGCATCCGCCGATCTGGATCCGGACCCGGATCTCCTCGTGGCGGACGCCGCACTGGGCGTACACCTCGGCGGCCTGCCGGTACCGCTCGATCGCCTGCTCGGGCCTGCCGCGTTGGGCCAGCACCCGGCCCATCGTGTGCAGCGCGCGAGCGGCCAGGTCGTCGCGTTGCTCGGACCGGGCGTGCCGGAGCGCCCGCTCGGATTCCAGCTCGGACAGGATGTGCTCGCCCTGGTCGGCGTGGATCGCCGAGAGCGCCAGCAGCGCTCGCCCCTGCGCCTCGCGACTGAGGCCCTCGGGGTGCCGCAGGGCGCTGCGCAGCTCGTGCTCGGCCAGGGACTGCTTGCCCAGGCGGCTCAGCGCCGCGGCCTGGCTGATCCGCGCGCGCGCCACCAAGTCGCGATCGATCTGCTCGGTGGGGCTGTCGAGCAGCAGCTCCAGCGCACGCTCGAAGCAGGCGAACGCCCGGCCGATGTCGCCGCTCTTCAGCGCCGCGGTGCCCTCCTCGACGATCGCGTTCGGCGATTCGCCGGCGGGTTTGAGATTCTCGAAATCCTCGAGGTCGACGACGTCCGAGAAGGCCTGGATCGAGACGTTGAACACGCTGGCCAGCACGCGCAGCTTGTCGAAGGAGGGATAACAGATGCCCTTCTCGTAGCGGCTGAGCTGCGAGTTGTCGATCTCGCCGCCCTCCGCACGGGCACGCTCCTCGACCCGTCTCAGCGAATAGCCGTAGCCCGTGCGCAGCCGCTTGAGGTAGTTGCCGAGCCGGACACTACCCTTGAGATCCTGTCGTGCTCGTGACCCCATCGCCCCTCCCTCGAGCAACAGCGGAGGTCCAACCCCGGGAACCTCGCGCCGCGGCGGGCCCGGGGAGCTGATAAGAATTTAACGCTGCCCGGACGCTCGCGCAAACGAGTGTGTCCTAGATACCCCGTTACCACGGGTGAGTCAATGCGGCGCTCCCGGGGGATCGTGGACGCCTGCTGCATCCATGCAGCACGGCGGAAAGGTCGGAACCGCAACGTCGATGCCGGGAAGGCTCCCAAGCTAGAATACCCGCCGGAATTCGAGCGCACGGCCCCGAGAGGCCCGGGGAGTGCAACATCGATGAGGCCCGGGCTGCGGTCGGGGCCCGTCGGAGGGGCCTGGATGGTTCGGGCGGCGTCGACCCTCGGTGGAGTCCTGGTCCGGAACGGGGGCCGGGAGATCCTGCGCGCGCTGCTGATCTTCGGGACGCTGTTCGTCACGCTGAGCGGGATCGCGATCCACCTGTCGTTCCGCGAGCTGGACCTGAAGGTCCTGATGAGCCGGCTCGACCTCGGAAGCGACGAGGCCGAGCGGATCGCCGACGTGGTCTCGGCGCTGGGGCGGAACGAGGGCGGGATCGACTTCGGCCAGCTGCGCGAAAAGCGGGAAGCCCTGCGCAACGTGATCCAGGAGCGCATCGGCAGCCGCCCGTTCATGCTGTTCGTCGAGGTGCGGGACCGCTTCGGGGCGCAGGTGGTGTTCGTGCCCCGCGACCCCGAGCCGCTGGTGCTGGCGCCGGACCAGGTGCCGCCGCCGGCGCTGCCCGGCGAGCCGCAGGAATTCGTCACCACGGTGCGGCTGGGACAGGGCGCGGCCCCCGAGGGCGAAGTCCGCGTGGGTATCGCGCAGGACGCCTACCGGCAGCGGCTGGCCGAGCTCCGGCGGTCGCTGCGGATCCGCGTGGCGATCGCGGCGGCGTGCGGCATCGGCGTGCTGGTGCTCGGCCTGATCTACGTGATCTACCTGATCCGCAAGAACCGCGGGCTCGAGCAGTCGCGACTCGCGGCCGAGCGCCGCAGCTACGTCGGCCTGCTGGCCTCGGGCCTGGCGCACGAGATCCGCAATCCGCTCAACGCGATGAACATGAACCTGCAGATGCTCGAGGAAGAGCTGCGCGGCCTGCCCGGTATGGACGCCGCCGATCACGCCGAGCTGCTGGAATCGACCAAGAGCGAGATCAAGCGTCTCGAGCGGCTGGTCAACAACTTCCTGGCCTACGCGCGGCCCTCCGAGCCGAACTTCGAACCCTGCGACCTCAACAACGTGATCCGTGAGGTCGCGCGGTTTCTGCAGGCCGACTTCCAGCAGAGCCGGGTCGAGCTGACCTTCGACGAGGGGATGCTGCCGGTGGTGGAGCTCGACGAGACCCAGTTCAAGCAAGCGCTGATGAACCTGCTGGTCAACGCCCGGCAGGTGCTCCGCGGCGGCGGCAAGGTCACGCTGCGCTCGCGGATGGACGAGCGGGGGGACGTCACGATCGAGGTCGAGGACGACGGGCCGGGAATCCCCGAGGACGCGCGGGAGCGGGTGTTCGAGGTGTTTTATTCCAGCCGCGGCGGCGGGACCGGGCTGGGGCTGCCGATCGCGAAGCAGATCGTCGAGCGTCACGGCGGGACCATCGAGGTCGCGAGCGCCA
>JBFKMV010000168.1:0-11139 GCA_041629655.1 Candidatus Polarisedimenticolaceae bacterium
GGCTGCTGTTTCGGCAAGCCGACCGACCTGCCCTGGGGCATCGTGTTCACCGACCCGATCGCCCAGCGCCTCAACGGCACGCCGCTGAACGTCCCGCTGCACCCGACGCAGCCGCTCCAGATGGCGAGCGGCCTGTTGATCTTCGGCGTGCTGCTGTGGCTGTTCCGGCGCAAGCACGTCGACGGCCAGATCTTCACCGCGTTCCTGGGGCTGGTCGGCCTGCTGCGGTTCGGGATCGAGTTCCTGCGCGGCGATCCGCGGGGCGAGGGGTTGGGGCTGGCGACCTCGCAGTGGATCGGGCTCGCCATGGCCGTCGCCGCGGCGGTGAGCTGGGTGCTGTTGCGGCCGAAGGCCCGCTGAGCCCGGGCGCTAAGCCTCGCGCCCGGCCAGCCGGCGCTCGACGAAGCCCACCAGGTCGGCGAAGCGCAGGTTCTGCAGCTCATCGACCTCCTCGACCGGGAACGGCACGCCGAACTGCTCCTCGAGATCGCCGAGCGTCGTCAGCAGCGCCAGTGAGTCGAAGCCGAGGTCCGCGGTCAGCGAGTCCTCCGCCGCGATCGACCGGATCGGCAGCGCCGAGTTCTTGACCACGATCCGCCGCAGCGCGGCGTCGACCTCAGCGCGGTCCACGCGGCACCTGGTCCCGGGCGTCCCGGCGCCGGATCTCGTCCATGTTGCGCCGGATCTCCTGCTCGATGCGCCGGTATGTCTCGCGGGGCGCGCGCGGCGTCTCCTCGAACGGCACCGGCTCCGAGATCCGCACCGTCACCCGGTTGCCCACGATGTGGCGGTAGCCCCGGAGCGTCCTGGCCTTCCACAGCCCGTCGATCGTCACCGGCAGCATCGGCAGCCGGGCCGTCGCGCGCACGGCCTCGGTTCCGGCGAAGGTGAAGGGCAGGATCGACCCGTCGAAGGTCCGCTTGCCCTCGGGGAAGATCAACGCACTGCCGTCGAACCGGTGAAGCTCCTGGCCGAACCGGCGCAGCGCCCGCAGATCCGCGCCGAGGCTCTGCTTGGCCACGAAGGCGCAGCCCCCCACACGCAACGCCAGCGAGACCGCCGGCTTCCAGTAGCGCAGCTCTTCCATCGCCACGAACTTGAGGTTCTGCCCGCGGAAGATGCTGATCAGCATCGGGACGTCGATGCTGCTCTGGTGGTTGGAGACGATGAAGTAGCGACCCGTGTCCGGCACCCGTCCCTCGACCTGCACCCGCAGGCCGAGGATCGCCCGTCCGACCCAGAAGCTGGCCCGGCCCCAGACCTGGAACAGCCCGTTGACCGTGCGGATCCGGCCCACCTCGTCGCGGCCACGCCAAAGCAGGATGACCCGCATCCACGCCTCGAGCGACAGGGCAACGATCAGCGAGACCACGAGCGCCAGCACTACCCGGGTGCCGTCGGTCAGTGCCTGGAACGCCGAGCCCTCGGTGTCCTCGGCGCCCGCCGCGTCCGCATACAGGTCGCGCGCCGTGGGCCCCGCGGGATCAGCCACGGCTCGCGGCCTCGCCGGGCAGCAACGAAGAGGCCAGTCCGAGATGCCGGCGATAGATGTCGACGCAGCGGTGGCGCGCGACCTTGCCGCTGGTCGTCTTGGGCATCTGGCCGACCAGGTGCACGTCGTGGACGGGCAGCCCGAACTCCCGCAGCACGAAGCGGCGGATCGCGGTCTTGAACTCCTCCGCGTCCCCGCCGCGAGCCCGGCGCGGCGGCGCCGTCATCACCACCACGCGCTCGCGCTCTTCGTGCTCGACGCCGAACACGAACACCTTGCCCTTGCGCACTCCGGGAAGCTCGGCGATCCGGGCCGCGATGTCGTGGGCGTAGTAGTTGCGACCCTGATGGATGATCAGGTCGTTCTTGCGCCCGGCGATGTACAGGCGGCCTGCGGCGTCCAGGAGGCCGAGGTCGCCCGTCGGCAGCCAGCCGTCCGGCGTCGGGCCGGCCGCCCCGCCGCCCGCGTCGAGGTAACCGGGGGTGATCGAGGTGCCGCGAACGCGGATCTCCCCCACCCGCCCGGGCCCGAGCGCCGCCCCGCGCTCGTCGACGATCCGCACCTCGAGGTCGCCGAGCGGGCGGCCCACCGAGGGAACCGGCGCCCCGTCGATCTCCCGCACCGGGCGCTCGCGATCGTCGAAGCCCGGCGCGCTGATGATCAGCGTCGCCTCCGACATGCCGTAGACGGGCCGGATGCTGCCCGGCACGAAACCGCAGGGCGCGAAGCGCTGCTCGAAGCGGCGGATCGACTCCGGCCGCACCGGCTCCGCGCCGTTGTAGACGTAGCGGAACGAGCCGAGGTCGAGCGGCTCGTCGGCCAGCTGCTCGTCGGTGATGCGGTCGGTGCACAGGTCGAGCGCGAAGTTCGGCACCGCGGTCAGCGTGCCGCGGTGGCGCGACACGGCGCGCAGCCAGTTGATCGGCCGCAGCAGGAAGCACAGCGGATCCATCAGGACCGTCGTGTTGTGGCGCACCAGGTTGCTCAGCAGCCCGCCCACCAGGCCCATGTCGTGGTACAGCGGCAGCCACGAGACCATCACGCTGTCGGCGGTGCGGCGGTCGTTCTCGACGATCAGGCGCAGGTTGTCGAGCAGGTTGCGATGCGTGATGCGGACGCCCTTGGGCCGCGAGGTGCTGCCCGAAGAGAACTGGACGAACGCCAGGTCATCGGGCGAGACCGCGGCCGGCGGCGGGATCACCGCGTCGGCCCCGCTCCGTGCCGGGTCCAGCTCCGCGGCCCCGGTCTCCGCGGCGACGCCCTCGAGGTCCTTCATGGCCAGCACGTGGTCGATCCGGTACAGGCGCGCCAGCTTGACGATCGCCCGGCGATGTGCCGCACGATCCTGGCTGACCAGCGGGGAGGAGACCGAGAACGGCACGGCGCCGAGCCGGACGAGGGCGAAGAACGCGGTGATCGACTCCAGGTTCGTGGACAGGGCGACCAGCACGCGGTGGCCGCGGCGAGCGCCGGCGGCGTGCAACCGGCCGGACAGCGCGAGGACCCGTCCGTATAGCTCGGGGTAGGGGTGGAAGGACTCGCGCAGGCCGCGGTCGATCAGCCGGATCCCGCGGCACGGATCCGCGGAAGCGAGGCTCTCGATCAGCGCACAGAATCCTCGGACTGCCGACACCTCCGGAACCCCCCGCTTGGAATGTCGGATCCGCAACGACATATGCTATGCGAATCTGACATTAAATACGCTGAGCGGGACTCCGTTTCAAGGTTTTTTCTCGGAGCGGCGGATCAGCCCAGCGAGCCCGGGGCGGAAGTGCCGGAACGCTGGGCGTCCAGCTCGCGATACAGGCCCAGGACACGTCGCGGGTAGCTGCCCGGCCGGTAGCTCCCGGAGCGCTGCTCCCGCCGGACCCGCGTCGGGCCACGGTTGTAGGCCGCCAGGGCGGCCTCCTCGTCCCCGTCGAAGCGCTCGACCAGCTCCTGGTAGTACAGGATCCCGAGGCGGACGTTGTGCTCGGGATCGTGGAGCGTCTCGACGCCGTTCCACTCCAGCGCCCCCGACCGCTCCACCACGTCCCGGGCCACGAAGGGGCGGATCTGCATCAGCCCCACCGCGCCGGCGTGGCTGACGACCTTGGTCCGGAACGAGCTTTCCTTGGCCACGATGGCGGCGACCATCAGCGGGTCGATCCCGGCCTGCCGCGAGCTCGTGAACACCGCGTCGGCCAGGGCCTGCTGCCAGTCGTCCCGGGTTCCCGGCCGGTGCCGGCGTACGAGGTCGAGGATCATCTCGCGTTCCACCTCGTCCAGCGAGGGACCGCGGACCCCCTGCCACCGCTTGGCTGCCGCGGAGGGCTTCGTGCCGTCGGCCGACGCGTTCACGTCCGAATCCGGAAACCACGGCGCTCCCTGCCACTGCGCCGCGGCGCCTGCCACGAGCACCGCCAGAACCAGGAACCTGCGCTTGATCATCACCCTCTCTCCCGCTTCGAGTCCGTGTGACTCGGCCCCCTGGAACTGCAAGCCCGATGCCCGGCACGGGTTTCGTATCCCGTCGTCGAGCGCCGCCGGCACTTTCCGGACGTCGTCCGGGCAACCCGGAAGACGCGCCCCGGGTTTCCACGTCCCTCCGTTTCGCCCCGCCCGGCAGGCGCCTGCAACGGAGGCGTTTACCGGATCGAGCGAGGATTGTCGGGGGATTCCGTGGGCCCTCGGGGGCCGCTCACGATCGTGCGAATCGACGGACAAATCAGGCTAGCACGGTGCCCTTGGGTTTCACCACGCCAGCCGGGAAGGCGCGGATTTCCCGGAAAACCGGTTCGGGTGGAGACGCTCAGCCGTGTCTCAGCGCGGCGAGAGCCAGGGCGATCCAGCCGGCGATGAAGCCCAGCCCGCCGAGCGGGGTGATCGCCCCGAGCCAGCGCACCCCGGAGATCGCGAGCAGGTACAGACTGCCCGAGAAGACCACGATTCCCCACACGAAGCACCAGCCCGCGGCCTGGGTCCAGGCGCTCGGCCAGCGGCTCGCCGCCCAGGCCACGGCCAGCAGGGCCAGGGCGTGGATCAGGTGGTAGCGGACGCCCGTCTCGAAGATGGCCAGCATCTCCGCGCCCAGACGGTCCTTGAGACCGTGGGCCCCGAAGGCGCCCAGCATCACCCCGGCCCCGGCCAGCAGGGCCCCCGTCGCGAACCAACCGTTGACCATCTCGACTGCTACGCTAGCACCTCCGGTGACACAGCGCGGCCGGTCGCCTCGTCTCCGGGACGAGGGCATGGAACATTGGAGGTTTCGATGAGCCACCTGAGCAAGACGGGCATGATTCTGGCGGCCGCGCTGGCGCTGCTGGTCGGCGGCGCCGTGCTGGCGCAGCCCCGCGGCGGTGGACCCGGCGGATCCGGCGGCCCGCACGGCATGCTGGAGCGCGGTCCCGGCGGCGGTCCCGGCCACGGCCCGGGCCGCGGCGGTCCGGCCGGCGGGCTGGTGCGGATGATGCTGGGCCACCTCGACCTGTCGGCCGAGCAGCGCGAGCAGGTCCGGGCCACGGTCCGGGAGCACATGGACGGCGGCCTGGCCGAGCAGCTGCGCGCGCACCACGAGCAGCGGCGCGAGCTGGACCGGCTGGTGCGCGATCCCGGCGCCACGCAGGAAGCGTTGGTCGAGGCCGCGCGGCGGCTGGGCCAAAGCGGCGAGCAGCTCGCGCTGTCGCACCACGCGCTGGTCACCGGGCTGTTCGGGATCCTGAGCGAGGAACAACGGCAGCAGCTCGACGAGGTGCTCGCCCGGCGCGAGCAGCGGATGCAGGAGCGGCTGGAACGCCGGCGCGAGCGATACGAGGAAGGGCCGGCGCTCATCGGACCGGCCGGCTGAGCCCGGGTGGTCCGGACGCGTCAGTGTCGAGCGACGAGCGCGACGACCTGCTGGCCGCGCGAGACGGCGACCAAGCGGCGGCTCGTCGCCTCGTCGCCCGGCACGGAGCGTCGATGGTTCGCACCGCCTGGCGCGTGCTCGGTCGACGCGGACGCGAAGAGGTAGACGACGTGGTACAGGAAGGACTGCTGGCCGCACTCACGACGCCGGCGCTTCCCACGGGCGACGTCGGCGCCTGGCTGCGGGCGATCACCGCGCGCAAGGCGCTGGACGCGGCACGCCGGACGCAGCGTCGCGCCGAGGAGCCGCTGCCCGAGGCGGGGAGCGAAGGACCTGGGCTCGCCGCCGCGGGCGATGCCGAGTCCAGACTGGACGTGCTGCTGGTGCGGCGCGCGCTGGCGACGCTCAAACCGGTCGACCGGGCGGTGCTGGTGCTGTCCGACCTCGAGGGCCGGCCGCTGCCGGAGGTGGCGCGGATGCTCGGGCTGACCTACATGGCGACGCGGGTCCGTGCGTCACGGGCGCGCCGCAGGCTGGCGCACTGGCTGCGCCAGCAGCGCGGTGCGCAGGAGGCCGGGGCACGATGAGCCGGCGGGACGAGGACCGGGACCTGGTGCGGGAGGCGCTGCGCCGCGCCGGCGAGGGAGCGGAGCCGCCGCTCGACGCGCTGCTCGACGCCGTGCCGCGGATCATGCTCGAGGCCGAACGGCGCCGTGCCGCCGAGGCGCGCCGCGACGTCCTGGCCGCGAGCATCCCCGTGGCCCGGGTCGCGATCCCGCGGTTCGCGGCGGCCGCCGTGTTGCTGGTCGCCGCGTCGGTGGCGCTGCTGTGGAGCGGGACGGGCACGAGCGGAACGGGCGACGCCGTGCAAACCGTCGCCGCCCGGAGCGTGGACACGATGCTGCTCGAGGGCAACGGGATCACCGAGGAGTGGCTGCTCCAGGCGATCCTGCAACCCGCGGCGGAGGACACGCCATGATCGAGCGCACCAAGGGGTTGCTGCTGGTCGGGGCCGTGTTCCTGCTCGGGCTGGTCTGCGGCTCCGCGGCGACCGTGATCGGCGTGCGCACGGTGGCCCCGTTCCGGCCGGGGGCGGTTCCGCCGCACGAGCGACGCGGCCCCGGACCGGGCCCGGGCGGCGGACCCGACCGCCTGCTGATGCAGCTCGACCTGGACCCCGAGCAGCGCGATCGGATCGAGCAGGTCCTCGAGCGCCGCCGCGACGAGGTGCACCGGATCTTCGAGGACTCCCGCCGCGAGGTCCGCGAGCTGCTGACCGAGGAACAGCGCGTGGAGTTCGACCGCATGGGGCCGCGGCGGCAGCGCCGCGGCGGGATGCGCCCCTGACCGCTACACCAGCTCGCCGATGTACTTCTCGCGCGCCAGGCGCCAGAACACGACCAGGAACGCCGTCAGCGGGATGGCCAGGATCATCCCCAGGATGCCGCCCAGCGCCGAGCCCCAGAAGAACACCGCGACGATGATCACCATCGGGTGCAGCCCGGTGCGGTCGCCCATGATCTTGGGCGTCAGCACGTAGCTTTCCACCAGCTGCACGACCGAGAACACCGCCAGCACCAGCGCGACCAGCAGCCAGCCCCCGCCCTGCTGGAAGTAGGCCAGCGGCAGTCCGATCCCGAGCCCGACGATGCTGCCGAGGAACGGGATGATGTTGAGCAAGCCCAGCAGCAGTCCCAGCACGAACCCGTAGCGCAGGCCGACCAGGCTGAAGCCGATCGCGTACATCAGCCCCTGCAGCAACGCGATCACGAGCTGACCGCGGAAGAACGCCACGACGATGTCGACGAACTCGTTGACCAGGTACACCACGTCCCGGCGCGTCTCGGCCTTGAGGAACGGCAGCAGGTCCTCCAGCGGCCGGGTGCGCTTCCAGTCGATCAACAGGAAGAACGCGAAGTAGACCGGCATCACGGCCCACGCGAACAACGCGCCGATCCCGCGCACGATCCCGGCCCCCGCCGACAGCGCGCGGCCGCCGACGGCCTGCAGGCTGTCCATCATCGTGTCCTGCTGCCCCTGGGCGGCGGCCTTCAGCCGTTGCCCCCACGGGTTCTGCTCGAGGAACGTCTGCACGCGCGGCCAACGGTCCTTGAGCTGTTCGACGGTTTTCTGCCACCACTCGGGAAAGCGCGTCGCCATGTCGGAGATCTGGTCGACGGCGATGGCGCCGAAGAACCAGCCGAAGGCGACCAGCGGCGCCAGGATCGACAGGAACACCAGCACCAGCGCCACCGCCGCGGGCAGCTTGAGCCGCTCGCGCAGCAGCCGGAAGTACGGCCGGCAGACCAGCGCCGCGACCCCGCCCACCGCCAGCGGCAACAGCACGTTCGAAAACCGCGCCAGGAACGACGCAGCCAGCCAGCCCAGGCCGGCCACCGCGCCGAGGATCACCACCACGGCCAGGATCGTCACCGCGACGGCCACGGCGGCGCGTTGGCGCGGGCCCAGGGAGAACATTCGAGAGGTCAGCGGCTCGTCCGGCATCCGCCCCGATTCTATCCCGGAATCGAGGCGCTCAGCGGCAGGTGGATTGCGAGCGGTCGCGCTCGGCGCCGGCCGAGCGGAACCCGGTCGGCGACTCGACGTCATCGACGTGACCGGTCACCACGACGTACGCCGCCTCGGTGGGCTGGTCCTCGGGTGCCACCACGATCCGCAGCCGGCCCGGCCCCGCGGCCTCCGTCGCGGCGGCACACCGCGGGCCGGCCGGCGCACCCGCGCCGTGGTCGTAGGCGCCCAGAGCGGCCAGCCGGCCGAAGTACAGGTTGTAGCGCTGCGCCCCCGCCAGCTCGTCGAACGACACCTCGAGCGATCCGTCCGGGGCCCGGTCCACGCGCAGCCCGGTCACCTCGCCCGGCCGCGGCTTCTCCCAGCCGTAGAGGTCCAGCCACACGGCGTCCAGCTCGACGGTGTAGGCGTCGTTGCCCGGCGTGGCCGCGACCGGCGCCGCCGCCACCCGCACCGTCGTCGTGGCCAGGTCCGCGTGTCCGGGGGGCGGCCAGTCGTAATCGGCGCCGCCGGGGGCGAGCACGGGGTTGCCGGTCAGCGTCGCGGTCGCCTCGCGCGGCGCGACGACGTCGGGCACCACGAGCAGCTCGGCGTTGCCGTAGTCGGGATCCCCGTCGGGCTTGTTCGGCCCGCCCGCGCCGACGATCGGCGTGTAGAAGTTCCAGTTCGTCGTGGTGTAGTCGTAACCGGGGCCCGGCCGGAACGTCTCGTCGAGGGAGGCCTCGATGCGGTAGAAGTCGTCCGCGACCGTGCCGCCGGTGGTGTAGCGCACGCCGGCGATCACCTTGACGATCGCGATCTCGTCGTACCAGTCGGGGAAGCCCGTGAAGCGCACCTCCTCCGAGCCGCTGCCCAGCGTGATCGACGCCGCCGCGCCGCCGTCCGCGTCATCGAAGGCCGCGGCGGGATCGACCACGGCCGCGCCGTCGCGCGTCTCCCACGTCGCCGGCAGCAGCCGCCGCACGCGCCGCAGGTAGCCGTAGCCCACCTCGTCGATCGACGTGCGTCCCAGCGCGTCGCGCGAGCCGAGATTGACGCCTCCCACCGCCTCCCAGACCTTCTCGCGCAACACCGTGTAGCCGTCGTTGTCCGGGTGGATGTTGTCGGTGCCGAAAATGTCGCGGCAGATCAAGCCCTCGAAACCGGTGCAGGCCCCGAGCAGGTCCTCGCGCGCGAACTCGGCCCGGGCCTCGTTGATCGAGACGCGCCGGGCCTGGCCCCAGGCCAGCTCGCGCAGCATGCGGTTGACGATCGGCAGCCACTCGCGGTGGAAATCGGAGGTCGGCACGCTGTCGCAGTTGTAGGTCTCGTTGTCGTACAGCGTGTTGAGCGCCACGTCGGCCCCGGGGATCCCGGCGAGCAGCGACGACAGCACCTCCTGGAGGTTCTGCCGCGCGTCGAGCACCTCCTCGACCGCGCGGTTGGTCTCGGCCTGGGTCGGGTTGCTACCGGGATCGACGCCCAGCAGGTCGTTGCCGATGATCGAGATCGTGACCAGCTCGGGCTGTCTGTCGATCGCCCGGAAGACGTTGTTGAAGTCGTTGGACTCATCCACCATCAGGTCGTCGGTGTGCTCGCCCTTGACGGCGTCCTCGTATAGCGGGATCGACGCGCCGGGCGTGGTGCAGGCCAGCCGCGAGCGCACCTGGTTGCTGTACCAGAACTGGCTGGAGAAGAAGCACGAGTTCCAGTTCCAGGCGATGCTGTCGCCCAGCGCGGCGAACTCCAGGCTGCCGGCACGCAGGTGGTCGATCCCCTGGTCGAGCTTGGAAAAGCGCGGCTGGCCCACGGGGTAGGTGTAGCCCGGCGTCCCGGGCGGGAAGCCGTCGGAGCGCGACGCGCTCAGCCGCCAGCCGGCGGGATCCCGGACGCGCAGCACGTAGCATCCGTTGCCGGGCGAGAACGAGAAGCTGCCGTCGGCGGCGCTGGTCACGAGCGCGTCGACCGCACCCGTGCCGTCGCTCTGTCCCCACAGCTCGACCTCGAACCCCGAAAGCGCCGGCTCGCCCGCATCGTGGATCCCGTCGGCGTCGCGGTCCTCGAACACCGTGCCGCCCACGGTCTGCGCGCGCGCCGCCGGCGCGAGCAGGCCGAGCACCAGGATCACCAGCGCGGTGACCCGCGCCGTCACGGCAGCCTCTCGAACCGGCGGTGCAGGACGTAGCCGCCCCGGTTCTTCTCGCCGCCGGTGAACCGCACCGCCATGCGGCCGGCCAGCGCGCGCCCGCCGTCCGTCAGCGCGTACTCCTCCGTGATCTCGAGCACCAGATCGGAGGCGTCGGAGGGCCGCACGCGATACCGCGCCCGGATCCGGTCGCCGCCGGCGGGGCGCGACAGCTCCACGATCTCCACCGGCAACGGCCCCTCATCGTTGACGAACGCCGGCCAGGGCAGCTCCAGCGGGTCGCGATCGCCGCCGCCGCGGATCCGCACCGCGAGCTCCAGGCCGTCGCGCAACAACTCGAGGACCAGGGGCCGCTCCGGGTCGGCGAGATTGTTGGGCCCGCCCTCGTAGCGCTGCTCGACCAGCGTCCAGGTCCCGGCAAGACCCGGGCCCGGCGCGGGTAGCGGCGCGGGCGACGGGCCGGCGGCGAGCACGGAGATCAGCAGCAGGACGGCGGACAGGGGCATCGACGACGGGTCTCCTGCCGTCCTTATACGCCGCCCGCGCGGCGCGCGCCATCCTCGAATCAGTATCCGGGGGGACCCGGATCGCCGGGCTGGCGGTTCAGGATCCATTCCGCGATCGCGGCCAGCTCGGCATTGCTCAGCGGCGGGCCGTTCTTGGGCATCCGCGCCCCGCGCACGGAGCAGGTCTCGCCCATCGGGCACTCGCCGTCGTTCATGCAGGTCGTCGTGGTGGTCATCGAGCACACGCCGGGGTTCAGCGCGACGTCGATGCGCGGGTCGTTGACGACCTTCATGTACAGGTACGAGTCGGCGACGTTGCCCTGCACGACCCGCATGAACGCCGGGTCGATGGTGCTGGCCACGCCGAGCCGGTTCGCCCCCAGCAGGCTGTCCTGCGACTTCCCTGCCGACAGGTCGAGCCCCGCCCCCTGGATCGGCTGCGGGGTCGCGCCGGTGTGACAACCGGACAGCGCGCACTTGGGCGTGAAGATGCTGTTCTGGATCGACTCGATCGTCGGTTGCACGCCGGGGTTGGGCGGCGGGATCACCCCACCGGTCGAGCCACCGCCGCCGCTGCTGCAGGCGCAGGCCAGCAGGAGCAGCGTGACGGGTACCGCGCTCGCGCGATCGCGTCGTGAAAGAGCCGGGAAGAATTTCATGA
>JBFKMV010000169.1:0-11133 GCA_041629655.1 Candidatus Polarisedimenticolaceae bacterium
GCGCCGTCGACGAACGGGTGTTCCCAGTACTCCGGGTTCTCGTAGCCGCCGGCGGCGACGAACTCGCGGTACTCGCGGTTGGTCACCTCGTGGCGGTCGATCAGGAAATCGCCGGTGGGCAGCCCTTGCAGGTGATCGATGCCGGGGAGCATCAGGTCCTGCTCGCCTCCGGGAACGAACACCATCCCCGGCGGGAGCTCGCCGGCGGGTTTCAGCACCAGGTGACGCGAGGTGCCGAGGTACGACACGTTGAGGATCACGTCGTGCACGGTGACGTGGCCGTCCAGCGCGGCGCGCAGCCGCGAGGTGCCGGCGGGTAGCCGCAGCCCCTCGAGCGGCGTGCGGCCCAGGTGACGCCACGGGCCCTCGGGATCGGTGTAGGGCTTGCCCCAGACGTCCGCGCCCGGAGGCTCGGAGGTCAGGTCGATCACGTTCGTGACGCGATCCCAGGCGGCGATCAGCGAGGGATCGTCGCCCAGAACGGCGGCCGCCTGGCGCGCCAGCTCGTTGGCCTCCCACGCGGCGGTGCCCCACTCGAGCCAGGTCGACTGCTCGGCCGCCGCCTCGATTCTCGGGATCGCCTCGGTGCGAGCCCACTCGACGCGGGCGTCGCGGCGGATCAGCCACCCCGCGACCAGCACCACCGCCGCGGCCGCCAGCAGCGTCGCGCCGGCCACCACGATCCGGCGGCCCGAGAGGCCCGGGCGTGCCGCGGCCCCGGGAACCCGGCCCGCGAGCGAGCGGTCGCCCGAGGTCAGCGCGGTCCGAAGCTGCCTGAGGTCGGCGGCCAGCTGCTGCGCGCTCGGGTAGCGCGCCTCGGGTTGCTTGGCCAGGCAGCGCCCGACGATGCCGTCGAGATGACCGGCCCCCGGCACCGACTCCGAGACCGGCCGCGCCTCGTCGCGGATGATCGAGGACAGGATCGCGATCTGGTTGTCGCCGCCGAAGGGCCGCTCGCCCGTGGCCATCTCGTAGAGCAGGATGCCGAGACTGAACACGTCCGAGGGCGGGCCGACGGGCTTGCCCTGCGCCTGCTCGGGCGACATGTAGGTCGCCGTCCCGAGCAGCCGTCCCTCGGCGGTCATCGTCGCGTCGGCCTCCCCCGAAGCGCCCGGGTCGAGCTTGGCCAGGCCGAAGTCCAGCACCTTCAGCCGCCCCTCGTCGTCGACCATCACGTTGTCCGGCTTGAGGTCGCGGTGGATCACGCCGCGCCCGTGCGCCGCGGCAACGGCTTCGGCCAGCGGGACCGCCAGCTCCAGCAGGCGCTGCGGCGAAAGCCCCCGGTCCGCCACGAGCTCCGACAACCGGCGGCCGCGCACCAGCTCCATGGTGATGAAGTGCACGTCCGCGGCCTGCTCGACCGAGAACACGGTGACGATGTTGGGATGGTTCAACGCCGCGACGGCGCGCGCTTCCTGCTTGAAGCGCTGGAGCCGCTCGGCGTCGGCCGCCATCTCCGGGGGCAGCACCTTCAGCGCGACCTCGCGCCGCAGCTCGGTGTCCTCGGCGACGTAGACCGCTCCCATCCCGCCCTGACCGAGCAGGCTCGTGATCCGGTAGTGGTTGAGCGTCCTACCGATCACCGCGCCGCCGCCCGCGGCCGCCCAGCCAGCCGCGGTTGTAGAACAGCAGCAGGATCCCGGCCACCACGGTCAGCATCGCCCCGAGCAGGATGAAGTACGCCGGCCGGTAGCCCAGCTCGGGCATGAACTCGAAGTTCATGCCGTAGATCCCGGCCATGAACGTGACGGGCACGAACACCACGGTCACGATCGTCAGCGTCTGCATGATCTGGTTCAGGCGGTGCGCCGACAGCGACAGGTAGCCCTGCATCAGGTCGTCGGTCAGCTCGTAGTACAGGCGGGCCAGGCTCAGGTGCCGGTCGAGCTGCTCCTGCACGTCGATCAGCTCGTGGTCGTGCTCGGCGAGCTGCGCGGGTGTGTTCGCGCGCGCGACCGTGAAAACCTGCGCGTGGTACTGCAGGATGCGCAGGATCCGCTTGAGGTCGCCCTTCTGCCGCACCAGCTCCCCCAGCAGCTCGTCGCTGGGCCGCTCGAGCATCTCCTCCTCCATCTCCTCGAGCCGCTTCTCGACCGCCAGCAGCAACGGCAGGAAGCGGTCGGCGACGGCGCGGCAGAGCCGCAGCGCCAGGGCGGCCCGCGAGACGTCCGGCGGGATCGCGCCCGAGGTCAGCTCCGACATCACGATCTCGCTACTCACCGAGCGGCCGTTGCTGCGCGTGACCAGGAACCGCTCGCCCACGAACATCGACAGCTGGATCGTGCCGAACTCCAGCGAGGTCGATCCGGCGTCGAGCCCCTTGAGCAGGATGAACGTGTTGTCCGCGAACGGCTCGATCTTCGGCGGATGGCGGTCGCGCAGCGCGTCGGTGATGGCCAGCCGGTGGACCCCGAAGCGCTGCGACAGCAGCGCGGTCTCCGCGTCGGGCGGCTCGTTCTCGAGCGCGACCCAGATCCTGCCGGCCGGAAGGCGGTCCCAGTCGTCGATCAGCTCGGCCCCGCCCTGGCGAAGCTCCCGGGTCGCGGGATCGTAGAGAACCGTTCGGATCACGAGGCACCCTCCCGCAGGTCGGCGGCGTGCAGTCACCGCGACGCCGACATCGTACAACGGCCGGCCCGTTGAGGCGCGCCGGTCGCGTGCTAGGATCAAAAGTCATGGCAAGCAACATGATCCGAATGACGATGGTGCTGGCGCTGGCCCTGTCGGTTGCCGGCGCCGCGGCGAGCGACGCGCCGACACTGCGCGACGCGATCCGCACCCAGGTCGAACGGACCGCGGGCGAAACGCGGATCCGCGTCGGCGGCGACTGGGTCTTCGCCGTGAAGACGCTGCCCGGCTTCTACGAGCTGCGTGGGTTCGAGCCGGCCTGGCTGTCGAACCGGCGGCCCGCCGCGCGGGCCCGGCAGCTGGTCGAGGAGCTCCGCGCCGCCGACGCCGAGGGGATGCGCCCCGCGGACTACCACCTGGCGCGGCTCGAGGCGCTGCTCGCCGGGCCGCCGGAGCCGGATCCGGCCCGCGAGACCGCGCGGCTGGCCGCGCTCGACCTGTTGCTGACCGACGCGTTCCTGATCTACGGGGCGCATCTCGTCAACGGGCGCGTGCGCCCCGAGACCTTCGAGCCCGACTGGTTCGCCGCCCGCAAGGAGGTCGACCTGCCGGCGCTGCTCGCCACCGCCGTGAACGGGGGTGACGTGCGTGCGGCGCTGCGCGACCTGCGGCCGCACCACCCCGGTTACGCGCGGCTGGTCGCGGCCCGCGGGCGCTACGAAGCGCTGGTGGCGATGGGCGGATGGCCGGCCGTCCCCGGGGGACCGACGCTCAAGCCCGGCGAGAGCGGCGAGCGGATCCGCGTTGTGCGGAACCGTCTGCGGATCACGGGCGAGCTGGACGGTCCGGAAGCGGCCGAGCCGGAGCTGTTCGACGAGGCGCTGGCCGAGGCGGTGCGGCGGTTCCAGCGCCGCCACGGCCTGGACGACGACGGCGCGATCGGCAAGCAGACGCTGGAGGCGATGAACGTCACGGCCGGGGAGCGGCTGCGCCAGATCGAGCTGAACCTCGAGCGCTGGCGCTGGCTGCCGCTCGACCTGGGCGAGCGCTACATCCTGGTCAACGTGCCCGACTTCCGGCTGGAGGTCGTCGAGCGCGGCGAGGTCGCGCTGGAGATGCGGGTGATCGTGGGCCGCGTGGTGCGCAAGACGCCGGTGTTCAGCGACACCATGCGCTACCTGGTGCTGAGCCCCTCGTGGGAGGTGCCGCCGACGATCCTGCGCAAGGACAAGCTGCCCGAGCTGCGCAAGGACCCCGGCTACGCCGCGCGTCAGAACATGACGGTGTTCCAGATCTCCGAGGGCCAGTGGCGGCCCGTCGATCCGCTCGAGGTGGACTGGGCCACGGCCACCGGGGCCAACACCCGGCTGCGTCAGGCGCCGGGACCGAACAACGCGCTGGGGCTGATCAAGTTCATGTTCCCCAACCCGTTCAACGTCTACCTGCACGACACGCCGTCCCGGGAGCTGTTCGCGCGCTCGCAACGCGATTTCAGCTCGGGCTGTATCCGGATCGAGAAGCCGCTGGACCTGGCGAAGTACCTGCTGCACGGAACGCAGTGGGAGGAGTCGTCGCTACGCAGCGCGATGCAGTCGGCGCGCGAGCAGACCGTGCAGCTGCCCGTGTCGCTGCCGGTGCACATCCTGTACTGGACCGCCTGGGCCGATGCCGACGGCTCGGTGCAGTTCCGCCGCGACCTCTACGGCCGCGATCCGCGGCTGGACCGGGCGCTGGGGCTGCCGCCGCCGACCGGGAACCCCGCCGCCGCGGGTACGCCCTGAGTCAAACCCGCGACGCCAGCACGACCTCGACGGGGACCCACATGTCCATCCGGTCGACCTCGCCGATCGCGAAGCCCGCCTGCTCCAGCGCCCGCCGGACGTAGATCGGCCGGCAGTCGACGAAGTTCGGGAAGTGGCGGTGGGTCCACTCGAAGACCTTGACCATCGCGCCGCCGCCCGGACCCTCCTTGGACATGCCGACGACGACCATGCGGCCGTTGGGCTTGAGCACGCGCCGGCACTCCGCAAGCACGGCCGGGATCTCCGGGGTGTCGAACAGCTCCAGCGTGAAGCTGATGAAGATCGCGTCGACCGCATCGCCGGCGAGCGGAAGGCGCGTCGCATCGCCGACGACCAGCAGCACCGGGGCGCGGCCGTCGAGCAGCTCGCGGGACTGGCCCAGCATGCCCCGTGACAGGTCGAGACCGATCAACCCGCCGCCGCGAGGTCCGCGCCCGATACGCTCGGCCAGCTCCGCCAGCGAGCGGCCGGTTCCGCAACCGATCTCCAGCACGGTCTCGCCGGGGCGGACGTTGAGCAGCTCCAGCCCGCGCTGTCGCACGGGCGCCTCGCTGCGCTCGGCCAGCGTGTCGTAGACCCTGGCGATCTTGTCGTAGAACGCGCGGGTCTCGGCGCGGGTCTGGAAGACGCGCAGGATCTCGTCGTCAGGCGGCTCGGCCACGGCATCGCTCCACGTTCGGGTCAGGCCGTGGATTGTCGCACCGATCGGCCGTTGCCGTAACCACACGGATCGTGTCACCGGTGACACCCGCAGAGGTCCCGACCGCCCGGTCCGCCCGCGAAACGGTCGTGGAACGGCCCTTGCTTCATCCATCGCCGCGATGAGCGAGCTGCCGGCCACCGCGATCGATTTCCTGCGACGCTCGCAGCTGCTGCGGGTGCTGCTGATCGGCTTTCTGGTGCTGTTGCTGCAAATCCCGATCGGCATGATCCACGGCCTGATCGAGGCGCGGCGCGCCACCCGCGACGAGGCGGTGACCGAGGTCACCGCGACCTGGGGGCAGCGACAGGTCGTGCTGGGTCCCGCCCTGGCGGTGCCCTACGTCAAGACCTGGACCGAGGACCGCGAAGGTCGGAGCATCCGGCGCACGGGCGAGCGCTTCGCCGTCTTCCTGCCCGAGACGCTGCACGTCGCCGGCAGCGTCGACAGCGAGATCCGGCATCGCGGGATCTTCGAGGTGCCCGTGTACTCGATGGAGGTCACGCTCGAGGGGAGCTTCAGCGCACCGTCGTTCGCCGAGCTGGGGATCGCGCCGGAGGACGTGCTCTGGGAGCGGGCCCAGGTCTGGATCGGTATCTCGGACGCCCGCGCGATCCGCAACCAGGCGCGGCTGATCTGGCAGGGCGCCGAGATCGGCTTCGTCGCCGGGACCGGCCCGTTCGGGGTCGGACGGTCGGGAATCCACGCTCCGCTGGACCCCGCCGCGGCCCGCGCCGGCGGGAAGTTCTCGATCCCGTTGATGCTCAACGGCAGCAGCGCCGTCGCGTTCGCGCCGTTCGGGCGCGAGACGACCGTGACGCTGGAATCGAACTGGCCCGACCCGAGCTTTTGCGGCAATTGGCTCCCGTCGAGTCACGAGGTCAGCGGCTCGGGCTTCGCCGCGGACTGGAGCGTGCCCTCGTTGGGCCGGAACTACCCCCAGGCCTGGACCTCGGACTCGGCCGTGGACGACGACGTCCTGTGGGCCTCGACGTTCGGGTTCGAGCTGCTGACGCCGGTCGACCCCTACCGGATGGCGGAGCGCAGCGTGAAGTACGAGGCGCTGTTCCTGCTGTTCACGTTCCTGTCGCTGTGGCTGTTCGAGGTGCTGGCCGGGCGCCGGATCCACTCGCTGCAGTATCTCCTGGTCGGCGCGGCGATGTGCGTGTTCTACCTGCTGGAGCTGTCGCTGGCCGAGCACCTCGGCTTCGCGGTCGCGTACCTGCTGGCGAGCGCCGCGGTGGTCGGCCTGGTGACCCACTACTGCGCGGCCGTGCTGCGCGGCAGGGGGCGCGCCGCGGTGGTCGGCCTGGTCGTCGCCGGTCTGTACGGATTCCTGTACGTGCTGCTGCGCAACCAGGATTACGCCCTGCTGGTCGGTTCGATCGGCCTGTTCGCCGTGCTGGCGGTGGTGATGGTGCTGACGCGCCGCATCGACTGGGAGCAGGGGGGTCGGACCTGATCTACAATCCCCTCCGCTGCAGGGATCGTAGACGTATCCGTCCCGCGTCGAGGGCCAGGGTTGCCGATCGAGCCCGGACAGACACTGCTGCACTACCGCATCGTCGAGAAGATCGGCGAGGGCGGGATGGGTGCGGTCTGGAAGGCCGTCGACACCGCGCTCGACCGCGAGGTGGCGATCAAGATCTTGCCCGCGGCGTTCTCGGAGGACCCGGACCGGCTGGCGCGCTTCGAGCGCGAGGCCAAGCTGCTGGCATCGCTGAACCACGAGAACATCACCACGATCCACGGGTTGCACGAGGTCGAGGGCCTGCGCTTCATCGCCATGGAGCTGGCCCAGGGCGAGGACCTGGCGCAGCGGCTCCAGCGCGGACCGCTCCCGCTGGACGAGGTGCTGATCGTCGGCCGCGAGGTCGCCGAGGCGCTGGAGGCGGCGCACGAGCAGGGCGTGATCCACCGCGACCTCAAGCCGGCCAACGTCGTGCTGGGGGCTGCGGACCGGGTGGAGGTGCTGGACTTCGGCCTGGCCAAGGCCGTGGAGCGCGAGCCGACTTCGGGCGGGACCGATCCCGCGATGTCGCCCACGTTGACGTCGGGAGGGCAGACCCGCGACGGGATGATCCTCGGGACCGCGGCCTACATGAGCCCCGAGCAGGCCCGCGGCCGTCCGGTGGACCGGCGCGCCGACATCTGGGCCTTCGGTTGCCTGCTGTACGAGGCGCTGACCGGCGAGCGCGCGTTCCCCGGCGAGACGGTCTCGGACACGCTGGTCGCCGTGCTCAGCCGCGAGCCCGACTGGAGCGCGCTGCCGGCCGGCACGCCGCCGCGTCTGCGCCGGCTGCTGGAGCGCTGCCTGACCCGCGACGAGCGCCGCCGGCTGCGCGACATCGGCGAGGCGCGGATCGTGATCGAGGACGTGATCGCCGGAGACGGCGGCGCCGCCGCCGAGGTTGCCGTACCGGAAGCGCGCCGGCCGTCACCCGCACGCTGGGCGATCCTGGGCGTCGCCGGCGCGGTGCTCTTCGCGGCGGGATGGTTGCTGCGTCCCTCCGAAAGCGTGGAAGCCCGGGGCCTCGACCCCGACTCCGCTTTCCGGCGGCTGACCTTCGGCGAGGGTCTGGAGTTCGAACCCGCGCTCTCGCCGGACGGCAACTACGTCGCCTACACGACCGACGAGGCGGGCAACCTCGACATCGCGATCCTCCCGCTGGCCGGCGGCAACGTGAACCGCGTCGTGACGCATCCCGCCGACGACGCCCATCCCCGCTGGTCCCCGGACGGGACACGGCTGGCCTTCGTGTCGGCGCGCGGACGGCCGGGAGGTTACCTGACCACCGTCGGCGGATTGGGTTCGGTCTCGACCTACATCGCCGCGGTCAACGCCGACCTCTACCTGGTGCCCGCGCTCGGCGGCGCGGCCTCGAAGCTGGCCGATCGCGCGGCCTACCCGACGTGGTCGCCCGACGGGAGCGCGCTGGCGTTCCAGTCCGACCGCGACGGCCAGTGGCACATCTGGCGGATGCCCGCGGCGGGCGGGGAGCCGGTCAAGCTCACCGACGGCGACGGGATGGACTTCCAGCCGGCGTGGTCGCCCGACGGGCGCTTCATCGCCTACGGGTCGTTCGAGGATGGCCTGGGCCTGTACGTCGTCCCGGCCGCGGGCGGCGAACGTACCCGGCTGTTCGAGGGCATGGCGCTCGAGCCGGCGTGGTCGCCCGACGGGCGCTGGATCTACTTCTCCACCGACCGCACCGCCGGCCCCGCCGTGCTGAACCTGTGGCGACTGCCCGTCGGCGGCGACGGCCGGCCCGTCGCGGCCGCCGAGCGCATCACCTTCGGCGAGGGGAGCGACATCGACGTTTCGCTGTCGTCCGACGGACGACGGTTGGCCTTCAGCACGGTGCGCTTCGCGCCGGACGTCTGGGCGCTGGACGTCCAGACCCGCGTGCTGCGGCGCATCACCTCGACTGACGGCTCGGAGGACGCGCCACACCTCCATCCCGACGGCCGCACCTTGCTGTTCGAATCGGACCGCACGGGCAGCTCGCGGCTGTGGACGCTGGATCTCGTCGACGGCACGCTGCAGCAGCTCACGACGCCGGGAGAAACCCGGTTCGCCCGCTGGTCGCCCGACGGTTCACGTATCGCCTACGAGCTGGACCTCCCCGACGGCCCGCGCCGGCTGGCCGTCCAGCGCCGCGGCGACGCGACCCCCGAGATCGTGGTCAAGCAGGAAGGCGCCGGTGCGACCGCGGCCCAGTGGTCGCCGGACGGCCGGCTCATCGCCGCCTCGGCCGCCACGAGCTCCTGGATCCACGAGCTAGGCGGCGCGTCGACGGAGCTTCCGGAGCCCGGGGTCTTCCCCACGTGGTCGCCGGACGGCGGCGAGATCGCGGTCCAGCGCGAGGTGCGAAGCGGCGTGCGCGAGCTGTGGATCGTTCCCGCCGGCGCCGGCGAGGCCCGCCGGGTGGCCGGCGGCGACGTCGAGTACTCGCATCCCCAGTGGTGCCCGACCGATCCCGACCGGATCCTGGTCGTGATCGACCACAAGGACCTCGGGATCGTGCGGGTGAGCACCGGCGAGGTCGAGCGTGTCACCGACCTCGCGTCGTCGACCGTGCTCGTGGACTACCCGAGCTGGTCGGCCGACGGTACGACCGTCTACTTCAGCCTGTCCCGCAAGCGCGGCGACGTGTTCCTGATCGAGGGCCTGTAGGCCCGGTCAGGTCTTCCGGATGGCCTGCGCCTGGAGACCGGACACCCGGGCCAGCGCGTCGAAGTCCCGGTCCCGGTGCAGCACGGTCAGCCCGTTGCGGATCGCGCAGGCGGCGACCAGGCAGTCGACGCCCGACCGGACCGTGAGACCCGAGCGCCTCGCGCCGCGGTACAGGTTGGCGGCGTCGACGAAGACCTCGACCGCGAGTGGCGACTCGACCCGTGGCAAGGCCAGCATGGCGTCGCGAGCGACGGCGTACGCCCGCGCGTCGCGAAACCCCTGCAGCACCTCCTGGATCACCGGCGGGCAGGTCACGACCTCGTCGAGCTCCACGGCCGACTCGAGGCGGAACCGGGAGGGCTTGCGAAACACCTCGACCCAGACCGAGGTGTCAACGATCACCATGCCGGCGTCCCTTTCGCTTCGGCTCGTGGACCGACAGGTCGCCGCGCATCTCCGCGAGGTCGCCCTCCCACAGCCCCGAGCCGGCGAGCTCGAGGATGCGACCGGCGCGGGCCCGGCGGACGAACTCGCTCAACGCCCGGTTGACCACCGCCGAGTAGGTCCGCTCGCCGCTGAGGCGGAGCGCCTGCTCGAGAGATTCCTCATCGAGCACAAGAGTTGTACGTTTCATATGGTAAGTATGCGCCCCTCGGGAATGCCGGTCAAGCCCCGCCTGGACTCGATTGACGCCACGCGGCCCGCGGCGTTACATGATCTCGACGATGACCCGTTCCACCGCGCGCGTGTTCCTGCTGGTCGGCTTCCCGCTGCTGCTCGTGGGGCTGGTCAACCTCGGCGTCCACTTCTACCGCGTGCTGACCTGGGAAACCGCCGACGGCGTGATGTTCGCCGACACCGACCTGCGGCCGGTGGAGTTCGAGACGCGCTCGGGCGAGCTGATTCGCGCCGGTAACGTGATCTCGCTGCGGCGTCACGTCGAGGTCGGCGAGCGGTTCACGGTGCACTACCACCCGGCCGACCCGCATCGCGCGTTCGTGGGACTGTCCGGCCCCGCGATCTTCGCGCTGCCGTTGCTGGCGGTAGGTGGCGTGTTCCAGCTCGTCGTGCTGCTGCGGAGGACGACGTAGCTGCGGCTAGCCCGGCCGGCTTACGGCCACAGCCAGCCGAACGTGCCCGCGGTCAGCAACGAGTACACCACGCCGTCGACGGCGTGCCGCGCGGTCGTGCCCCAGCGTTGCCCCTTCCAGATCGAGTCCATGGGGTGGCCCATGGCGTAGGCCAGGAAGGCCGCGGTGCCGGCCACGCGAAACACCTGCAGGTAGTCCGCGTCGGCGGCGACGGTACGCGTCGTCAGGTAGGCCACGAACAGCGCGACGATCAGCGTGTAGATGAACCACTGCACGAGGTTCTTGCCCATCGCGGGCTGGCCGCTGGGGAGGACGTTGAACAGGCCGACCGGGCCTTGCTCCCACTTCTTCTTCATCTCGGGCGTGTTCATCTCGGACTGCGTGGCGCAGTGGGGCATCATGTAGTTGCCGGGGCCGACGTTCTCCTTGCGCATCGCGGCCATGATGTTCGCCTCGCCGGGCATCGCGTCGTAGTCGCGGCTGTGCAGCTTGAGCACCATGTGGCTGATCGAGCTCCAGACGAACACGAGCACGGCGGACAGCAGGATCGGGAGCCAGAGGGCGGATAGCGAGACCATGTCGGTACCTCCTCGTTCGTTCGGGGCCGCGGCAAGCGAGAGGTCGGACGGGGGGTCGCGCAGGGCCCGGGTAGGCGGAACTCTACGTCGATCCGGGGTCGGGAATCAACGGCCGGGCAGCCCCTCGTTGTAATCTGCGGCCACGAACGGGTCGGCCGGAGCGTCACCGGGACGATTCCCTCGCCGCCCGGCGGAGGTTCCCATGAATCAGCAAGCA